>NZ_FNTJ01000001.1:2242803-2543106 GCF_900105185.1 Pseudomonas saponiphila | reverse complement strand
GCCTGCCGACACCCGAGCGCCCCTTGCCAACCCCGAGCCGGTAGCCTGCCATGAGTGAAGACACCACCCACCTGATCAATCAGGGACTGATCGAGACCCGCAACCTGGCGCAGTGCCTGGCCGTTGACCAGACCGCGCTGGCCACGGCCATTGCCGGCCAGCTCGATGACAGCCTGGGACAGGCGCTGATCGCCGCCGCCCAGGCCACCGAGAAACAGGGCATCTCGAAAAGAATCGCCGCCCTGGGGCTGGCTCTCGGGCAATGGCTGGAGCATGCCCCGCCTCCCGTGCGGCAACAGGCCTGGAGCCTGTTGCAGGCCCATCCATCGGACACCGTGCGCAGTTGGGCCGCCTTCGCCAATGCCTACCGCGAGCGCAACCAACCCCTGGCCACTGCGATCCAGAGCCAGTTGCACTTTGCCTGCGACAGCCACTTCGGCGTGCGCGAATGGGCCTGGATCGCCTTGCGGCCATTGCTCAGCCAGGACCTGGCGACGGCCCTGTCCCTGCTGCGCCAATACACGCTCAGTGACGACCCGCTGATCCGCCGTTTCAGCATTGAGGTCCTGCGCCCCCGAGGCGTCTGGTGCGAGCACATCGCCGCCCTCAAGAACACCCCGGAATTAGCCGAACCGCTGCTGGTCCCGCTGCTCGCTGAAAGCCAGAAATACCCCCAGGACTCGGTCGCCAACTGGCTCAACGATGCCAGCAAAACCCGCCCGGACTGGGTTCGCCAGCTGTTTCAGCGCTACCCGCCTGCTTGCAAGGCCTCCCACAGGATTCACACCCGGGCTACCCGAAGCCTGTCTCACTAGCAAAAAGGAGTTACTCATGTCTCTCAAGGAAAAGCTGCAAGGTGCAAAACAGCAGATGGCCGAACAACTGCCGGGCGAGATCCTGCAGAAGTTCGGCGCATCACTGCAGTCACTGGTAGACAGTGGCCTGGCCGCGAAAGCCCTGAAAGCCCAGGACAAGGCGCCTCTGGCGGTGCTCAAGGATCCGGATGGACAGGATGTCGACCTGCGTCAACTGCTCGACAAGGGTCCTCTGGTGTTGGTGTTCTACCGCGGCCTGTGGTGCCCGTTCTGCAACCTGGCCTTGAGCGCCTACCAACAGATGGTCGGCGACCTGGCAGCCTCCGGCGCCACTCTGGTCGCGGTTTCGCCACAGACACCGCAATCCTCGGCCAAGACCCGTGAAGCGCTGGGCATTCGCTACTTGCTGCTCAGCGACCCGGAAAACCGCCTGGCCAAGCAATACGGCATTGTCTTCAAGCTTGAGGATGAACTGGACGCGGTCTATCGCTCGCTGGGCGCCGACTTGAAAGTCTTCAACGCTTCGCACGCCCTGACGCTGCCCATGGCCAGCGCCTTTGTGATCGGCCAGGACGGAGTGATTCGCCACGCCTTTATCAATGTCGACTACTCGGAACGCGTCGAGCCGCAAACCCTGATCGAGGCCGTTGGCCGCTAAACCGATCCACCCCGGCCGAAGGCCGTCACACCTTCGGCCCTCCCTATTTGTTCACGGACTGAGCCAATGAAACGTATCGCTATCATGGGGGCCGGCGTTGCCGGTCACCTGGCTGCCCTGTACTTCAAGAAACGCCTCCCCGGAGTCGAGGTCATCCTGATCGGCCGCCCGGATCGAAAGCGCCCGATAGTGGGCGAGTCGACCGTTGAGTTGACCACGCACTTCTTCAAGGGCCTGGGGCTGGGCAGCCTGCTGGAGGAGAAGCACTACCACAAGTACGGCCTGACCTATTACCTGAAGCTGCGTAACAACCCGGAATGCCGCAACTATGTGGTGCACGAGGCGCCGGGGGTGATCCGCATGCCGGCCTACAACCTCAACCGGTTCAGTTTCGACCGGGACCTGCGGCGGATCGTCGACGAGCATCAGGTGCAGTTGATCGAGGCCGACGTCAGCGCGGTGGACCTGCACCAGGGCGAGCATGCCACTCACCTGCTGACCTTGCGCAGCGACAGCGACGCGCACCAGCAACTGACCGCGGACTGGATCGTCGATGCCACCGGACGCAACCGCTTCATGGCCAAGAAGCTCAAGCTGCACAAGGAACCTACCTATCAGCGCAGCACCTTCTGGTTCCGCCTCAAGGACTTCGACCGCAACCTGCTGTCCACCATCGACATCCACAAGGTCAAGCACCACTGCTACGACCCCTACTACGTCACCCATCACTTCTATGGGAAGGGCTACTGGATCTGGATGATCCCGATGCGCAGCGACGATGGCAAAGACATGATCAGCATCGGCATCACCTACCGCCCGGACATGCTCGAGCAGAAGATCGGCACCCTCGAACAGTTCACCAACAAGGTCATGGCCGACCATCCGGTGATCACCGAACTGATCGCCACCGGCCAGGTGGTCGATGCCCACGCCATGTACAACTACATGTATGAAGCCCAGCAGTACTACTCCACCGATGGCTGGTTCCTGCTCGGCGACGCCGCGTTCACCTTCGATCCGGCCAACAGTGCCGGGCTGGCGTATGTGGCGCAGCAGATTCCGCAGATCGCGGCCATGATCGAGAAGGACATCCATGCCAGCCTGACCCCAGCCTATGTCAACTGCCTGGAGTCTCACATTCAGGCACAACTGGCGCTGCAGGACACCTGGAGCAAATGGTACGAGGTCATGGACGACCCGTTCATGATGGGCTGGACCCTGTTGTTCGCCAACATGGCCTACTTCCACGTCGTGTTGCCGATGTACATGACCGGCGACTTCCTCGACGGGCACCAGGCCCAGCAGTTTGCCGACCTGCTGCCGCGCTATCCCCGGGAGTTGCAGCCCTCGCCCCTGCCCTTTGCCTGCCTGCTGCGGGAAGTCCGCCGCTCCAACCCGGGCCTGAGCCCGGAGATGATGCCGAACCTGTACTCGCGCACGATCAACTTCGACCTGTACAAAGCCGAGAATCGTGCCCGGCCGCTGTATGCCGCGCATTACTACCTGCGTTCGGCGGCACTGCGGGTCCGCCTGATGAAGATGGTCAAGTGGTCACCGACACCGCGGCACTTGAAACTGTTGCTGCGCCACAGCTGCGGCGTGGTGCAGGACCTGGCGCGGTCCCTGAGCCTGAGGCTCAAGCCCTCGCTGTTCTACAAATATGGCGAATCGCCGGAACTGCTGAAGTCGCCGTTTGGCAATGACGGCGGCTTTCTCGATCTGGCCCGCCGTTGATGTCCGCGCTGAAGCCGTCGGCCTCCTGCAGCCGCTCGCCCGCATTGCTGGAACTGAGCGCCGTGCAACTGGCGCAGCTGATCAAGCGCAAGGAAATCTCGCCGGTCGAACTGGTGGAGCAGTCCATCGAGCGCTGCCAGGAGATCCAGGCCCTGTGCAACCCGATAGCGGTGGAACTCTACCGCTGCGCTCGTAGCGCTGCGCGTCGGGCGCAGGCTGATGTGTTGCGGGGCCAGCCCTTGGGGCGCTTGCATGGAGTGCCCTTCTCGATCAAGGAAGGCCTGGGGCTCGCGGGGTGGCCACAGACCTGCGGCTCGACCTTGCGTCGGCAGGTCACGGCCTCCTCGACGGCGACGGTCGCCCAGCGCCTGATTAGCGCGGGGGGCATTCCCGTGGCACTGGGCAACCAGGCGGAGATGGCCCTGTGGCCGGAAACCGACAATCTGCTCTATGGCCGCACCCTCAACCCCTATCGCGCCTCGCGCACCGCCGGCGGCAGCAGCGGCGGCGATGCGGTCATGGTGGCCAGCGCCTGCGTGCCGTTTGCCCTCGGCACCGATGGCGCAGGCTCAGTGCGCATTCCTGCCGCGTTCAATGGGGTCTTTGGTCTCAAGCCATCGCGCGGCCTGGTGCCCTTGAGCGGCCATTTGCCACTGGACGAGCGTGGTCGCCAGCAAGCCAACGCGCAGGCGGTATCCGCTCATTTTGCGGCCGGCCCACTGTGCCGACATGCCGAGGACTTGAGCGAAGTCCTGCAGATCATCGCCGGCCCCGATGGCATCGACCGCAATATCCATTCGCGGTACGCACCCGCTGCCGAACCCGCGCGCCTCAGGCGGGTGCACCTGTACCTGCCGGACAAGATGAAATGGAGCAGCCCGGTGTCCGAGGCAGTCGCCCAGGCCTTGAACGACGCTGGGCAATGCCTGGCCAGCCAGGGCGCCACGCTGCATGCCTGGCAGGAACCAGGCATGCACAACGCCTTTTTCATCTGGCTGGCGGTGCTGAAGCTTGAGGCGCAGGTCCGCCTGGCGGACTACCTGGGCGATGGGCAACCGCTGAGCTATTGGCGGGCCGCTCGCGCCAGCCTTGCAGGGCGTGCGCGACATGCCACGGGGCCGTTGCTGGCGACCTGGCTGGACAGTGTCGGCGACGCCCTGGGCAATCCGGGGCTGGGGCGCTTTCTGGCCCAGCGCGATCATTTGCAACGCGCCTTCGCCGAGCTCTTCGACGGCCATAGCCTGCTGCTGATGCCCGTCACGCCAGGCGTCGCACCGAAACACGGGCATGCCCTCAAGCGCCCCTTGGACGTTGCTTACTGCGCCCTGTTCAACGCCTTGGGCCTGCCGGCCCTCAGTGTGCCAATGGGGCGCCTGGATCAAGGGTGCCCGGTGGCCGTGCAGTTGGTCGCCGGCCCCGGCC
This sequence comes from Pseudomonas saponiphila, assembly GCF_900105185.1. Taxonomy (NCBI): domain Bacteria; kingdom Pseudomonadati; phylum Pseudomonadota; class Gammaproteobacteria; order Pseudomonadales; family Pseudomonadaceae; genus Pseudomonas; species Pseudomonas saponiphila. Next base: position 2,538,477 of record NZ_FNTJ01000001.1, on the reverse strand, counting down.
AGGACGCTTTGCTGCTGGACGCCGCAGTATTTCTGGAAACTCAGTTTGGTGGCTGGCTCAAGCCAGCGTTTTCACACTTCAAGGGATAGGAAGTCTCTATGCAAACCACCAGCGCGACAACCCAACAGCCCGCCAGCCCACCCATGGGTCAATCTGCCGTGGGCTCCCAGGCCGAACACCTGACGTTGCTGTTCCTGATCCAGCTGATCGTGATCTTTTCCGTCAGTCGGGTGATCTCCTGGCTCAGCACCCGCTGCCTGGGACAAACCCCGGTGGCCGGTGAAATCCTTGCGGGCCTGGTACTGGGTCCCAGCTTGCTGGGGTATTTCTTTCCGGAGCTGCTGCACAGCATCTTCGTGCCACAGACCTCTACCGCCTTCATCGCGACGGCTCAGGTCGGGCTGATTCTACTGATGTTCCAGGTGGGCCTGGAGTTCGAATTTGGCGCGCATCTCAAAGGCCGCAAGCGCTCGATCATCTTCATCAGCCTCGGGGGCTTGCTGGTGCCTTTCGCCAGCGGCTTTTTCAGCGCCGAATTCTTCTGGCAGCAGATAACCGGTGACCGGCCTCCGCTGCTGGCCTTTCAACTGTTCTTCGCCACCGCCCTGTCCATCACCGCCCTGCCGATCCTGGGGCGAATTTTCATGGAACTGGGCCTGTCGCGATCACGGGTGGCCACCCTGACCATCGGTGCCGCGGCCATCGACGACGTATGTGGTTGGCTGATCCTGGGCGGCGTGACGTCGATCATCGCCTCGAACTTCAACGTCTGGACCTCGCTCCTGAGAATGCTGGCCCTGGCGCTGTTCATCATCGTGGTGCTGTGGCAGGTCCGCCCCTTGATCCTGCGCTGGATCATCGGCGACCTGGAGCGTCGGCCGCTGTCGGCACACGGCATTTCACTGATGCTGATCGTGCTCTTTGCCAGCGCCGTCATCACCAACCTGATAGGGGTGTTCTCGATCATTGGCGGCTTCATCATGGGCGTGGCACTGCATGCTCACCGGCCCTTTGTCGCGCAGTGGAACGCCAAGGTCGGCGGCCTGGTCAATGCGTTCTTCCTGCCGGTATTTTTCGCCTATACGGGCCTGCGCACCGACGTTGGTTCGTTGGAGGGCAGTCACGCCCTGCTCAACTGTCTCCTGGTGTGCATGGTGGCGTTTGCCAGCAAGTTCTTCGGGGCCTACGGTTCCAGCCGGCTGCTGGGAGAAAGCCCGCGAAACTCGGCGCTGATCGGGGTCTGCATGAACACTCGCGCGCTGATGGAACTGGTGGTGCTCAACGTCGGTTATGACCTTGGCGTGCTGCCCAAAGAGTACTTCACCATCCTGGTGATCATGGCGATTATCAGCACCTTCATCGCCTCACCGCTGATCCGCCTGCTGACCGCCCGCGAGCGCCTGGGGCAGCCGATGCCGATAGCCGGCAATCAGCCCGCCCAGTCGTGACACCTGCGGTCTGGTCGGTCGCGCCACCGACCAGATCCGCGCATCAGTCATGCGCCGAGGGTGGGCAGGCTCAAGGCAGTGTCCGGCTGCCTTGCCGGGTGCTCTGAGGCACAGGCAACAAAGTCTTCCTTGCGCAGCACCACCAGGGCAATCAGCGACGCCACGCCGGTGGCCACGTAGAAGTACCAGGGCGCGGTGATGTCGCCGGTGAGCTTGATCAGCCAGGTGGAGATCAGCGGCGCGCTGCCGCCGAACACCGCCACCGGAATGTTGTAGGCCACGGCGATGCCGGTGGAGCGGATGCGGGTGGGCAGCAGTTCGCTCATCAGCGCGTAGGTCGACGACGCGTAGAGCCCGAACAGGATCGCCACCGCCATCAACGGCCAGAACAGCGTGGCCGGGGTGGCGTTGGGCGCGGTCTTGAAGAACCAGTACATGGCCAGGGTCGCCAGGGTGCCAATCACCATCAGGAACGGCTTGCGTCCATAGCGGTCGGTGAAAGCCCCGCCCAGGGGCATGACCAGCGCCGCCGAAAGGCTGGCGACGAACACATAGAGCAAGGTGGTGCCGCTGTCGAACTTGAGGGTGTTGGACATGTAGGTCGAGGCGAAGGTCAGCACCAGGTAAAAGATCGAGCTGTGCAGGGTGATGATGAAAAACACCAGGGCAATCGAGCGTTTCCATTGCCAGACTTCGCGCAGCGGCGCCTTGGAGGTCTGCCCGGCCTGGGCCAGGGCGAGGAACTCCGGGCTGTCTTCCAGCTTCAGGCGGATGTACAGGGAAATGAAGCCCAAGGGACCTGCGAGCAGGAACGGCATGCGCCAGCCCCAGTCCTGCATCAGTTCCGCGCCCAGGCCCCAGGTCATGCCATTGGCCACCGCACCGCCCAGCAACAGGCCGAGCACCGCGGTGACCATCAGCCAGCAAGTGGCGAAGCCGCGGCGCCCGGGGCCGGCGTATTCGGCAATGAAGCTGGTGATGGTGCCGATCTCGCCACCGGCGGAAAACCCCTGCACGCAGCGGATCAGCACCAGCAGGATCGGCGCGGCGATGCCGATGCTGGCGTAGGTCGGCAACAGGCCCAGGAGGAAGGTCGAGCCGGCCATCAGCACCAGCACCGTGATCAAGGTCCGGCGGCGGCCGATGCGGTCCGCCAGCGGACCGAAGAACAGGCCGCCCAGGGGCCGGATGAAAAAGCTCAGGGCAAAGGCCGCGAAACTCGCCAAAAGGCTGCTGGTGGGGTCATCGGAGACGAAGAACGCCTTGCCGATGTACACCGCCAGAAAGCCGTAGACGCCGTAGTCGTACCACTCGATCAAGTGGCCGGAGGTGGCGCCGATAAAGGCCCGGCGCCGCTGGCGCTGGGGATTGCTAGAGGTCACGTCCATGTTGGGAGACTCCTGTCGTATTGCGGTCCATGGGAAAACGCGTTCAGCGGTCGGCGATGGTCCCTGTCGGGTCCTGCAGCCACTGACGCAAGCGGGTCTTGAGAATCTTGCCGTAGCTGTTCTTCGGCAGCTCGGTACAAAACAGGTATTTACGCGGTTTCTTGAACGACGCCATGCGCGTCACGAACCACTGGTTGAGCACCTGCGGATCGAGGCTGTCGGGGCTGCGAGGAACCACGAAAGCCACCACCGACTCGCCCCATTCGGCATCCGCCTCGCCCACCACGCACACCTCGAACACCCCGGGATGCTGCATCAGTACCTCCTCCACTTCCCGCGGGTAGATGTTGCTGCCGCCGGAAATGATCACATCCTTGGAGCGGTCGGTCAGGGTCAGCAAACCGCGGCTATCGAGGAAACCGATATCCCCGGTGAGCAACCAGCCGTCCACCAGGGTCGCCCGGGTAGCGGACGGGTTGCCCCAGTAGCCGTGCATCACCGGGGCGCCGCGCACGGCGATTTCCCCTGGCTCGCCGGCTGGCAGCGGCTGCCCGCCGGCATCGAGGATGCGCACTTCGACACAGGCCTGCGGGCGCCCCACTGACGCTGCGCTGGTCGGCCAGTCCGGATGCTCACGCCCGGCGATCAGCTCCCGGGACAGCGCGCTGATGCTCATCGGGCACTCGCCCTGGCCGTAGATCTGCACCAGCCGCGGACCGAAGGTGTCCAGGGCCTGGGCCAGGTCCGCCAGGTACATGGGCGCCCCACCGTAGACGATGGTCTTGATGCCCGTGCCGTCATAGCCTTGCCGCCGGGCCTGCTCGACCATGCGCTTGACCATGGTCGGCGCGGCAAACAGGCTGACCTGCCCCAGTTCCCGCGCCAGCCCGAACAGCTCTGGCGCATCGAACCCCCGGGACTGCGGCACCACGTGCCGGGCGCCACAGCGCACGTGAATGAAGTTGTACAACCCGGCGCCGTGGGACAGCGGCGCGGCATAGACCACGGCATCGCCGCCCTGCACCGGGTCGACATCCAGCGGGTAGCACAGCGACATGGCGATCAGGTTGCCGTGGGACAGCATCACGCCCTTGGAACGGCCGGTGGTGCCCGAGGTGTAGAACAGCCAGGCCAGCTCGTCGTCCGCGCACGGCCAGGGCTCGCGCAGTTCGCCGTCCGCGGCACCTGCCGGCGTCGGCAGGAGTTCGGCGGGCAGCTCGCGGCAATCGGCGGGCAAGTCCGGCAGCTCGAAGGTCCGGCCGCCGTCGGTGAAGATCAACCTGGCCCCGGCATTGCCGACGATCCAGGCCGCCTCCCGCGGGTGCAGCTTGGCGTTGACCGGCACCGCCACCGCTCCGCTCCACCAGATGGCGTAGAGCAGTTCCAGGTAGTCGCAGCTGTTCTTCAGCAGCAAGGCCACCCGGTCCCCGGCGGCGATGCCGTGCGCATGCCGCAGGTGCAAGGCGCGGCACCGGACCCGCGCCGCGAAGCCCTGGTAGTCGGCCACCTGGCGGCAGCCCTCGAACAGCGCCGGGCGCTGCGGCCAGCGTTGGGCCGCGTCCAGCAACCAATGGGCGATATTCATGTTCAGGCCCTGAGCGCTTGCAGGACCGAGGCGTAGTTGGCCACCGCCATCCCGCCCATGTTGAACAGCAGGCCGAACTCGGCCCGGGGTACGCCCAGGCCAATCGGCTCGCCGATCAATTGGCGAAAGCCCAGGGCATGCATCGACACGCCGGTGGCGCCCACCGGGTGGCCCTTGGCCTTGAGCCCGCCGGACAGGTTGACCGGCAAGCGGCCGCCGGGGCGCACGATGCCATCGTCCAGGGTCCGATGGCCTTCGCCCTTGGGCGCCAGGCCCATGGCTTCGTAGATCAGCAGCTCGGCGATGGTGAAACAGTCGTGGACCTCGGCAAAACTCATGTCGCCCAGGCTGACCCCGGCCTCGCGCAAGGCACCGTGGATGGCCCGCTGCGGACCGTCAAAGGCCAGGATGTCGCGACTGGCCATCGGCAGCAGGTCATTGACCTGGCTCAGGGCGCGGATCGCCACTTCACGGCGGAACGAGCGCGCGCGCTGCGGCGAAGCCAGGACGATCGCCGCCGCGCCGTCACTGATCAGCGAACAGTCGGTGAGACGCAGCGACGGCGCGATCAGCGGATTGCTCTGGGACACATTGTTGCAATGCTCGAAGTCCATCGGCCGATGCATCTGCGCCAGCGGGTTGGCCATGGCATTGGCGTGGTTCTTCACCGCAATCGCCGCCATCGAGGCCAGCGGACTGTGGTAGCGCTCGGTGTACTGCTGGGCGACCCGGGCAAACAGCTGGGCAAAGCTCAAGCCGGCCTCCGCGGGGTCGTTCTGGTAACCGGCACCGGCCAGGGCCTGAGTCACTTCGGCGGTGGAGTTGTCGGTCATCTTCTCCGCGCCCACCACCAGCACCAGTTCAGCGGCGCCACTGCGGATCGCATTGACCCCCGCGAGGATCGCCGCCGAGCCGGAGGCGCAGGCGTTTTCGCATCGGGTGGCCGGTTTGAAGCGCAATTGCGGGTCGGCCTGGAGCATCAGCGAGGCGGGAAAACCGTCCGGCACCAGGCCTGCGTTGAAATGCCCGAGAAACAGTGCGTCGATCTCGGCGGCGTCGATCGCGGCATCCGCCAGGGCCTCGCGGGTGACCTGGACAACCAGGTCCTCCAGGGTCAGCCCCTGAAGACGACCGAACGATGTGTGGGCGGCAGCGACAATGGATACGGAAGCATGATTCATGGTGATTTTCTTCTGTGCTTGAAGCGGACGTTCCCTACAATGGCGAGCGCCACAATCAGACGCTAGTTAGGGCAACTACGTACAACAGTAAGTAGTGCCCGGCCAGCCAGAGCGGCGCAACGACTTCCACCAGGCAGGATGCCCCATGACCGTATATGCCCAGCAGCTCCAGGACCTTGAGCGCCTGGCCTTCCAGGTGTCCCCCGCACCGCAGTTGATCACCGGGCATCGGCGCATGCTCGACTGCAACCAGGCCTTCCTGCGCCTGTTCGGCTATGAGCGCGAGGAGCTGCTGGATCACCTGACCCTGTTGCTGTACCCGTCCCAGGCCGACTACCAGAGCATCGGCGAGCGCAGCGAACACTGGCTGCGCAACGGCCAGGGCGCTTCCTACACCGACGAACGCTTCATGCAGCACCGCAATGGCGAAGTGTTCTGGGCCCGGGCCCACGGTTTCTCGCTGACCCCGGACGATCCGTTCGGGCTGATGATCTGGCACTTCGAACGCCTGGACCGGCAATTGGCGCCGACGGTGAGCCTGACCCCGCGCGAGCGGGAAATCTCCCTGCACATCGTCAACGGCCTGACCTGCAAGGAAGTGGCGCGCAAGCTGGCGATCTCCCACCGCACGGTGGAGGTGCACCGCGCCCGGCTGATGAAAAAGCTGCAGGCCAAGAACAGCGCCGAGCTGGTGTCGAAGATCATCTACATCAGCTAGATGCCTGCCCCAGCACCTCGCTGGCGCTCAGGCGGAACAACTGCAAGGGCCCGATCGTCCCGCCCTCCAGGCTGCCACCCTGGTTCAGCACTTTATTGGCGGCGTTCATCTCGGGGCTTTTCTGGGTGACGCTGACAAAGGTGCTATGCGGCAACTCTTCACTCCAACCGTCTTCGAGCGTGTTGTAGGCCAGCATCAGCGCGGCGGTGAAATAGTGCTGGCTGGAAACCGGGATCTGCACCTCCTGGTCATTGTCGTCGAAGGCGATGAAGTGCCCGACGAAGCCCTCCACACCCAGGCGCTTGAGCAGCGGCCAGCTCAGGGCCGAGGGCACGAAGGCGTTGAGCTTCTCGGCGACGATGGCCGAGTAGCCACGCGCCTGAAGCAGTTGCACGATCTCGTCTTCGCTGGCCTCGGGGTAGGCGCCCATCACTTGCAGGGCTTCGACCACGGCCTGGTGGGCGCTCTGGTGGTCGGGGTTTTCGGCGCAGTGCGCGCAGTTGGGCGGGCAGGTATCGGTCACGGGAGGCGAAGGTCCATATCGGTCTCGAAAAATGAGCCGCAGGGTAACCCCATGGCCTGCGGCCCGCCAGTGCCGCGTCATGCCGACCGGCATGACGCGGCGACGGTCACTTGATGACGATGGGGTTCACCGGCGCCCCGCTGCCGCCGACGATCTTCAACGGCGCGGCGGTGTAGAGGAAGGTCCACTGGCCGTCGGCGGCGCAATCCTCGGCCAGGTCTTCGAGCAGCACGATCTCGGTGAAGGCGATCCCCAGGTTGCGCATCAGCGCGCAGTGCAGCGGGATCTGCACCCCGGACACCGGGTCGGTGATCACCTCGTTGGCGATGGTGTCGGTCACCAGGTTGGGGATTTCCATCTGGTTGAACCAGTCCACCAGTTCGCGGCTGTAGGTCAGGCCGGGCTCCACCAGGTCCTTGAAGAACTCGGTCTTGCCGTACTCGTAGAAGGCGCCCATGGAACCGGTGCGGATGATCAGGATGTCGCGCTTCTCGATGGCCACGCCCTGGGCCTTGGCGGCGGCCAGCAGGTCCAGGTGGTTGAAGGTTTCGCCGCGGCCCAGGTACTTCTTGCCGCGATGCCGGGCCATGTCGATCAGCACCGCGCGGCCCACCACGCCACGCTCGGCAATCGGCAGCACGCTGGCCTTGGCCATGCCGCCGACGGTGCTGCTGGCGTCGTAGCCGTTCCACAGCTGGTTGTCGTACCAGGCGTGGCCCAGGGCGTCGTACTGGGTCGAGCCCTGCAACTGCATGAAGATCACGTCGTCGCAGTACTCGGCGCCGCCGGTCATCGACGGCTGCTTGCCGGCCTGATAGTGGCTGCGGTCCAGGGTGTTGAAGCGCATCGACGGGTTGCGCGCGGGCCACATCGGGTCGCCGCCGGGGTGGCCGATCTGCACCTGCAGGGTGAAGGTCTTGCCCTGGCGCACCGCGGCGACACCGCGCAGCACCTCGGCCTGTTGCAGGTAGTTGAGGGCGCCGACCTCGTCGTCCGGGCCCCATTTGCCCCAATTCTTCGGCAGGCCTTCAAGAAGCTGCTGGGTATTGGGGTGGTTCTTGTCGTTTTCGATCCCACACATGTCGACTGCACTCCATAGCTGGTTCAGGTCTGGCCAACAGGGTTCTACCGGTCATCAGACGCAACGTCCACCATCCACTTCCAGGCAGGTGCCGGTGATGAACGCAGCCTCGTCAGAGGCCAGGTACAGGCAGGCGTTGGCCACGTCCTGGGGGGTGGAGAAGCGTCCCAGGGGAATGGTCGCCATGAACTTCTGGCGGTTTTCCGGGGTATCCGGCACCCCCATGAACTCACTGAGCAGCGCCGTGGCGCCCACCACCGGGTTGACGCAGTTGACGCGGATGTTGTCCGGCCCGAGCTCGGCGGCCATGGTCTTGCTCATCACCACCACCGCGCCCTTGCTGCCGTTGTACCAGACCAGTCCGGGACGCGGGCGGATCGCCGCGGTGGAGGCGATATTGATGAACACCCCGCCGCCCTGGCCGCGAAAATGCGGCACGAAGTGCCTGGCGCTGAGGTAGATGCTTTTCACGTTGACCGCGAACACCCGGTCGAACTCGGCCTCGTCGACTTCCAGCATCGGCCGGTTGCGGTGGGTGGTGCCGGCGTTGTTGACCACGATATCCAGGCCGCCGTATTGCTCCAGGGTGTCGCGCAGCAAGGCACCAACGCTGGCGTCCTGAGCCACGTTGACCTCGACGAAGTGGGCCTGGCCGCCGGCGGCGCGGATCTCGTCCACCACCCGCTGGCCGCCGCTGGCGTTGATGTCGGCGACTATGACCTTGGCGCCCTGCCGGGCGAAGGTCTTGGCGATGCCTTCACCAAAGCCGGAACCGGCGCCGGTGACGATGGCAGTCTTGTTGGCTAGACGCATGGGAGTGACTCCTGTTTTTGTTGTTATCAGCCGCCGACATGGCGGCCCTCAGTCGTGACGAATGGCTATGGTCTTCAAGGTGGTGAAACCCAGCAGCGCCTCGAAGCCCTTCTCCCGGCCATAACCACTGGCCTTGACCCCGCCGAAGGGCAGTTCGACACCGCCGCCGGCGCCGTAGTTGTTGATGAACACCTGACCGCAGCGCAACTGGTGGGCCATGCGCAACTGCCGCGCGCCGTCCCGGGTCCAGACTCCAGCCACCAGGCCGAAGGCGCTGTCGTTGGCCAGGCGAATGGCCTCGGCCTCGTCGTCGAAGGGCATCACCGCCAGCACCGGGCCGAACACTTCCTCCCGGGCCAGGCGGCTGTCTGGCGGCACATCGCGAAACAGCACCGCCTCCTGGAAGTAGCCGCCACTGTCGGCATCGGCCACCACCTGCCCGCGCGCCGCCACCGGGATGCCGGCGGCCTCGGCCTCGCGGACAAACTCGCGCACCTGACGCAGCTGCTTGTGGTTGATCAACGGGCCCAGGTCCAGGTCCAGCTCCGAAGGCCCGGCGCGCAATTGGCCAAAGCACTGGGCCAGGCGCTCCAGCAGCGGCTCATAGAGGCTGCGCTGTACCAGCAGGCGGCTGCCGGCGGAACAGGTCTGCCCGCCGTTCTGCACGATGGCGTTGATCAGCACCGGCAACGCGCGCTCCACATCGGCATCGGCGAAGACGATCTGCGGCGATTTGCCCCCCAGTTCCAGGGTCACCGGGCAATGCCGTTCGGCCGCGGCCTTGGCCACCAGGGCCCCGGTGCCGGTGGAGCCGGTGAAGGAGATATGCGCCACCCCGGGATGGGCGCACAGCGCCGCGCCGGCTTCATGGCCGTAACCGCTGACCACGTTGATCGTGCCCGCAGGGAAGCCGACCTGGGCCGCCAGTTCCGCCAGGCGCAGCAGCGACAGGCTGGCGTCCTCGGCGGGCTTGACCACGCAGGCGTTGCCCGCGGCCAGGGCCGCGCCGACGCTGCGACCGAAGATCTGCATCGGGTAGTTCCAGGGAATGATGTGCCCGGTCACGCCATGGGGCTCGCGCACCGTGAGCACGGTGTAGCCGGCCTGATAGGGCAAGGTGTCGCCATGCAGCTTGTCGGCAGCCCCGGCGTAGTACTCGAAGTAGCGCGCCAGGGCGCTGGCGTCGGCCCGGGCCACCTTGAGCGCCTTGCCGGTGTCCCGGGCCTCGATCTGCGCCAGTTCTTCGTGGTGCTCCAGCACCGCCTGGCCCAGGCGCGCCAGCAGGCGTCCGCGCTCCAGGGCCGACAGGCCGCCCCAGGGCCCGTCGAAGTTGTCGCCCAGGGCCCGCTGCGCGGCCTGCACCGCCAGGCCGATGTCCTCGGCGGTGCCCCGGGCAATGTGCGCGTAGGTGATGCCGGTGCAGGGGTCGAGGACCGGAATGTTCTCGGCCCAGGACGAGGCGTGCCATTGGTTGTCGATGTAGTGTTCCAGACTCATCAGCTCAGCTCCTGTTGCCAGCCAGACATTCGGCAATCGCCCTGCCCACTTCCACGGTGCTGGCATTGCCGCCCATTTCCCGGGTGCGCGGGCCTTCGGCGAGCACCGTCTCGATGCTCTGGACAATCGCCGCCGCGGCCCGCTGGTAAAGCTCGTCGCCCTGCCCCAGGTGCTCGATCATCAGCGCCGCCGACCAGATCTGGCCGATCGGGTTGGCCACGCCCAGCCCGGCGATATCCGGCGCCGAACCATGCACCGGCTCGAACAGCGAGGGGTACAGGCGCTCCGGATTGAGGTTGGCCGAGGGCGCGATGCCGATGGTGCCGGTGCAGGCCGGGCCAAGGTCGGAAAGGATGTCGCCGAACAGGTTGGAGGCCACCACCACATCGAACCAGTCCGGGTGCTGGACGAAGTGCGCGCAGAGAATGTCGATGTGGAACTTGCGCGTGTCGACCTGGGGGTAGGCCTTGGCCAGTGCCTCCACCCGCTCGTCCCAGAACGGCATGGTGATGGCGATGCCATTGGATTTGGTGGCCGCCACCAGGTTGCGCCGGGGCCGGCGGCTGGCCAGCTCGAAGGCGTACTGCACCACCCGGTCGACGCCGTGGCGGGAGAACACCGACTCTTGCAGGGCGATCTCCCGCGGGGTGCCCTGCCACATGCGGCCGCCGACGCTGGAATATTCTCCCTCGGTGTTTTCCCGGACCACGATGAAATCGATGTCGCCGGGCTCCCGCCCGGCCAGCGGGCACGGCACCCCGGGCATCAGCCGCACCGGGCGGAGGTTCACGTACTGGTCGAACTGGCGGCGGATCTTCAGCAATGAATCCCACACCGCAATATGGTCGGGGACGATGTCTGGCGCGCCCACGGCGCCGAAGAAGATCGCCTCGTGGTCGCCGATCTGCTCGGCCCAGTCGGCGGGCATCATGCTGCCGTGGGCCTGGTAGTGCTCGCTGCACCAGTTGAAATGATCGAACTGCAAGGCGATGCCGAAGCGCCGGCTAACGGCGTCCAGCACACGCAAGCCTTCGGGAACCACCTCGCGGCCGATGCCGTCACCGGCGATCACCGCGATGCGATGGGGAGGTTTTACAGCGGGACTGATCCTGGACAAGCCGTCTCTCCTGGTCTGACGTGTTGTTGTTATGGAGGCAGGTCAAGCGCACGGGCGAGCCCATTCTGGGCATAGGAAGAGACGGCGGGGAATTGCTCATTACGGAAACCGCCTTCGCAAAATTCGAAGGCAGGGTTGCAAGGTTCAGCGACGACCCGGGGCTAGCCAGCCGTGGGCGCGGCCTGCCCGCAACCGGCCAGGTAGTCGAACAACTCGCGACTGGCCAGGGATGGCTGCTCCTGGCGCCGGCAGAGATACATCTGCCGATCGGCCCAGGCGTCGTCGATTTCAATAAAACGCAAGGCCATCTCCTTGCGAAAGATCTGCACCGCGCCCTGGGGCAATACCCCGACACCCTGCCCGGCGGCGATCAGCCGGCACACCGCCTCGAAGCTGCGCACCTGCACCCGCAGGCGCAGGGGCATGCTCACCGCAGCCGCAGCTTCGGTGATCAACGGGGTGATGGCGGCGTTGTCCTCCAGGCCGACGAAGTCGTAGCCCAGCAGGTCCTGGAAACGCGCCCGGCTCATCTTGAACGGGTGCTCCTGGGGCACGATCAGGCACAGGCGGTCGCGGCAATAAGGGATGTAGTGCAGGTCCTGGCCCCGCGGTCGGGTGGTGACGATGCCCACATCGGCGATGCCGTCACGCACGGCGAGGAGGATCTCGCGGCTGCGCTCCTCGCGGATGTCCACACGAATGCCCGGATGCAGGTCGCTCCACTGGGTCAGTTGCCGGGGCAGCTCCTGGCTCATGGCCGAGCTGTTGGCATACAGGCTGACCCGGCCGGTGGCGCCCTTGGCGAAGTCGGCCAGGTCGGCGTGCATCACATCCACCGCCCGCAGCAGGCCGCGTGCGTGCTCGGCCAGGGCCAGCCCTGCCGCCGTGGGCTGGACCCCGGTGGAAGTACGGATCAGCAGCGTCACCTTGAAATGCTGCTCCAAGAGCGACAGGCGCCGGCTGGCGGCGGACAGCGACAGGTGCGACTGTTCGGCAGCCCGGGACAGGTTGCCCAGGGTCAGGGCCTTGAGAAACAACTCGATGGAAGTCAGGTCCGGGGCCATGGCAGGTTCCTTGTGCACAGTCCGTGGAAACTACCCACTCGGGCGCACCCGGTGCAACCTGATAGCGCGGCTGGCGAGCCTGTTCAACGACGTCCCGCCACGCCGCTCGAGCGCCCGCCCCCAGCCTCGACATATTGTCCGACAATCATTGCGAAAGCCCCGCCCACACGGGGCCAAAACACCAATGATGGCAAACTGGAATTCCGCCAAAACTCGACAATACTAGCCCTCGGCAGGACGCCGGTGTCCGCCTCCGACCGAAAGGGAATTCCCATGAAAACTCCAGAACTCGAACTCGATGTGGCGGTTGTCGGCGGGGGGGCTTCAGGCACCTACAGCGCCTGGCGCCTGCAACATGAACAAGGTGAAAAACTGCGTGTCGGCCTGTTCGAATACAGCGATCGCATCGGCGGCCGGCTGTTCAGCATCAACCTGCCGGGCCTGCCCAACGTGGTCGCGGAAGTCGGTGGCATGCGCTACATCCCAGGTCCCGGCGGCCATGTGCTGGTGGACAACCTGGTCAAGCAGTTGCGCCTGCCGAGCCAGCCCTTCCCCATGGGCGCACCGCCGCCGGTGGGCTCGCTGAACAACCTGTTCTACCTGCGGGGCAAACGCTTCCGCTACCGCGACTTCAAGGAAGCGCCGCACAAGATCCCCTACGACCTGGCCTGGTCCGAGCGCGGCTTCGGCCCCGAGGACCTGCAAGTCAAGGTGATGAACTACGTGTACCCGGGCTTCGACCAGCTCAGCCTGTGCCAGCAGATGCAGGTCAAGGTGTTTGGCAAGGAGATCTGGAGGTACGGCTTCTGGGACTTGCTGTACCGGGTCATGAGCAACGAGGGCTACCAGTTCATGAAGGACGCCGGCGGCTATGACGCCAACGTCGCCAACGCCAGCGCGGTGACCCAGTTGCCCGCCACCGAATACAGCGACAACACCGTCTTCCTGACCCTGACCAAGGGTTTCCAGAGCCTGCCCCTGAGCCTGGCGGCCAAGTTCGCCAAACTGCCGGGGCTGCTGCCCGCCAAGCAGCGGGTGCAGATGAACCAGCGCCTGGTGAAAATCAGCTACGCCAAGGACCGCGACTTCCCCTATCGCCTGCACTTCCAGAGCACCGTCACCGAGGATGGCAACACCCGCGACACCACCGGCAGCCAGGTGGTGAAGGCCAGGCAGATCATTCTGGCCATGCCGCGCCGGGCGCTGGAGTTGATCGAGGCGCCGTTGTTCGACGATCCCTGGCTCAAGGAAAACCTCGGCTCGGTGCTGATGCAGTCGGCGTTCAAGCTGTTTTTGGCCTACGAGCAACCCTGGTGGCGCAGCCTCGGGCTGGTGGCCGGGCGCTCGGTCACCGACCTGCCGGTGCGCCAGGTCTACTACATGGGCACCGAATGCGAACAGCCCGGCGGCGAGCCGAGCCTCAACTCGCTGCTCATGGCCTCCTATAACGACATCGGCACCGTGCCTTTCTGGAAGGGCCTGGAAGGCGGCGCGCCCTTTGTCGGCCATGTACCGTCCAGCCATGCCGGGCAGTTGCAGGCCACCGAGGTGGTGCCGCGCTGCCAGTTCCAGGTCAGCGACGAAATGGTCCGAGTGGCGCAGATGCAAGTCACCCAGGTGCATGACCAGGTGGAATTGCCACGGCCCTATTCGGCGGTCTATCACGCCTGGGACGCCGATCCTTACGGCGGCGGCTGGCACGAATGGAAGGCCAACTACCGGATCGAGCAGATCCTCTACCGCATGCGCAAGCCGGTGGCCGACCAGCAGATCCATATCGTCGGCGAGGCCTATTCCATGGGCCAGGGCTGGGTGGAGGGCGCGCTGACCGTGGCCGAGTCGACCCTGCAGGAGTTCTTCGGCCTGAAACGCCCCAACTGGCTGCCGAAAAACTACGACCTGCTGCCGGCACTGACCCCGGATGACGGCGCCCTGCCCTGCCAGGACTGCGGCAAGACCTTGAACGCGGTCACCACCTTCGCCTACGAGGGCATCGACCATGGCCAGCAATGACAGCTTTACCGTTGCCGACTACCTGCTGACCCGCCTGCAGCAACTGGGCCTGCGCAAGGTATTCCAGGTGCCGGGGGACTACGTTTCGCATTTCATGTCGGCCCTGGAAGACTTCGACGGCATCGACGCGGTGGGCGAAATCAACGAAATGGCCGCGGCCTACGCGGCCGATGGCTATGCCCGCTACGCCGGGATTGGCGCGGTATCGCTGCAATACAGCGTCGGCACCTTCAGCGGCCTGAACGCCATCGCCGGCGCCTACGTCGAACGCAACCCGGTGGTGCTGATCAGCGCCAGCCCCACGGCGCAGAACCGCGAGCTGATCTGGTCCCAGGATGTGCTGTTCCACCATTCCACCGGTGATCTGGAGGTGGGCCGCAAGGTCTTCGAGCCGGTGACCGTGGCCAGCCTGATCCTCGATGACAGCAGTAGCGCCCCGGCGCTGATCGATGAGGCGCTGGTCAAGGCCATCAGCGAGCGCCGGCCGATCTACCTGGAGGCCTGGCAGAACGTCTGGGGCGAGCCCAGCCCACGACCGCAAGGCGAACTGCAGGCGCTGCCAGCGCGGTGCGACGAGGATTCGCTGAAAGCGGCCATCGACGCCAGCCTGCTGCGCCTGGACGGCGCCCGCGCGCCGCTGATCATGCTCGGCATCGAGATCGCCCGTTATGGCCTGCAGGAGCAGGCGATGCGCCTGATCGAGGCCAGCGGCCTGCCGTTCACCACCACCCTGGAAGCCAAGACCGTGGTCGACGAAAGTCACCCGCAGTTCATCGGCACCTACGCCGGCACCGCGTCGCGGCCATGGACCCAGGCCTTTATGCAGGACGTGGACTGCATCCTGGCCCTGGGGGTGATCTTCACCGACGACTACCTGCAACTGCTGAACCAGGATTTCAGCCGGATCATCCTGGTCAACAGCCAGCTGGCCCGCACCGGCCTGCAGTACTACCCCCACGTGCCACTGGCGCACTACCTGCAAAGGCTGCTGGGGGTCATGGGCCTGGACAGCGACTACCCGCTGCGCAACCACGCCCCTGAACCCGTGCGCCCGCCCCTGCTACAACAGGGCCTGGCCGACGATGCCCTGGGCTACGAGCTGTTCCTGGAGATCCTCGACGGCTTTGCCCGGCAGCAGAACCTGTGGTCGGGCAGCAGCCTGATCCTCGGTGAAAGCTCGGCGCTGTATGCGGCCAGCAACATCAACGGCCTGCCCCGGGACAGCTTTGTCGCCGATGCCATCTGGGGCTCCCTGGGCCACGAGACCGGCTGCGCCCTGGGGGTGGCCATGGCCAGTGGCCGACGGCCCATCGTGGTGGCCGGAGACGGCGGCTTCATGATGATCTGCCAGTCGCTGTCGACCCTGGTGCGCAACCGGGTCAACGCCCTGGTGTTCGTCATGAGCAACGAGGTGTACGCCATCGAGCAGGCCTTCGTCGACATCAGCGCCTTCAAGCCGGGCGGCCAGTTCGCCCCATTCGACATCCTGCCCGGCTGGGATTACCTGGCCCTGGCCAAAGGCTTTGGCGCCGAGGGCTTCAAAGTCTCGACCCGCTCCGGGCTGGAACAGTTGCTGCCGCAACTGCTGGCGCTCAAGGATCGCCCGGCGCTGATCCAGGTGGTGATTCCCCAGCGGGACCTGGCGCCGCAGATCAAGCGCCTGGCCCAGCCGGATGGCGAGCAGTTCGTCGCCCGCCACAGCCACGACAACGACTGAACCCCGGCCGTTGTCATTACCCGTTTCTCGGTAGGAGCCGGCGTGCCGGCGAACAGGTCGGCAAGCCGGCTCCTACCGAGCGTGTCCTTCAAGGAGCAAACCCGCATGGACGTCCCCTCTCTGCGCTCGACCCTGGCCGCCGGCCTGCTGCTGGCCAGCGCCGGCGCCCTGGCCCACAGCATGCACCACGGTGCCGATGACCACAGTGACGGCTTCACCCCGGTAGCGCCGGACACGCCCTACCTGCAAGTGCTTCACCAGTGCGTCAGCCCCCAGGACACCGAGGGCGACCAACTGCTCTCGGGCCTGGGCGGCACCCGCTACCCCCTGGTCAGCCTCAAGCAACCGGAACAGGTCCAGGCCTTCTACAGCCAGGGCATGGCCCTGCAATACGGCTTCAACTTTTCCGCGGCGATCCGCGCCTTCTACCAGGCCAGCCGTTTCGACGAGGGCTCGGCCATGCCCTATTGGGGCATCGCGCTGTCGGCCAACTCCAACATCAACAGCGTCGCCACCAAAGGTTGCAACCAGCTGGCCTACCGCTCGGCGCAGATCGCCCTGGAGCACGCCAGCGCCCGGCTCAAGGACAGCGCCGCACAAGCCGCCTTCAGCCAGCGCCAGCTGCAGCGCGAGGTGGATTACGCCAAGGCGCTGCTGAGCCTGTATAGCGAAAAGGACGGCCGGGTCAGCCTCGGCGATGAGGGTAACCAGCGCTACGCCGCCGCCATGAAAGCCCTGTCGGAAAACTACTTCGACGACCTCGATGCCGCGACCCTGTACGCCGACGCTCTGCTCAGCCGCGACCCGTGGAAATGGTGGGACGGCACCGAGGCGGTGTCCAACCAGGTCAAGCCGACCGACGCCGCCTACGAGGCCCTGCAAGTGCTCAACCGGGTGCTGGTGCAGGACCAGCAGCACACCGGGGCCAATCACTTCTACATTCACGCCATCGAGGAATCGCCGTTCCCCGACAGCGGCCTGCCCATGGCCAATCGCTTCCGCGAGCAGAACCCGGCCATCGGCCATCTGGTGCACATGGCCTCGCACATCTACCAGCGCACCGGCAACAACAACCTGGCCAGCGTGGCCAACTACACCGCCGTCTCGGTGGACCGCGCCTACGCCCACCAGGTGCAGCCGCAAAGCCCCTATGCCCTGCACTACCTGGGGCACAACCTGCACTTCCTGACCTGGACCCTGTCCATCGAGGGACGGCAGAACGAATCCCTGAACATGGCCGAGGAACTGGTGGAAAACACCACCCAGTACTCCGCCGTGCCCTTCCTCTGCCAGCAATACCGCGACGAGCTGAAGACCAAGACCGACTACTTCTACGCCGTGCCCTACTACTTCGCCGCGCGCTTCGAGGACTGGAATGCCCTGGCGCGGATCGAACCGAAGATCGACGCCGGCCTTGCGACCATCAACCAGACGTGCAAGGCGGCGAACCCGGACTGGCAGGACCTGAGCAAGCCCTACACCCAGCTGATGAAGGCCTATGCCCAGGCGTACCGGCAACTGGGCGCTCCGGACTTGAGCAAGGACGGGGCCCGCGATGCCCTGAAGGGGTTCTGGCAAGCAGTCGCCAGCTCGCCCCAGCCGTTGACCGGCAAGGACGCCCTGCAATACGGCAACAACCCGGCGTTGCAGCTGCTGCGCATCGCCAACCTGACCCTGCTCAACCGCGCCCAGGCCGGCGCCGCCGGTCCGCTGGAGCTGGCCGCCCTCAAGAGCCTGGGCAACCAGGTGTTCAACAACGATCAGGGGGGGCTGAACGCCGACCTGCAGGCCCTGACCGGCGATGCCGGCCAGCAGCAGATCGCTGCCTGGCGCAAGGCGGTGCAAGTGCAGGACGCCCTGGCCTACAACGAGCCGCCGGACTGGTACTACACCCTGCGCGAATCCCTCGGCTACGCCTTGCTGGAGCAGAAACAGTACGCCGAGGCGGAACAGGTGTTCCGTGAGGACCTGGCGGGCAATCGCCTCAGCGGCCGCTCCCTCAACGGCTTGAAGCTGAGCCTGGAAAACCAGCCCGACAAGCAGGTGCCGGCGCTGCTCAACGAGCAGTTGCAGACCGCCTGGCGCAATGCCACGGTGAGCCCGGTGCCGAGGCTGTAGGCTTTAAGCAAGGGTGGCCAGGGGAGGGATCGCAATCGCGGACAACCCGCCCCTGGGCGACGTTAGACAATGACTAGGACAGTCCCCGCGGATGCCGCGGCCAGGGCCAGTACCAGCGCAAGACCCGAGGCCGCAACAGGCGTTCGTAGAGCATCCACAGCATGCCCAGCAACATCAGCGCCACATGCCCCTGCTCCAGCAGCACCGGCAACAGCATCAGCGGCCAGCAGGAACCTACGCACCAAGCCCCAGCGGACAGGCCAAACCCCAGGCAGTCCCTCACATAGCCCAGGCCAAATGCACTGATCCGCGGCTGCCGGTGGCACTGGTTCAGGCAATGCTGCTTGAACGGCGAGGCCTGCCAGACCAGACACGGCAGCACCACGGCGAAAAAAAACGGCCACGCGCTCAGGCCAAACCACACCCGGACCGCCACCACCAGCCCCATCAGCAGCACCCCTGCCAAGCTCCAGACCGCACCAAAGCCCAGCACGAACAAGGCAATGCCCTGCCAACGCTTGCGCCGCAAGCTACGGTGCCAGACGTAGAACAAGGGTTGCGCCAACAGCAAAGGCAGCATGGCGAGCAGCATCAGCCACCAGCCCAGCAACAATTGCTGCGGTGGGTTGAACAGCAACACCTGCTCGATACCCTGCCAGCCCAAGGCATAACCGGCCAACGGCAGGCTGCCGCAGAACGCCGGAATCGACAGCATTGCCGTCGACCCCAGCAACCATCCCCACCCCGCTAGGCTGGCCAGCAGCAACCAGGGCAGCGGGCCTTGGCCCAAGGATCGCTGCCCACTGAACATGCCCCTCAACCGCCGAGCCGGGTGAGGCTGACCCGTGCCACCGTAATCTGGTCTTCGGCCGGCACCGCCGCCCTGGAGACCAGGCGAACATTCAACTGATCCGCCGAGGTGATGCCCCCCAGGTGCAGGGCATCGATGATATCGGTGATCTCGAACACCTCGGTAATGCCGTGCCCACCATGCTCCTGGTCGGCACGACTGGCACTGCTCACGCCGAACAACGACAAGACGCCGGCCCGCAGCTCCGGATGCTGGGTCGGATCGGCATCGGCCGGCAGGTTGACATAGACCTCCAGCAACACCGCATCGTTGTTGCCGCGAATGTTTTCCAGGTTGAGGAATACCCGGTCCGGCGGCGTCAGGCTGGCAGCCAACACGTTCGACTTAAGGCTGTTGAACACCTGTTGCGCGCCCTGCTTGTCCAGTTGCACCGAGGTCTGCACCGAGTGCCCGACTATGTCCAACGGCGCCTGATTAGCCCCTATGACCTCTGTTTCCGGCTCCTTGACCATCAATGCTCCGCTGACGCTGAAGTTCTGCAATTGACCGGCTGCCAGCCCTAGGCGCTGCAAGCGCTGATGCAGGCGGTTGCCTTGGCTCTTGACGGGAGCCGTGTTGTCGTATCGATAGTTGAGCCTGGGCGCCAGGGTGTCGAGCACCTCCACTACCTTGAACTTCCACGGTTCGCCATTGACCTGGGGCACGATAAAGGGCCGGCTCAACTTGTCGGGGCCGTTGTACCAGTGGGATTTGTCGGGGTTGCTGTGCTCATCGGGGCTGTCCAACCAGACCTGCCACAGGCGGTCGATGTTGGCATGGTGCAGCCAGAAGATCGGGTCCAGCGCGGCGGTTTCGGGATAGCTCATCAGGCCGCGAACCTCATACCGAGAACCGTCGTCCGCGATTCGCACCTGCTTGGAGCCCCCCACTTCGGTATGGACGACGTTGTGCGGGCACGACTCCAGGCGACCTGTGACTCCGCCTCTGTACAGGGATTTCGGAGTGCCGCCGAAACCGGGCGGGGTACCGTGTTTGCCACCCTCGTACCTCGGCTCGTCCAGACAGTCGAGTTTTATCAGGTCAGCATTGAGCACCACCTCGCCATTACCTGAGATACCGAACCGGTTTTCCACATACAGTGGATTGGGTCCCTCGTTGTCGGGCAGGACCTTGGCAGCAAAGGCTGGAGGCAGGTTCAGGGACTGCGACCCCTCGTTGTAATTCCAATAAGGCAAGGCCCAATCCTGGGGACCGCCCAGTCGGACAACCTCATCACGCACAATCTGCTCGAAAGACGCCAAGTAACCGCGATGCCAGGGCAGAAAGAACCAGTTGGAGTGCTGGCATTGGTCCCAGTACAGCAGCCGCTCCGATTCCTTCGGTAGCCTCTCGTCGGCCTTGAGGTAGCCGTCCCTCTTCCACCAGAACTCGGAGAAGCCGTGAATCCCCGCGAGAAACCGCCAGCTGGTGCGATCGGTGATCGGTCGCTGGCGCAGAACTCCCACCGCCCTGGCATACCACAACAGGGTCGGGTCCCAATCGCCGCTCAATTTCCCGACATCACGCCGTATAAAAACCATGATTTATCTCCCTGAAAAGGCTCCTTTGCGGAGGAAGCGCTCGCTCCGCTGGCAACGCTAGATCAGGTGATATCAATCTGCCTGCTCTGCTCCCGTAAAAGCAGACCGACGGCGGGCTTTTCAACGCCCGGAAAAACGCAGCCGCGACAACTGGCGCAGATCCCCTTCCAGGTAGTAGGCGTTGCTCCAGCTGTCGTCCACCGCCAGGGGCTGGACCTGCTTGAGGGCCAGTTGCTTGGCGAAGTAGCGGAACCGGTAGTGCTCGTAGAAGCGCAGCAATTCCAGGCCGTAGCGGTCCGCCAGGTCGGTATCGCCACGGATGATCAGGAAGTTCTCGTCGTTGCTCTGGCTGGCGCCGACACTGAGGTTGTGACTGCCGCTGATGATCACCGGCGCCTCGCTGGTGAAGTCGGTGACGATGGCCTTGGTGTGCACCAGCAGGTTGCCCTTCTGGCCCTTGAGGCCCTCCTTGAGCCAGCCCTCCAGGCCGTTGTTGAGCAAGGCGGTGGCGGCGAACTCGGCGGTGCGGTCGGCGTGGAAGCCGGTGATGCGGCTGGCGGTGTTTTGCAGCCCATAACGCAGCACATCGTCATGGGGTTGGCCGAGCAAGGCATCGAGAATGCTGTCGGGCAAGGCGAAGGCGGTGACGAACAGCAGGTCGCGGCGGGCGCCGTTGATGATCTCGACGAACTCGCTCAGGTCGCCCTGGCCGCTGCGCGGGGAAAACCCGGCGAACAGTGGCGCATCGGGCTGCATGGGGTTGTGCTGGGTCAGCCATTGGCGGGTGGCACCGACATCCTCCGGGGTCGCCCAGACCTGTTCGAACACCTCCAGGTAGCGCCCGGCAAGATCGGCGCGGTCGAGGCTGTGCAGCACGTTGGCCTGGCGGTAGACACCGTTGGCGGTGAAGTTGGTGCTGCCACAGAGCACCGCCTGGGGCTGGCGCTGGCCGCTGGCGTCGAGGCGGCTGAGGACGATGAACTTGTCGTGGAAGATGGCGTGGGTCACCCGCCCGCGCTTACAGTCCTGCGGCAGGTGCTGCAGGCTGGCCTGGTTCATCGTGGTGTCGGCGTCGCCGGGGGCGGCGTGGTACAGCACCCGCACCCGCACGCCACGGTCGAAGGCCGCGTTCACCGCATCGATGATCGCCTGCAACTGGTACTCGTAGATGGCGATGTCCAGGCTCCAGCTGGCGTCCGTGGCGCGCTGGATAAAGCCCAGCAGTTCCTCCAGCAGGCCGTTTTCCAGCCATTGCCGGGGCGCGTCCGGCCAGTCCTCGATGGCCAGGTTCTTGTTGGCGCTGAGCAGCGCATCCAGTTCGGGAAACTTGCGCGAGAACGCCTGGCTGGCGGCCACCGCGCGATTGAAGATCACCCGCTGCCCCGGAGGCTGGCCGTTGTCGGCGCTGATGCTCAACTCCAGGGCCTCGCCCAGTTGCGGCGCGTCGGGGCTGCCATACACCAGGTGCACCCGGTAGTTGAGGGTGGCGCCGGGGTTGACCGCGTAATCGGCCCAGCGGAATTTCTGCAGCGGCGCCTGATCGCTGGGGGTGGCGTTGTATTGCGCGAAGGTATGGGCCTTGCCGGGGAAGGTCAGGCTGTTGAACAGGAACAGCCAGGGCTTGCCGGCGGCCTGCTTCTCGATGGCGAAGCCCAGCAGGCCCTGGCGCCGCGAAGCATCCAGGTCCATGGCCAGCAGCACGCCGTTGGTCCCGGCATAGGCCTTGACCCGGAAATCGTCCTTGTCGTTACGCACCAGTACCCGCATGAAGTCACTCCTGTGAAAGACAGCGCAAAGCGTAGCCGCTTCCGCGACGCCCACAAACACCCCCGACAACACCGCCCCTGTAGGAGCCGGCTTGCCGGCGAAGAGGCCTTTGAGCCTTGCGCCGCCCTGGCCGACGCTTTCGCTGGCAAGCCAGCTCCTACAGTCAGTGCGTAACGCACGATGTGGCAGATTCCTGTGGGAGCCGGCTTGCCGGCGAAGAGGCCTTTGAGCCTTGCGCCGTCCTGGCCGACGCTTTCGCTGGCAAGCCAGCTCCTACAGTCAGTGCGTACAGCACGATGAGGCAGATTCCTGTGGGAGCCGGCTTGCCGGCGAAGAGGTCCTTGAGCCTTGCGCCGTCCTGGCCGGCGCTTTCGCTGGCAAGCCAGCTCCTACGGTCAGTGCGTAACGCACGATGAGGCAGATTCCTGTAGGAGCCGGCTGGCCGGCGAAGAGGCCTTTGAGCCTTGCGCCGCCTTGGACGACGCTTTCGCTGGCAAGCCAGCTCCTACAGTCAGTGCGTAACGCACGATGAGGCAGATTGCTGTGGGAGCCGGCTTGCCGGCGAAGAGGTCCTTGAGCCTTGCGCCGCCTTGGACGACGCTTTCGCTGGCAAGCCAGCTCCTACAGTCAGTGCGTAACGCACGATGTGGCAGATTCCTGTAGGAGCCGGCTTGCCGGCGAAGAGGTCCTTGAGCCTTGCGCCGCTCTGGACGACGCGTTCGCTGGCAAGCCAGCTCCTACCGGGAGGGGGGCAGTGTGTCGGGGTTGTAGTCAGGGGGTATGGACATCGAGGTGCTGGTAGGCGGCGTTGAGGCTCGCGGCCAGTTCGCGGGCCCGGCCAAGGCGGATCGGGCCGCGTTCGATGTCGAGCAGTAAGGTCGGGCAGTTCAAAGGCTGCAGCGGCGGCAGGCTTTTCAGGCGGCCATCGGTGATCAGCAGCACCCGCTGTTGCTCCGCCGGCAGGCGCCGCTGGCGCCGCTCCAGCCATTGACTGGCCTCGGCCAGGGCTTGTGACAAGGGCGTGCCGCCACCGGCGCCGAGGCCGTCGAGCCAGTGCCGCAGGTCCTTGGAGGCCTTCAGGCCCTGGACCTGCCAGTTCGGTGCGCGGCCGCTGGCGGTCAGCAAGGCCAGGCGCGCGCGCTGGCGGTAGGCGTCGTCGAACAGTTGCGCCAGCAGGCCCTTGGCGTCGCTCAGGGCACTGTGGCGACGGGTCGAGGCCGAGGCATCGACAATCACCAGCCACAGTTCATGGGGCGAGCGGCTGCGCAGGCGAAACAGCAAGTCTTCACGCAACCGCGGCCGGCCCTTGAGCAAGGTGCCGGGCCAGTTGATCGAACCGCTGCCGGCCGCGCGACTGGCGCCGTGCCGGCCTTGATCCAGATGCCCCGCCCGGGGCTTGGCATCCGCCCCCCGGTAAGTACGGGGGCGGATGCCTAGGGCTTTTTTGGCCAGCTCGGCACTTCGCGGCGGGCGCCGGTGGGCAGGGCCTGGGCCGGCATTTCGCCCCATTGGCCCTGACCTTCACTGGGGTCGGGGCTCGGGTTGGCGGATGCCGGTACCTGGGGGCTTGGCCCCGATGACGGCGCGCTGGGGGGAACCTGCCGCCGCCGGTGACGCAAGGCGAACTCGGCCACGGCGTCGATATCCTCCTCGGCAATCGCCGGAGCACCGCGCCAGGCGGCATGGGCCCGGGCCGCGCGCAGCCAGACCAGGTCGGCGCGCAAGCCGTCCACGGCGGCGGCAAAGCAGCGCTCGGTGATCAGCGCCAGGGCCTGGTCGTCCAGCGGGATGCCGGCCAGGGCAGCCCGCGCCTGCTGGCAGCGCTCGCGCAATGTGGCCTGGGGTTCGGCCCATTGGGCACAGAAGCCCTGGGGATCGCTGTCGAAATCCAGACGGCGGCGAATGATCTGCCCGCGCTCTTCGGGGGCGGGCTGGCCGCTGAGGGCGACGTTGAGGCCGAAGCGGTCCAGCAGTTGCGGGCGCAGTTCGCCCTCTTCCGGGTTCATGGTGCCAATCAACACGAACTTCGCCGAATGGCGATGGGAAATGCCGTCGCGCTCGATCAGGTTGGTGCCGCTGGCGGCCACGTCCAGCAGCAGGTCCACCAAGTGATCGGGCAGCAGGTTGACTTCATCGACGTAGAGCACGCCACCGTCGGCCTTGGCCAGCACCCCAGGGGAAAACTGCGCACGGCCTTCACCCAGGGCGGCGTCCAGGTCCAGGGTGCCCACCAGACGCTCTTCGCTGGCGCCCAGGGGCAAGGTGACGAACTGCCCGCTGGACAACAGATCCGCCAGGCCCCGGGCCAGGGTCGACTTGGCCATGCCGCGGGGGCCTTCGATCAGCACACCGCCGATCTTCGGATCGATGGCGGTGAGGCACAGGGCCAGTTTCAGGCTTTCAGCGCCGACCACGGCGGACAGCGGGAAATGGGGGGTGTCGCTCATGTCGGGGGCTCGCTTGGGTCGGGTCTTGGGGTGTTCGGGAGGACGCTTTCGCGAGCAAGCTCGCTCCTACGGGTAACGCATTGCCGTTGTAGGAGCGAGCTTGCTCGCGATCGAGTGCGCAGCACTCGCTGCATCAACCGTCCTCTTCAATATCCAGCAGCAGGTGCTCCAGGGCCTCGCGGTAATCACCCGGCTCTTGCCACAGGCCACGCTGCTGAGCTTCCAGCAGGCGCTCGGTCATGTCACGCAAGGCGTGGGGATTATGCTGGCGGACGAACTCGCGGGTCGAGTCGTCCAGCAGATAGGCATCGGCCAGCAACGCGTACTGGTGATCGTCGATCAGTTCGGTGGTGGCGTCGAAGGCAAACAGGTTGTCCAGGGTCGCGGCCATTTCGAAGGCGCCCTTGTAGCCGTGCCGCTTGACCCCTTCGATCCACTTCGGATTGGCCGCCCGGGAGCGGATCACCCGGTTCAGCTCTTCCTTGAGGGTGCGGATCTTCGGCAGGTCCGGCTGGCTGTGGTCGCCGTGGTAGCTGGCGGCCTTGCCCCCGCTGAGGCTTTCCACCGCCGCCAGCATGCCGCCCTGGAACTGGTAGTAGTCGTTGGAATCGAGCAAGTCGTGCTCGCGGTTGTCCTGGTTCTGCAGCACCGCCTGCACCTGCCCCAGGCGGGTGGCGAACTGCTCGCGGGCGGCGGTGCCTTCATCCTGGCCGCCATAGGCGTAGCCGCCCCAGTTCAGGTAGACCTCGGCCAAGTCTTCGCGGCTCCGCCACAGGCGACCGTCGATGGCGCCCTGGACCCCGGCGCCGTAGGCCCCGGGCTTGGCGCCGAAGATCCGCCAGCCGGCCTGACGGGCCGCGGTGTCCCGATCCAGGCCGGAGGCGATCAAGGCTTCGCGCTCGGCGCGGACCCTGGCCGCCAGCGGGTTCATCTCCTCAGGCTCATCGAGGGCCGCCACCGCCAGCACCGCCGCGTCGAACAGGCGGATCAGGTTGGCGAAGGCGTCGCGGAAAAAGCCGGACACCCGCAGGGTCACGTCGACCCGCGGCCGGTCCAGCAGGCTCAGGGGCAGGATCTCGAAATCGTCGACTCGCTGGCTGCCGGTGGCCCACACCGGGCGCACGCCCATCAGGGCCATGGCCTGGGCGATGTCGTCGCCGCCGGTGCGCATGGTGGCGGTGCCCCACACCGACAGGCCGAGGTGCAGCAGGTGGTCGCCGTGATCCTGCAGGTGGCGTTCGAGGATCAGGTTGGCCGACTGGAAACCGATGCGCCAGGCGGTGGTGGTGGGCAGGTTGCGCACGTCCACCGAATAGAAGTTGCGTCCCGTGGGCAGCACGTCGAGCCGCCCACGGCTGGGCGCGCCGCTGGGCCCGGCGGGGACGAAACGCCCGTTCAGGGCTTCCAGCAGGCCGTGCATCTCCGCCGGGCCGCAAGCGTCCAGGCGTGGTGCGACCACCTCGCGCAGGCCGTCGATAATGCTCTGCACTGGCTCCCAGCCGGGTTGGTCCAGCTGCGCCACCGGGCCCCGCAGCGCCGCTTCGATCAACTCGGCGGCATACAGCTCCAGGCGCTCGCGCGCATCGCCAGCGGTACGCCACAGCGCATCACTGATCTGCCGTAACGCTTGCGGCCGACGCCCGGTCCAGGGTTCGGCCAGGGCGCAGTCCAATGGATCGAAATCCAGGCCGAAGGCCTTGGCCAGGGCCCGCAGCAAGCTGGCGTGAGCGCCCTTGCCATCGCCCCGGGGAATGCGCAGCAAGGCCAGCAGGGTGTCGAGGCGCAAGCGGCCCTCGGGGGATTCGCCGAACACGTGCAGGCCATCGCGGATCTGCGATTCCTTGAGATCGCACAGGTAGGTGTCCAGCCGCGGCAGCCAGATGGCGGCATCGGCGTCGCTGTCGAGGGCACCCTCCAGTTGCAGCTCACGGTCGATATGGGTTTCGCGCACCAGTTGCAGAATGTCCCGCTGCAGCTCCCGCGCGCGCCGTGGATCCAGCAGTTGGGCTTCGTAGTATTCGTCCGCCAGCAGTTCCAGGTTGCGCAGCGGGCCGTAGGTTTCGGCGCGGGTCAGCGGCGGCATCAGATGGTCGATGATCACCGCCTGGGTGCGGCGCTTGGCCTGGGCGCCCTCCCCCGGGTCGTTGACGATGAACGGATAGATGTTCGGCAGCGGCCCCAGTAGCGCGTCCGGCCAGCAGTTCTGCGACAGGCCGACGCCCTTGCCCGGCAGCCATTCCAGGTTGCCGTGCTTGCCGACGTGAATCAGCGCATGGGCGCCGTAGGTCTGGCGCAACCAGAAGTAGAACGCCAGGTAGCCATGGGGCGGCACCAGGTCCGGGTCGTGGTAGACCGCGCTGGGGTCCACCTGATAACCCCGGGCCGGCTGGATGCCGACGAAGGTCAGGCCAAAGCGCAGGCCGGCGATCATCATCC
Organism: Pseudomonas saponiphila; assembly: GCF_900105185.1. Taxonomy (NCBI): domain Bacteria; kingdom Pseudomonadati; phylum Pseudomonadota; class Gammaproteobacteria; order Pseudomonadales; family Pseudomonadaceae; genus Pseudomonas; species Pseudomonas saponiphila. Next base: position 2,511,173 of record NZ_FNTJ01000001.1, on the reverse strand, counting down.
GCCCGTTGCGGAACATCGGGTCTTGCTGCGGTGCGCCCCAGCGTTGCAGCACCGCCTCGCGATTGACTGGCGGCAGCGCCTGGAACATCGCCGCGTAGTCGTCCAGGGCCAGGCTTTGCTGGCACGGACGCTGGTCGAGGCTGTCCAGGTCGTTGCTGACCCCACCCAGCAACTGCCGGATCAGCTCGCTGCCGCTGGCGGGCAACTCGGCCGGCAGCGGATAGCCTTCAGCGCGCAGGGCCTTGAGGATATTCAATGCCGCTGCCGGGGTATCCAGGCCGACGCCGTTGCCGATGCGCCCGTCCCGGGTCGGGTAGTTGGCCAGCACCAGGGCAATGCGTTTGTCGCCGTTGTCCAGGCGCCCCAGTTCGACCCAGCGCCGGGCCAGCTCGGCGACAAAATCCATGCGCTCGGGCTGGCCGCGGTAGCACACCACGTCCGACTGGCTGCGCTCGCTGCGCCAGGCCAGGTCCTTGAAGCTGATGGGCCGGCTGATGATGCGCCCGTCCAGCTCCGGCAAGGCGATGTGCATGGCCAGGTCCCGCGGGCCCAGGCCCTGCTCGCTGTCGCGCCAGCCCGGCTCGTTGTCCTGGGCGCAGATGGCCTGGATCACCGGGATATTGCGCCGGAACGGCCGCAGGTGCGGGGCCTCGGGGCTGGATTGGGCAAAGCCGGTGGTGTTGAGGATCACCCCGGCCGCGGTTTCATCCAGCCAGTCTTCAACCTGACTCAGGCAGCCGGCTTCCTTGAGGCTGGCCACGGCGATCGGCAAGGGGTTGAGCCCCGCCGCTTGCAGGCGCTGGCAGAACAGATCGATGAAACCAGTGTTGGCCGCCTGCAGGTGGGAGCGGTAGAACAGCAGCGCCGCCACGGCTTGGCCAGGCTGCCAATCGCCCTGCCAGTCGCTGAGGGCGGCCTGGCTTTTTTGCGGGTGATAGATCGCCGTGCGTGGCAGAGTCTGCGGTTCGCTCCAAGGGTAGTCGCGCCCCAGCAGGCCGCTGGCCAGGCAGCGATAGAAATTCAAGGCATTGTCGCGCCCGCCCTGGCGCAGGAACTGCCACAGGCGGTCGCGCTCGATGGCAGGCACAGTGCTCAGGTCGCTGAGTTCGGGGTCGGGGCGATCGTCCCCCGGCACCAGGATCAGCTGCACGCCGCGCTGGGACAGCTCCACCAGCCGCTCGACACCGTAGCGCCAGTAGGCGATACCGCCGTGCAGGGAGATCAGGATCACCTTGGCATGGCGCAGCACCTGGTCGACATACAGGTCGACCGAGGCATGGTTCTGCACCTGCATCGGATTGGCCAGGCGAAAGCTGGGGTAGTCCTCGGGCAACTGCTCGGCGGCGTCCGCCAGCAGCGCCAGGCTGGAGTCGCCGCTGCACAGGATCACCAGTTCGGCGGGGGTTTGTCCGAGGTCGGCGATGTTGTCGTCCGCGACAAAACCGCCGGGCTGGGTCCTGAGCAGGTGCATGGCTTACACGCTGAGCGCGGCGCGCAGTTGCGCTTCGAGCTGGGCGGCGTCCAGTTCCTGGCCGATCAGCACCAGGCGCGTGGTGCGGGCTTCATCGGCGCCCCACTTGCGGTCGAAGTGTTTGTCGAAGCGGGTGCCCACGCCCTGGATCAGCAGGCGCATCGGCTTGTTGGGGATCGCGGCAAAGCCCTTGACCCGCAGGATGCCGTGCTTGACCACCAGCTGGGTCAGGGCGTCCAGCAGCAGGCTTTCGTCGGCCTGGGGCAGTTCGATGGAGATGGAATCGAAGGCGTCGTGGTCGTGGTCGTCGTGGTCGTCATCGCCGTCGTGGTGATGGTCGTGGTGGCTGTGACGGCTGTCGATGTGTTCCTCGGAACCGGCGCCCAGGCCCAGCAGCACGTCCAGTGGCAGGCGGCCGCTGCTGGCTTCGATGACCTTGACCGCCGGCGGCAGTTCCTCGGCCACTTCCAGGCGCACCTTGGCCAGGTCTGCGGGATCGATCAGGTCGGTCTTGTTGAGGATCACCAGGTCGGCGCTGGACAGCTGGTCGGCGAACAGCTCGTGCAGCGGCGATTCGTGGTCCAGGTTGGGGTCGAGCTTGCGCTGGGCGTCTACTTGCTCGGGGAACGCGGCAAAGGTGCCGGCGGCCACGGCCGGGCTGTCGACCACGGTGATCACCGCGTCGACGGTGCAGGCACTGCGGATTTCCGGCCACTGGAAGGCCTGGACCAGGGGCTTGGGCAGGGCCAGGCCGGAGGTTTCGATGAGGATGTGGTCCAGATCGCCACGGCGCGCCACCAGTTCACGCATCACCGGGAAGAACTCTTCCTGCACGGTGCAGCACAGGCAGCCGTTGGCCAGCTCGTAGACCCGGCCGCTGGCCTCTTCCTCGGTGCAGCCGATGGCGCATTGTTTGAGGATTTCGCCATCGATGCCCAGCTCGCCGAACTCGTTGACGATCACCGCGATGCGCCGGCCCTGGGCGTTGTCCAGCATGTGCCGCAGCAAGGTGGTCTTACCCGAGCCAAGGAAGCCGGTGACGATGGTGACGGGAAGTTTGGCCAGTGTTTTCATCGGATGCCCCTAGGCAAAGGTGGCGGGCATACGGGACGAGAACCGCAGCGCGAAGGCGCGCGGAGATTTCGCCACCGGATCACCCCGCCCGGTTGTAGTGAGAATCTTCGATCGAGGCAGGTCTCCTGGCTGAGGGCTTGCCGGTACGCGACCGACGCTTGCTGCGCCTTCCCGCCGGCGTCGTCGACGCCCATGCAGTGGCCTTGCAGCAATCCAACCCATCACAGTTGCGGGGGCAGCCGCGGCATCGACCGCGTTCCCTTCTTAGCTTCGACCGCTGGCCGAAGAACCTCGAACGCGCAAGGCTACGCAGAGCGCGGGGGACGGTCAATCGGCAATGCAGCGCCTGGCGCAATTGACGGCATCACCCCGCCCATGATTTGCTACGCGCCTTGTTACGGGTGCCCTTCACAGGGTGAAACGGGAAACCGGTGAATCACGTGCTTAACTAAAAGGCCGTGACCAGTCCGGTGCTGCCCCCGCAACGGTAAGCGAGCGAAGTGTCAGATCCACTGTGCCCCGGCATGGGAAGGCGACACTTAGCGGCATGGCGTCAGCCCTGCCCCTCGCGAGCCCGGAGACCGGCCCGCAACACTTACATAACAAACCCGCGGTGGGCGGGCGCTGTTGCAAACCCTGCGTGCTCCTCACGCGGGGTTTTGCTGCGCTCCTCCCCAGCCGACACTCCAAAGGGAAGCGCCATGTCGATCATCAGCAGCACCAGCCATTCCGCCAGCAGCACCTCCACCCTGAGCCAGCGTCTGGTGGCCGCCATCGGCGCGTCGCTGCTGGGCGCCTGCCTGGTGTATTTCGCCGGTTTCTCCCATATCGAAGCGGTGCACAACGCCGCCCACGACACCCGTCACAGCGCCGCCTTCCCTTGCCATTGAGACTTGCCGAGATGATCAAGCGTATTGCGCAAACCGCAGGGTTCACCGGGCTGCTGGCGGCCCTGCTGCTGACCCTGCTGCAAAGCTTGTGGGTCGCTCCGCTGATCCTGCAGGCGGAAACCTATGAACAGGCTCCGGCCGCCGAAGCCCATGAACATGCCTCCGGCGCCATGGCCGCGCACAGCCACGATGCCGAAGCCTGGGAGCCGGAAGACGGCTGGCAGCGCACGCTGTCCACCACCGGCGGCAATCTGGTGGTAGCGGTCGGCTTCGCCCTGATGCTGGCCGGGCTCTACACCCTGCGCGCGCCCAGCCGTGCCTCGCAAGGCCTGCTCTGGGGGCTCGCCGGCTATGCGACCTTCTGCCTGGCGCCCACTCTGGGCCTGCCGCCGGAATTGCCGGGCACTGCAGCCGCCGACCTGGTGCAGCGCCAGGTGTGGTGGATCGGGACTGCCGCGTCCACCGCAGTGGGCATTGCCCTGATCGTGTTCGCCGGCCATTGGCTGCTGAAACTGCTGGGCGTGGCGATTATCGCCGTGCCCCACGTGATCGGCGCGCCCCAACCTGAAGTGCACTCGATGCTGGCGCCAGAAGCGCTGGAAGCACAGTTCAAGATTGCCTCGCAGTTGACCAATGCCGCCTTCTGGCTGGCCCTGGGGCTGATCAGCGCCTGGCTGTTCCGGCGCAAGAACACGGACCTGTACCCGGCATGATCGACATGCGCGCGGCGCCGGCCCTGGTGGTCGGCCTGGGTTGCCGGAAGGGCTGCCCAGTGACCACGCTGCGCGCCCTGCTTGAGCAGGTACTGCAAGCCCACCGCCTGGAGAGCGGGCAACTCCTGGCCCTGGCCAGCATCGACCTGAAGCGCAACGAGCCCGGCCTGCTGCAACTGGCGGATCAACTGGCCCTGCCGCTGACCTGCTTCAGCAGCAGTCAACTGGCGCCATACGCCTCGCGCCTGAGCCACCGCTCGCAGATTGCCTTTGAACGCAGCGGCTGCTACGGCGTTGCCGAAAGCGCCGCCCTGGCCCTGGCCGAACAGTTGCACCCCGGTCCGGCCCGGCTGTTGATCCCCCGCCAGAAATACGCCCAGGCCACCCTCGCATTGGCCGCCAGCCGGTAAACTGGCCGACAATTCCCCGTCGCGAATATGAACATCGTTCATCTGCGGCCCTGTTCCCGCCTTTTTTTTCACAGGACACAGCCATGACTGTCTATTTCATCGGTGCCGGCCCCGGCGACCCGGAGCTGATCACCGTCAAGGGCCAGCGCCTGATCCATCGCTGCCCGGTGATCATCTACGCCGGCTCGCTGGTGCCCGCGGCCGTCCTCGAAGGTCACCGTGCGGACCGGGTGATCAACAGTGCCGAACTGCACCTGGAACAGATCATCGAGGCGATCCGCGAGGCCCATGCCCAAGGCCAGGATGTGGCCCGGGTGCACTCCGGGGACCCGAGCCTGTATGGCGCCATCGGCGAACAGATCCGCTGCCTGCGGGAGCTGGGCATTCCCTACGAGATCGTCCCCGGAGTCACCGCCACCGCTGCCTGCGCCGCCCTGCTGGGGGCCGAATTGACCCTGCCGGATGTGTCCCAGAGCGTGATCCTGACCCGCTATGCGGACAAGACCGCCATGCCCGCCGGCGAAGAGTTCGCCAGCCTCGCGGCCCACGGCGCCACCATGGCGATCCACCTGGGGGTCAATCACCTGGAAAAGATCGTCGCCGAGCTGCTGCCCCATTACGGCGCCGACTGCCCGATTGCCGTGGTGCATCGGGCCACCTGGCCGGATCAGGACTGGGCGCTGGGCACCCTGGCGGACATTGCCAAGAAGGTTGCGGCCAAGGGCTTCCGGCGCACGGCGCTGATTCTGGTAGGCCGGGTACTGGCCACGGACGCGTTCAGCGAATCGTCGCTGTACCGCGCCGGGCACGCGCACCTCTATCGCCCCTGACCCCCTTATCTCGGCATTGATGCAAGGCTTGCGGGCCCTTTCGCCGGCGAGCCGGCTCCTACGAGGTTGGAGTTCCTATGTTGGCGCGCTGGAGGCTTTGTAGGAGCTGGCTTGCCAGCGAAGGCGATCTGGGAATTGGTACAAGGCTCTAGAGCCCTTTCGCCGGCAAGCCGGCTCCTACGAGGTTGGAGTTCCTGTGTTGGCGCGCTGGAGGCTTTGTAGGAGCTGGCTTGCCAGCGAAGGCGATCTGGGAATTGGTGCAAGGCTCTAGAGCCCTTTCGCCGGCAAGCCGGCTCCTACGAGGTTGGAGTTACTGCGTTGGCGCGCTGGAGGCTTTGTAGGAGCTGGCTTGCCAGCGAAGGCGATCTGGGAACTGGTGCAAGGCTCTAGAGCCCTTTCGCCGGCAAGCCGGCTCCTACGGAGGCTTTTTTTCGGAGCGCTGGTTTGCGGGCATAAAAAAACGGCGCTCACGGGGCGCCGTTTTTCATGCCGCAGTGAACGCCTTAGTAGTAGGCGTTTTCTTTCTGCGTGTGGTCGGTGACATCACGTACACCCTTGAGCTCGGGGATGCGCTCGAGCAGGGTGCGCTCGATGCCTTCCTTCAAGGTCACGTCGGCCTGGCCGCAGCCCTGGCAACCACCGCCGAATTGCAGCACGGCGATGCCGTCGTCCACCACGTCGATCAGGCTGACCTGGCCGCCATGGCTGGCCAACCCCGGGTTGATCTCGGTTTGCAGGTAGTAGTTGATGCGCTCGTTGATCGGGCTGTCGGCATTGACCATCGGCACCTTGGCGTTGGGCGCCTTGATGGTCAGTTGGCCGCCCATGCGGTCGGTGGCGTAATCGACCACCGCATCATCGAGGAAACCCTCGCTGAAGGCGTCGATATAGGCGGTGAAGCTCTTCAGGCCCAGGGCCTTGTCTTCGGGTTTCTCTTCGCCCGGCTTGCAATAGGCGATGCAGGTCTCGGCGTACTGAGTACCTGGCTGGGTGATGAAGATGCGGATGCCAATCCCCGGGGTGTTCTGCTTGGACAGCAGATCAGCCAGATAATCGTGGGCGGCGTCGGTAATGGTTATGGCGCTCATGGTGGTTCCTCGCAGACGTGGGCGCAGTTTACGCCAATCGAAGCCGCCGACAAAGTCCCAGTATTTTTGTCGGGATAGACCTTGGTATAAGGCATCCCCGGGGCCCGCCAGCGGGCGTCCCGAGGACAGATAGCGGCCCTGTATCAGAGGTTTTCGTAACGGTTCATGTCCAGAACCCCGGCCTCCACCGGGTCGGTTTCCTGCAGGTAGCGGGTCTGGTCGTGGAAGTACTGCCAGAACTGCGGGTGGCTGCGACGAATGCCCCAGCGCTCGACGACCTTCTCGAAGCTGGCGGCATCCCGCGCCTCTTGCATGGCCTGGACAAACGCCGGCACCTGCTCGGCCGGAACGTTGAACATGAAGTTCGGGTAGCTGCTGAGAATGCCCGGGAAAATCGTCAAGGTGTCCAGCCCCGGCTGGTAGCGCAGCGACTCGCCGAGCATGAAGGCCACGTTACTGTGGGCTCGATTGCGCAGCATGCTGTAGAACTCGCGCTTGCCGCTCGGGGCCTGGACCCGCAGCAACGTCGCCTCGGGCAGTTGCTCGATGACCCTGAGCCCCGCCGCCGGACGCGACGCCAGGCGACTCAGGGCCTGCTCGGCGTCCTGCAGCGCCGGGTCGATGTTCGGGCGCGAACAGTAGGCGCCGTCACAGCGGTTGATCGGATCGGGCTTGGCGTTGAGCTCGCCGTAACGCGCCAGCAACTGGTTGGCGAAGTCTTTTTTCGGGTCCTTGAGGTCGAGCTTCAGCGCGCTGCGCTTGCCGTCGTCGATGGACTCGTAGTCCAGCCACATCTTGAACTTGCCGCTGTTCTGGTACCAATCATCGAGGAAGTCCTCGCGGGTGCCCGCTGGCATCAGGCGCAGGAAGTTCTGCTCGGCGCCGTTGCGGATCAGGTCGAAGTACAGCCGGGTCTGGGCCTGGTGGGAAACGTTGCCGAACACATCGAAATTCACCGCCAACTGATAGTAGGTGCGCTCCAGCAACGGGTAGTCGAACAGCCACATCGTTTGCGGCACTTCGCCGATCAGGCCCTTGGTCACCGAGGCGCTGTCGAAGTGGCGGAAGATGCTCAGCAGCGCGTTGTCGTTGCCGGCCCACAGGCTGGACCAGCTGGGCGCCGGGGCCTCGGCATAAAAGTCGCGGCGCAGGGCTTCGTATTCGTTGCGCTTGTCGCGATAGGCCAGCCACAGGCTGAGCACGCTGCCGACATCGTCGTTCTGCCCGGGCATCGCCAGCAGCGGCGTGGCCTGGCCGCGATAGGCCGGGTCGGTGATGTACAGGTCGTGTTCCGGGGCCTGGAACAGCGCCCAGAAGTTGTCGCGAATCACATCCGTGGCGATCTGCCCGCGACACACCGGGCCGCGAATGAAGGTGCGCACGAAGTATTCGGCGTTATCCAGCATGAACTGGTAGCGGGCCTTGGCCGGAATCGCCTCGAAAGTCTCGAACGGGTTGGCCCGGCGCGCCGGCCCGTAGCCGGGCAAGGCGTTGACCTGCCAGTCGCCGCTGTAGAACAGGGTCTTGACCCGGGCCATCTTCGCCGCGCTCAGCGGGTAGGTGATGTGGGTCTTGTGCACGATCACCCCCTGCACCGGCCACAGGCGGTAATACACCTGGGTGCCCGGATCGTCGTTGGGGCGCCGGGTGTTGATCAGGTCGATGGGCTGGCCGCTGGGGGTACGCGAGCGCACCCACTGGAAGAAGTGCCCCGGCTCGCCGCCTTCGAAATAGATATGGGCGAGGAACCAGTGCTCGTAGAGCCAGCGCGCCACCAGGCTTTCCCGGGCGCCGGGGGCGTTGAGCAGGTTTTCCCACTGGGCCACTTGCAGGCTTTCCCGGGCACTGGGGGCCAGGCCCTGCTCGTCGATTGGTGCGCCGGAGGCCAGCCAGCGTTGCAGGGTCTGGTATTGCTGGTCGCTGAGGCCGGTGACGGCCAGGGGCATGCCTTCCTTGGGATGAGCACCGGCATAGGCGTCAAATTCACCCGGCTGCGGGCACATGTTCTCGCGGCTCAGGCCCAGCACGATGTCACTGGGCAGCTTGGCATTGGGCTGCAATGGCGTGCGGTGGCCGAGTTCGAGCATGCGCGCCATCAGCGCCGCCTGGCTGCCCTGGGCATCGAGCACCGAATAGAAGCCCTGGCGCTGCCAGGCCGCCTTGCCGCTGGCGTCATAGAACAGCCGCGTGGGCGCCTGGGCGTCGCTGCGCTCGCCGTCGTACACCGGGATCTTCGACGCGCCGCGGCTCGCGCCTTCGCCGCTGCCCAGGTTGAGCTGACAAGCGGAGTCGTAGCAGGCATGACAGGCCACGCACTTCTCGGTAAAGATCGGCTGGATGTCGCGGGTATAGGAAATGGCCGGCGCCGGACCCTGGGCCATGCACAATGAACTGAGCAGCAGCAAAGCGCTGGCAACGACAAAACGGTACGGCATGTCCCTGATCCCGAAAGTAAAAAACGCCGCGATTCTACCGATGTCGCCCGACCACCAACATGAGCGATATTCATGCAAAACCCGCGCATTCCGCAAAACCATGCAGGTTTGCTATGATCCTCGCCCTTCGTAATGGCCCTACCAGGTAGTTCTCATGTCTGATCGCAGTGCTCGCCTCCACGCTCTCCAGCAAGCCCTCAAAGAGCGCATCCTGATTCTTGATGGCGGCATGGGCACCATGATCCAGAGCTACAAGCTCGAGGAGCAGGACTACCGCGGCAAGCGCTTCGCCGACTGGCCCAGCGACGTCAAGGGCAACAACGACTTGCTGGTGCTGACCCGCCCTGACGTGATCGGCGCCATCGAAAAAGCTTACCTGGATGCCGGTGCCGACATTCTCGAAACCAACACCTTCAACGCCACCCAGGTGTCCCAGGCCGACTACGGCATGGAGCAACTGGTCTACGAACTGAACGTAGAAGGCGCCCGCCTGGCGCGCAAGGTGGCGGATGCGAAAACCCTCGAAACTCCGGACAAGCCGCGCTTCGTCGCCGGTGTCCTGGGCCCGACCAGCCGCACCTGCTCACTGTCGCCGGACGTCAACAACCCCGGCTACCGCAACGTTACCTTCGATGAACTGGTGGAAAACTACACCGAGGCCACCAAGGGCCTGATCGAAGGCGGCGCCGACCTGATCCTGATCGAGACCATCTTCGACACCTTGAACGCCAAGGCGGCGATCTTCGCCGTGCAGGGCGTTTTCGAGGAGTTGGGCTTCGAACTCCCGATCATGATTTCCGGGACCATCACCGATGCCTCCGGCCGTACCCTGTCGGGCCAGACCACCGAAGCCTTCTGGAACTCCGTGGCCCACGCCAAGCCGATTTCGGTGGGCCTGAACTGCGCCCTGGGCGCCAGCGAGCTGCGCCCGTACCTGGAAGAACTGTCGAACAAGGCCAGCACCCATGTCTCGGCGCACCCCAACGCCGGCCTGCCCAACGAATTCGGCGAATACGACGAACTGCCGGAACAAACCGCCAAGGTCATCGAGGAGTTCGCCCAGAGCGGTTTCCTCAATATCGTCGGTGGCTGCTGCGGCACCACCCCGGGGCACATCGGCGCCATCGCCAAGGCCGTGGCCGGCTATGCCCCGCGGCAGATCCCGGACATTCCCAAGGCCTGCCGCCTGTCGGGCCTGGAGCCCTTCACCATCGATCGCAACTCGCTGTTCGTGAACGTCGGTGAACGCACCAACATCACCGGCTCGGCGAAATTCGCCCGGCTGATCCGCGAAGACAACTACACCGAAGCCCTGGAAGTCGCCCTGCAGCAGGTGGAAGCCGGCGCTCAGGTGATCGACATCAACATGGACGAGGGGATGCTGGATTCGAAGAAGGCCATGGTCACCTTCCTCAATCTGATCGCCGGCGAGCCGGACATCTCCCGCGTGCCGATCATGATCGACTCCTCGAAGTGGGAAGTGATCGAAGCCGGCCTCAAGTGCATCCAGGGCAAGGGCATCGTCAACTCCATCAGCATGAAGGAAGGCGTGGAGCAGTTCATTCACCACGCCAAGCTGTGCAAGCGCTACGGCGCCGCCGTGGTGGTGATGGCCTTCGACGAGGTCGGCCAGGCCGACACCGAGGCGCGCAAGAAGGAAATCTGCAAGCGCTCCTACGACATCCTGGTCAACGAAGTGGGCTTCCCGCCGGAAGACATCATCTTCGACCCGAACATCTTCGCCGTGGCCACCGGCATCGAGGAACACAACAACTACGCGGTGGACTTCATCAACGCCTGCGCCTACATCCGCGATGAGCTGCCCTATGCCCTGAGCTCCGGCGGCGTGTCCAACGTGTCGTTCTCGTTCCGCGGCAACAACCCGGTGCGCGAGGCGATCCACTCGGTGTTCCTGCTGCACGCGATCCGCAACGGCCTGAGCATGGGCATCGTCAACGCCGGCCAGTTGGAGATCTACGACCAGATCCCGCAGCAGCTGCGTGACGCCGTGGAAGACGTGGTACTCAACCGCACGCCGAACGGCACCGACGCGCTGCTGGCCATCGCCGACCAGTTCAAGGGCGACGGCAGCGTCAAGGAAGCGGAAACCGAGGAATGGCGCAGCTGGGACGTCAACAAGCGCCTGGAACACGCCCTGGTCAAGGGCATCACCACCCACATCGTCGAAGACACCGAGGAGTCGCGCCAAAGCTTCAGCCGCCCGATCGAAGTCATCGAGGGCCCGCTGATGTCCGGCATGAACGTGGTTGGCGACCTGTTCGGCGCCGGCAAGATGTTCCTGCCCCAGGTGGTGAAATCCGCCCGGGTGATGAAGCAGGCAGTGGCCCACCTGATCCCGTTCATCGAGCTGGAAAAAGGCGACAAGCCGGAAGCCAAGGGCAAGATCCTCATGGCCACGGTCAAGGGCGACGTACACGACATCGGCAAGAACATCGTCGGCGTGGTCCTGGGCTGCAACGGCTACGACATCGTCGACCTCGGGGTGATGGTGCCGGCGGAGAAGATCCTCCAGGTGGCCAAGGAACAGCAGTGCGACATCATCGGCCTGTCCGGGCTGATCACCCCGTCCCTGGACGAGATGGTCCACGTCGCCCGCGAGATGCAGCGCCAGGATTTCCACCTGCCGCTGATGATCGGTGGCGCCACCACTTCCAAGGCCCACACCGCGGTGAAGATCGAGCCCAAGTACAGCAATGACGCGGTGGTCTACGTCACCGACGCCTCACGCGCCGTGGGTGTGGCCACCCAGCTGCTGTCCAAGGAGCTCAAGGCCGGCTTCGTCGAGAAGACCCGGGAAGAGTACGTGGAAGTGCGCGAGCGCACCGCCAACCGCAGCGCCCGCACCGAACGCCTGAGCTACGCCGCGGCCATCGCCAAGAAGCCGCAGTTCGACTGGGCCGGCTACCAGCCGGTCAAGCCGACCTTCACCGGCGCCCGGGTGCTGGACAACATCGACCTCAAGGTACTGGCCGAATACATCGACTGGACGCCGTTCTTCATCTCCTGGGACCTGGCCGGCAAGTTCCCGCGCATCCTTGAGGACGAAGTGGTGGGTGAAGCCGCCACCGCGCTGTACAAGGACGCCCGGGAGATGCTCGACAAGCTGATCAACGAGAAGCTGATCAGTGCCCGGGCGGTGTTCGGCTTCTGGCCGGCCAACCAGGTGCAGGACGACGACCTGGAAGTCTACGGCGACGACGGCCAGCCCCTGGCCCGCCTGCATCACCTGCGCCAGCAGATCATCAAGACCGACGGCAAGCCGAACTTCTCCCTGGCCGACTTCGTCGCGCCCAAGGACAGCGGCATCACCGATTACGTGGGCGGCTTCATCACCACCGCCGGGATCGGTGCCGAGGAAGTGGCCAAGGCCTATCAGGACGCCGGCGACGACTACAACTCGATCATGGTCAAGGCCCTGGCCGACCGCCTGGCCGAGGCCTGCGCCGAGTGGCTGCACCAGCAGGTGCGCAAGGATTACTGGGGCTACGCCAAGGACGAGCAACTGGACAACGAGGCGCTGATCAAGGAGCAGTACAGCGGCATCCGCCCTGCCCCGGGCTACCCGGCCTGCCCGGATCACACCGAGAAGAGCACGCTGTTTGCCCTGCTCGACCCCGAGGCCAGCGAAGGCCGCGCCGGCCGCAGCGGCGTGTTCCTGACCGAGCACTTCGCCATGTTCCCGGCGGCGGCGGTCAGCGGCTGGTACTTCGCCCACCCGCAGGCGCAGTATTTTGCCGTGGGCAAGGTCGACAAGGATCAGGTGCAGAGCTACACCGAGCGCAAGGGCCAGGACCTGGCGGTCAGCGAACGCTGGCTGGCGCCGAACCTGGGCTACGACAACTGACTCAGATGCGGTAGGAGCCGGATTGTCGGCGAAGGCGTGGTCGAGGCGTCTTCGCTGGCAAGCCAGCTCCTACGAGCCAGTTCCTACACCCGCCCGCCATCACCGACGGCATTGTCTATGCTCTGTTGACACCCCACCGTGTCGAGGGATTTATGGACGATCCAAGCAACGACCACCAGCCCCCAACCTTCCTGCAGATGCTGCAAAGCGTGCTGGCCGCGGCCTTTGGCGTGCAAAGCGGGAAAAACCGCGCCCGCGACTTCAGCCACGGCAAGCCCAGTCACTTCATCGTGCTGGGCATTGTCTTCACTGCCCTGTTCGTCCTGGTGCTGTTGGGCATCGCCAATCTGGCGATGCATCTGGCTGGGGTGTGAAGCCCGGTCAGCGCAGCAACAGCTGCAAACCGAAGGGATAGCGATAGCCGTCTGGCTTGCCTTGGGCGGACAACCCATGAAAGTCGACACGGGCCCCGGCCTGATCGCCAAGGCGCAAGAGCTGCTGGGCTTGAGCACGGGTCAATGACTGGAACAGCGGCAATTGCCAGTCGGGCCCTCCCAGGCGCCGGGGATCGAGCCCCAGCGCATCGTCATGCAGGGCCACCAGAGCCCAGCCACCGATGGTGAAATGCCCGGCCATGAGTACCGACAGCTGCCCGTCGATCAATGCCCGCAAGGCTTCGGGTGAACTGTTGAGCCCGCTGAACAGCAGATCGCCCCCTGGCTTGCGGCCCAACTCCCGGGCAGCCTGCATGGCCCCCAGAGCCATCTCATCGTTGGCCGACCAGACCAGTTGCGTCTGCGGATAGCGCTGCAGCAGTTGACGCGCCTGTTCGTGCGCCCGCTGCCGGTTCCACTCGCCATACACCATTTGCCGCAGGCGCACCTGAGGATGCTCCGCCAGGGCCCGACGCAGCCCTTGTTCGCGCAACTGCGCCGCCGGCGTGACTTTCACCCCGGAGAACGCCAGCAAGTCGATGCTCTGCCCCTCAGGCACAGGGCCGTGCTTGAGCAGCAGCTCATTGAGCATCCGATAGCCGGCCTCTTCGTCGTTGCCCACCATGCTGCCGATCCAATCGGAATAACTGCTGCGACTCTGGTTGATCAAGGCCCGCTGATCTTCGGTCAGCGGACTGTTGACGATAAACAGCTTGACCCCGGTGCCCTGAGACATGCGCAGGATCTGCGGCGCGACATACTGCTCGTTGACCAGCATCAGGTAATCGGGCTTTTGCGCCCGCTGAAACAGCTCGCGGGCCTGATCGAGAGAGTTCTGGGGATTGCGTTCGCCATAGAGAATCTGCAGGTCCATGCCCAGGTCCCGGGCGGCGGCCTGCATGAATTGCGAATAGCTGACCCAGAAGGTTTCGGTTGAATTGCCAGGATTGAGAAACACCACGGATGTCGCCTGAGCCACCGCCCAGAACGGCAGACTCAGAAACAGCAAGCACTTGAACAGAACCTTGAACATTACGAGAAGAGCCCCAGAATTATCCCAGGCAGTATAACTGGCAAAGTACTGGCCAACGGCGGCAAATTGTCATGATTGTCCGACAATTCGGGCTCCTGGTTCGGACTCGACTACTGGTGACTGACCCAAAACACGGCCGTACCCACGACCAGTATGATCAGAAAGAGAATGGCCCAAGCATCAACACTACTGTCACTTTTCCTTGTTTTGGTTGGATGGCTCATAGCATCGCCTCTAGTAGATTTTGTCGGTGACTGCTCAAAGACACGCCCACAGTTAAGCTCAGGATTGCCCCTACCACAAATGGGGTTACTGCATCCTCCCTACCGTTAGTCGTTTTGGTTCTTTTCATATACTCAAACATCACTTTTGCGCATAACCACAAACTGGTATCGTTCGCCGGCTCCGAAGGGAGTGCGCGGCCGTGCGCGCAGATTTGCTTACATGGGTGGCGTTGAGCGTGTGCGCTGGTGTGCCACCTGTAGCCTGAGAACTGGACCTATATGTACGTATACGACGAGTACGATCAGCGGATCATCGAGGACCGCGTCAAGCAGTTCCGTGATCAGACCCGACGCTATCTGGCAGGCGAGCTGAGCGAAGAAGAATTCCGCCCCCTGCGTCTGCAGAATGGCCTCTATATCCAACGTTTTGCCCCGATGCTGCGAGTTGCCGTGCCCTACGGCCAACTGACCTCGCGCCAAGCGCGGATGATGGCCAAGATCGCCCGCGACTACGACAAGGGCTACGCGCACATCAGCACCCGGCAGAACGTGCAGTTCAACTGGCCGGCCCTGGAAGACGTGCCGGACATCCTCGCCGAGCTGGCCACCGTGCAAATGCATGCCATCCAGACCAGCGGCAACTGCCTGCGCAACGTCACCACCGACCAGTTCGCCGGTGTCGCCGCCGATGAGCTGATCGATCCGCGCCCCTGGTGCGAGATCGTCCGTCAGTGGACCACCTTCCACCCCGAATTCGCCTACCTGCCGCGCAAGTTCAAGATCGCCATCAACGGCTCGACTTCCGACCGCGCGGCCATCGAAGTCCACGACATCGGCCTGGAGCCGGTGTACAACGCCGCCGGCGAGCTGGGCTTCCGGGTCCTGGTGGGTGGTGGCCTGGGCCGCACTCCGGTGGTTGGCGCCTTCATCAACGAGTTCCTGCCGTGGCAGGACCTGCTGAGCTACCTCGACGCCATCCTGCGGGTCTACAACCGCTATGGCCGTCGCGATAACAAGTACAAGGCGCGAATCAAGATCCTGGTCAAGGCCCTGACCCCTGAAGTGTTCGCTGAGAAAGTCGAGGCGGAAATGGTCCACCTGCGTGGCGGCCAGACCACCCTCACCGAAGCCGAAGTCCATCGTGTAGCCAAGCACTTCGTCGATCCGGACTACAAGGCCCTGAGCAACCAGGACGCCGAACTGGCGGCCCTGGACAAGGAGCACCCGGGCTTTGCCCGCTGGCGAGCGCGCAACACCCTGGCCCACAAGAAGCCGGGCTACGTTGCCGTGACCCTGTCGCTCAAACCGACCGGCGTAGCGCCGGGGGATGTCACCGACAAGCAGTTCGACGCCATCGCCGATCTGGCCGACCGTTACAGCTTCGGCCAGTTGCGCACCTCCCATGAACAGAACGTGATTCTCGCCGACGTCGAGCAGAGCCAGCTGTTCACCCTGTGGGGCGAGCTGCGTGAAAACGGTTTCGCCACGCCGAACATCGGCTTGTTGACCGACATCATCTGCTGCCCGGGTGGTGACTTCTGCTCCCTGGCCAACGCCAAGTCGATCCCGATCGCCGAATCCATCCAGCGCCGTTTCGACGACCTGGACTACCTGTTCGACATCGGCGAGCTGGACCTGAACATCTCCGGTTGCATGAACGCCTGTGGTCACCACCACGTCGGCCACATCGGCATCCTCGGGGTGGACAAGAAAGGCGAGGAGTTCTACCAGGTGTCCCTGGGGGGCAGCGCCAGCCGCGACGCCAGCCTGGGCAAGATCCTCGGCCCGTCCTTCGCCCAGGACGACATGCCCGACGTGATCTCGAAGCTGATTGACGTGTACGTGGAACAACGTACCGAAGACGAGCGCTTCATCGACACCTATCAACGTATTGGCATCGACCTCTTCAAGGAGCGCGTCTATGCAGCGAATCATTAAGAACAACGAGGTCATCGACGAGACTTGGCACCTGCTGCCCAAGGACGCGACCCTGGACGGCATCTCCAACTGTGACGACCTGATTGTGCCGCTGGCCCTGTGGCGCGACCACGCCCACGCCCTCAAGGCTCGCGACGGCGGTCTGGGCGTATGGCTGGATGCAGACGAAGAAGCCGAGGAAATCGGTGGCGACGTCGAGCATTTCCAGGTCATCGCCCTGAACTTCCCGGCCTTCACCGATGGCCGCAACTACTCCAACGCCCGCCTGCTGCGTGACCGTTATGGCTACAAAGGCGAACTGCGGGCCATTGGCGACGTATTGCGCGACCAACTGTTCTACCTGCACCGCTGCGGCTTCGACGCCTACGCGCTGCGGGCCGACAAGGACCCTTACGAGGCCCTGGAAAGCCTCAAGGACTTCTCGGTGACCTACCAGGCCGCCACCGACGAACCGCTGCCGCTGTTCCGTCGCCGCTAAGCCCTGGCGCCAACAAAAAGCCCTGAACCGGGAAACCGCTTCAGGGCTTTTTTGTATCCGCCTCTCCCACCACCCGTAGGAGCCGGCTTGCCGGCGAAGAGGCCCTTGAGCCTTGTACAAGCCTGGCAGCCGCCTTCGCTGGCAAGCCAGCTCCTACAGCACACGCCCACAAACAACGCGCTCTTTGTAGGAGCCGGCTTGCCGGCGAAGGGGCCCTTGAGCCTTGTACAAACCTGGCAGCCGCTTTCGCTGGCAAGCCAGCTCCTACAGCACACGCCCACAAACAACGCGCTCTTTGTAGGAGCCGGCTTGCCGGCGAAGGGCCCCTTGAGCCTTTTACAAACCTGGCAGCCGCTTTCGCTGGCAAGCCAGCTCCTACAAAGCCGGCGCCTGCAATGCGGGGGTTACCAGAAGCGCTGCTGAGTCAGGCGGCTCCACCAGGTCAGCAGCACGCGGTCGATGGAACCGCTGGCCGCCAGGCCCACACGCTCCTGCAGACTCTTGCGCTCGGCATAGTGCAGGTGGAACACCTCGGCATTCTTGGCTTTTTCCGCCAGGTACTCATCACTGGTCTGCAACTCGTCCACCAGCAGCTTTTCCTGGGCCGCCACGCCCAGCCAGACTTCACCAGTGGCCACTTCATCAATGGCCAGTTGCGGGCGATAGCGGGACACGAAGTTCTTGAACAGTTGATGGGTCACGTCCAGGTCTTCCTGGAACTTCTCCCGGCCCTTCTCGGTGTTCTCGCCAAACACCGTCAGGGTGCGCTTGTACTCGCCGGCGGTGAGCACTTCAAAATCGATGTCGTGCTTCTTCAGCAGACGATTGACGTTGGGCAGCTGGGCCACCACGCCGATGGAACCGAGGATGGCGAACGGCGCGCTGATAATCTTCTCGCCGATGCACGCCATCATGTAGCCGCCACTGGCCGCCACCTTGTCGATGCACACCGTCAGCGGCACCCCGGCCTGGCGAATGCGTGCCAGTTGCGACGAAGCCAGGCCATAGCTGTGCACCATGCCGCCGCCACTTTCCAGGCGCAGCACCACTTCATCCTTGGGCGTGGCCAGGCTCAGCAAGGCGGTGATCTCGTGGCGCAGGCCTTCGGTAGCCGAAGCCTTGATATCGCCATTGAAGTCCAGCACGAACACCCGGGACTTGGCTTCGGCCGGTTGTTTCTTCTGCTTTTTCTGGCTCTTTTCGGTCTTGCTCTGGGCCTTGCGCAGGGCCTTGAGCTGATCCTTGTCCAGCAGGCTCTGCTCCAGACGCTCGCGCAGGTCCTTGTAGAAATCATTCAGCTTGCTGACCTGCAACTGCCCGGCGCCCTTGCGGCGCCCCTTGCCACGCAGGGCAGCGGCAGTGACCAGCACCACCAGAATGGCAACCACCAGGGTCACGGTCTTGGCCAGGAAACTGGCGTATTCGGTGAAAAACTCCACAGGGAGACCTCAAAGGCTTGAAAGGCCCATTCTATGGGCACCCCGCAAAAAATGTCTAACACGAGCCCTGCCGTTTTCAAGCAATTTCTCTACATTTTGCGACCAGCTGTACAGCCCAAGCCAAAGCGTTCGCCAGGGCTGCCGGAATCTCGTGCATGCAGATCGGCAATCCTTGAGCGGCTGCTTCGCTGCAGCCCACTGAACGAGGCGTTCGCCCACCGCAGAGTACGGTGGGCCGTTCATCGAAGCCCAATGCACCTGAGGTGCAAGGCTTGCCCGGGCGGGCGCAAGAAGGCCTCTCCTCGCTTACGGCATGCGTCTATTGCTTGGCGCAGCTATCCGAGGAGACATCGGCAGCAGGGCCGGGGTTCTCCAACGTCGAGAGCTGACGAATCACGCCCATGCATGTCCCGCTCTGCCGGTGCAGATAGGCCTCATAGTCCTTGCCCGGTTGAGGCTCGAATACGTTGGCAGGGGGCAAACAAAAAGCTTGCCCAGCGACCATTTTCATCAGCACCACCGAAGGTCTTCCCGCAGGAATAACGAACTCGGCGTAGGACTCACCGTAGCTAAGGTGCTCGCTTCGCCACGATGCAGGCATGCCCACACTGCGCCTGGTGTGCTGCCCCAGGGTCGAGTTGACCTTGTCTGCAAGGCTGTAGCCATAGGCATAGACGGGCTCCTGTTTCGACATGCAGTCCTGCCCCGGCTTGATGGCAGCGGGTAAACCGTTGTTGCCAAAAAGCCGGATGCGCGCAGTGGTCGCCGGATCGTAGGGTTGTTCCTGCGGGGACTGCTGATAGTTGTTGGAACCGCAGCCACTCACCGATAAAACAGAAATAAAAACCAACAAACGGATTTTCAAAGATCACTCCTAAGTGCAGACATCCGCCTGCTATCGGCGGGTTCTTGAATACCTGTAATGGAGGCACCCAGGCGTTCTGGAAACGCTAGCGAGCGTAGCGTTGGCCAGCAAAGGCACGGCTCGGGCGGCTTCGTGTATCAGCGCTAGAGCCTGCGGCGCAATGAGCCCAAGCATACCGGCGCGACCGAGCCGCCACCAGCAGCGAAACCTTGTGTAACCAAGCTCCAACAAGCATTTCAAACAAGCGTATGTTTTTTCATTGACAGCCCACCGGCATCCTCATAACCTCGCAAAACTTTCAACGTACCGGGACGACACGGACGTGGGCAGCATCTATTTGATTCGACATGGCCAAGCCTCATTCGGTGCAGACGACTACGACGTGTTGTCGGCTACCGGCGTGCGCCAGGCTGCGGTGCTCGGCGAGCATCTGGCTGCGTTGGGCATCAGCTTCGATCGCTGCCTGTCCGGCGACCTGCGGCGCCAGCAGCACACTGCGCGCACCGCCATGGAACAGATGAGCGCCGCCGGTGTTGACCTGCCGTCTCTGGAAATCGATGCCGCCTTCAACGAGTTCGACGCCGACGCCATTATCCGCGCCCTGCTACCGAACCTGCTGCCCCAGGAACCCGAAGCGCTGAATATCCTGCGCAATGCCGCGCAGAACCGCGCCGAGTTCCAACGCATCTTCGCCCTGATCATCCAGCGCTGGCTGGCCGGCACCTACGATCCTCCCGGGCTGGAAAGCTGGCTGGGCTTCGTCGAGCGGGTCCAGGGCGGTCTGCAGCGGATTCTCGAAGCAGCGGACAACCAGCACAAGATCGCCGTGTTCACTTCCGGCGGCACCATTACCGCCCTGCTCCACCTGATCACCCGGATACCTGCCCAGCAGGCGTTCGAACTGAATTGGCAAATCGTCAACACCTCGCTCAACCAGCTGAAGTTCCGCGGGCGCGAGGTGTCTTTGGCTTCCTTCAACGGTCATACCCATCTGCAACTGTTGAAGGCTCCGGAGCTCATCACTTTCCGCTGAGCCCGGCTTACTGTGACCCTTGCTGTAACCACCCATAAAAGGATCGAACCATGACCTCCGTAGCTGACGCCGTACAAGCCATGCAAGCCAAGTTCAACCCAGCTGCCGCTGCCGGCCTGGACCTGGTTTTCGGTTTCCGCATCGATGAATCCAAGCATTTCTCGCTGGTCGTCAAGGACAGCACCTGTGAACTCAAGGAAGGCGAAAACCCTGACGCACAAGTCACTCTGGTGATGGACGGTGAAACCCTGGACGGCATCGTCAGCGGCGAAACCGACGGCATGCAAGCCTTCATGGGCGGCAAACTGCGCGCCGAAGGCGACATGATGCTGGCCATGAAACTGAGCGAGCTGTTCCCAGCCTAAGACCGCGTCAGGCCTGGCTGCCCGCGAATCCCGCCCCCGTGGCGGGATTCGTCGTTTCTGGGCCACGCAACGCCTCTAACTCGCCTGTTTGCCCTGGATCAATACCACTGGGCGGCTCACCCCGCAGGCCACACGCTTGATTGATCTCGGTCAGTTATCCCATCGCAACGCCCCTCTACTCTTGCGCCTCCATCGCGGCCAGGGACGGCACAGCCGGAGCCCTTTGCCACTGTGCTATCACTCACGGAAGAGTCTGCTTATGCGATCACTGAAGATCATCCTGCTGTCCACCGCCTTCAACGGCCTGACCCAACGCGCCTGGCTCGACCTGCGCCAGGCCGGGCATCGCCCCAGCGTGGTGCTGTTCACCGGTGAAGAAGACGTCTGCCGGCAGATCGAAGAAGCCCGGGCCGACCTGGTGATCTGCCCGTTCCTCAAGGACCGGGTGCCGCAACGGCTGTGGAGCAACACCAAGCGCCCGGTGGTGATCATTCATCCGGGGATCGTCGGCGACCGCGGCGCCAGCGCCCTGGACTGGGCCATCAGCAAGGAACTCAAGCGCTGGGGCGTCACCGCGTTGCAGGCGGTGGAAGAAATGGACGCCGGGCCGATCTGGTCGACCCATGAGTTCAACCTGCCCGCCGGCCTGCGCAAATCCGAGCTGTACAACGGCCTGGTCAGCGACGCCGCCATCCGTTGCATCCGCGATGTGGTGGAGAAATTCCGCAACGGCTTTACCCCCGTGCCCCTGGACTACGACAACCCCGCAGTGCTTGGCCGCCTGCAGCCGAACATGAAGCAATGCGACCGCACCTTCAGCTGGCACGACAGCGCGCAATTCATCAAGCGCAGCATCGACGCCGCCGACGGCCAGCCCGGCGTATTGGCCAGCCTCGCCGGCGGTCAGTACTACGTGTACGACGCGCACCTGGACTCGCGTACCGGCATGCCTGGGCAACTGCTGGCGGTGCATGACGATGCGGTGCTGGTGGCCTGCGGCGATCACAGCCTGTGGATCGGCTCTCTGCGCCTCAAGCCTCAGCCCGGCGAAGAGACCTTCAAGCGCCCCGCCCGCCACGTACTCGGCGAACGCCTGGCCGAGGTACCGGTGCTGGACTGGTCGATATCCAGCAGCCCGTTCAGCACCGAGTCCTACCAGCCGATCCGCTATCGCGAGTCCGGCCGAGTCGGTGAGCTGACCTTCGAGTTCTACAACGGCGCCATGAGCACCGAACAGTGCCAGCGCCTGGTCAGCGCCCTGCGCTGGGCCAAGGCACGGGACACCCAGGTGCTGCTGGTACGCGGCGGCCGCGGTGCCTTCAGCAACGGCGTGCACCTGAACGTGATCCAGGCCGCCCCGGAGCCGGGCCTGGAAGCCTGGGCCAACATACAGGCGATCGACGACGTCTGCCTGGAACTGCTCAGCGCCCGCCAACTGGTGGTCAGCGGCCTGACCGGCAATGCCGGCGCTGGCGGCCTGATGCTGGCCCTGGCCGCGGACGTGGTCCTGGCCCGCGCCGATACCGTGTACAACCCGCACTACAAGAGCATGGGCCTGTACGGCTCCGAGTACTGGACCTACAGCCTGCCCCGCGCCGTCGGCCAGGCCATGGCCAAGCAACTGACCGAAGCCTGCCTGCCCATCAGCGCCCTCCAGGCCCTGCAGATGGGCATGGTGCAAGAGATCGGCCCGCGCTGCCCGGACGAGTTCGGCCTGTGGCTGCTGCAACGGGCCAACGGCGTCCTTACCGACCCGCGCTACCAGCACCTGCGCCAGCGCAAGCTGGATGCCGACCCGCAACTGATGCAGCACTGCCGCAACGCCGAGCTGGAAGAGATGCACATGGACATGGTGCAAAACCGCAAGGGCTTCGCCGAGAAGTGCAGCAACTTCGTCTACAAGCGCAAGACCTGCTGCACGCCAGAGCGCCTGATCGAAGCCTGGGCCAAGCCTCAGGACATCGCCCTGGTGGGTTGATCCACGGTCAATACACGGCGCCGTCACCGCACGGCTCGACACCGGGCGGTTTCATTTTCCCGGCTGCAGCAACAACGCCACCAACGCCGTCCAGCCCGTCTGGTGACTGGCCCCCAGCCCGCGCCCGGTTTCACCATGGAAGTACTCATGGAACAGCACCAACTCGCGGTCCTCGGCCTGCACCTGCAACTGCGGGTAGCCACTCATGGACGGCCTGCGCCCTTCCTCGTCCAGCAGAAACAGTCGCGTCAGGCGCTGGCTCAAGCCGTCGGCCACTTCCTCCAGGGACGCCAGATACCCGGAACCCCGCGGGTACTCCACCGAGAAATTGACGTCGTAATAACGATGAAACTCCCGTAGGGATTCGATCAGCAGGTAGTTGATCGGCATCCACAGCGGCCCGCGCCAGTTGGAATTGCCGCCGTACAGCCGTGAATCGGACTCCGCCGGTACATAGCGGGCGCACAGCTGCTTGCCGTCCACTTGCAGGGCGAACGGCTGCTCGAAGGCCTTGGACAGGGAGCGGATGCCGAAGTCCGAAAGGAACTCGCTTTCATCGAGCATGCGCTTGAGCAGGTCCTTGGTACGCTCGCCGCGCAACAGCGCCAGGAGCATGCGGTTGCCCTGGCCCGGCTCGTACCAGCGCGACACCAGGCTCGCCAGGTCCGGACGATGATGCAAAAAGCCCAACAGGCGCTGAGCCAGCCCCGGCAGGTTTTCATGCTCATGCTGCTCCAGCACCTGCACGGCGAACAGCGGCATCAGGCCGACGATGGAACGCAGGCGCAGGGGTTCGTTCTGCCCGTCGGGGCGGTGCAACACGTCGTAGAAAAACCGGTCCTGCTCGTCCCACAGCCCCTCGGCACTTTCATCTACCCGGTTGATGGCCCCGGCGATATAGAGGAAGTGCTCGAAGAATTTCACTGCGATGTCCACGTACACCCCATTGCGCTTGGCCAGCTCCAGGGCAATGCGCATCAGGTCCAGGGCGTAGGCCGCGACCCAGGCCGTGCCATCGGCCTGATCCAGGGCGAAGCCATCGGGCAAGGGTGCGGAACGGTCGAACAGAGCAATATTGTCCAGGCCGAGAAAACCGCCCTGGAACAGGTTGCGGCCCTCGGCATCCTTGCGGTTGACCCACCAGGAAAAATTCAGCAGCAACTTGTGGAAGATGCGTTCGAGAAAGTCCAAGTCGCCCACGCCGGTCAGGGCCTTTTCCCGCTGATAGACGCGCCAGCTGGCCCAGGCGTGCACCGGCGGGTTGGCATCATCGAAGCGCCACTCGTAGGCCGGCAGTTGGCCGTTGGGATGCATGAACCGATCCTTCACCAGCAACAGCAGTTGCTGCTTGGCAAAACCGGGGTCGATCAGGGCGAAGGCTACCGCTTGCAAGGCTAGGTCCCAGGAGGCGTACCAGGGGTATTCCCAGGTATCGGGCATGGCAACGATGTCGCAGTTGGACAGATGGCGCCAATGGGTATTACGCAAATGCTCGCGCGCCATCGGCGGCGCCGGCTGCCCGGGATCGCCATCGAACCATTGCTTGACGTCGAAGTAATACAGCTGCTTGGACCACAGCAACCCGGCCAGGGCCTGACGCTGCACATTGCGCGCGTCGCGGCTCGAGATGCCCTGCTGCAACGCCGCGTAGAACTCATCGGCCTCGCGTCGCCGCTGCTCGAACAGGTAACGGGCGCTGACCGGTTCGCTGCCGGCCGGGGCAAAGCGCAGGAACAGCCGCTTGCTCTCGCCACCGGCCAGTTCCAGGACGAAATGCGCCGCCACCCGGGTGCCGCCATCGAAGACCACCGCGCTGGCATGCCCGCCCACCAGATAGTCATTGATGCCGTCCTTGAACGGCCCCGGCGCCGCCAGCCCATCCAGCTTGGGAAAGTTGCTGTCGTTGTTGCAGAACAGCCACTGGCAAGGCTCGGCACCCCAGGCGGTGATCTGCCGCTCGGGCAGTTGCCCGCGCCGCGCCAGCACCCGGTCACCCTCCAGACGCAGGCTCGGTATCGGTTCATCGCCACCCCAGCTCCAGGTGTTGCGCGCCCAGACCTGAGGCAGTACCCGCAACCGCGCCGGCTGGTGGAAACGGTTGTGCACGGTGATGTGCATGAAAATGTCATCGGCGGTGTGCTTGGCGTACTCCACCGTCACATCGAAGTAACGGTTGTCCTCGAAAACCCCGGTATCGAGAATCTCGTACTCGGCATCGTTCAGGCCGCGCCGGGCGTTTTCCGCCACCAGGTCGGCATAGGGAAAGGCCGCCTGGGGGTACTTGTAGAGCATGCGCATGTAGGCATGGCTGGGCACGCCGTCGAGGTAGAAATACAGCTCCTTGACGTCCTCGCCATGGTTGCCTTCGGCATTGTTCAGACCGAACAGGCGCTCCTTGAGAATACTGTCGTGCTCGTTCCACAACGCCAGCCCCAGGCACCAGTGCTGGGCCTTGTCGGAGAACCCCGCCAGCCCGTCCTCGCCCCAGCGGTAGGCGCGGCTGCGGGCGTGCTCGTGGGGGAAATAGTTCCAGGCATCGCCATCGGCGCTGTAGTCCTCGCGCACCGTGCCCCACTGCCGCTCACTCAGGTACGGACCCCACTGGCGCCAGTGCTCCGCCTCGCTGCCTTGCAGACGCTGGCCTTCAACCGTATCGAGAAAGCTGGTGGTGGATGCTGCCGACATGGGAGGTGTCCTTGGCCATGGAGGTGACTTGCAGTGTAGGAGCGGCTTGCCGCACCGCCCCATGACAAATGTTTCACGGTGCGAACGCACAAGGCCGCAGAATCAGTACGAAAAGCCCGCGCCAGAGCCTGTACGGTTAAATTCTCCGCTCCTGGCTCGTTATAATCGGCAACCCTTTTATGGCCATGCGGATTCACTGATGTTCAGTTGCAAAGCGTTTTTCCCGGCCCTGTTACTGCTGGCCACCTGTCCGGCCCAGGCCGCAGGCCTTGACCTGAGCTACCCGCAACCGCCGTTGCCGGCCAGCGCCCAGGCCCAGGCACCAGAGAGCGACACGCCGAAACTCAAATTGCAGTTCAAGCCGACCATCAGCTTTGAGCACAGCTGCAGCGGCCAATGCACCTACGAAACCAATATCGACCAGTTGCACGAACGCGAAACCCGCCACAGCGCAAGCGTCGGCTTCGACTGAGCCCGGCCATTGAACCCGCAGCACGCTTGATCCACACTCGCGCTCCTGAGTCCTACAGCAAACTCAGAAAGTCCTGCCCTGCCAGTGCCTTGTTCCGTTTTGGGGTGCATGCCTATAGTCCCGGGTCGTCCTGATGACGAACGGGTTTGGCGACCCGATGACCGTGTGCGAGAGCCCTGTGCTTGTTTGCAGGGCTTTTCGCATCCGTAACGCTGCCTTTATGGCGGCTGTACGCGGGAGACCTTCGGGTCTGCCGGCTCCCCGGTCCCGGTTCGCCAACCTGCGTACAGCTGCCACCTTTCGTTTGGCGACGATCCAGTGGCGCTCTCAACCGACCGAGGCGTTACTTATGAACAGATACATGCCGATCACCGGCCACGACTGCACCATTCCCTCCCTGCTGATCGATACCCAGGCCCCTGCCGATGTGCTGTATGAAGCAGCCGCCTATCGCATCCGCGCCGTCACCCAACTGCTGGAAAGCTTCGCCGCCCGCCCCAACATCCCCGGCGATGCCGTGGTGCTGCAAGAGCTGGCGCTGATCTGCGCCATTCCGCTGCGCGATGGCTGCGATGTGCTGGATGTGCTGGGTCGCCAGCTGCAAGCGCAGCCACGCTGAACCTGTAGGAGCCGGCTTGCCGGCGAAGAGGAGCGTGAGCCATGTGCTGACCTTTCGGCCCTCTTCGCTGGCAAGCCAGCTCCTACGAATAGCCTTGCGTGCACTGAAACTGTCTAGGCCCTGTTTGCGGGCGCAGACCTGAGCCGAATGACGGGTTTGCAAAACACTCGCCGGCGTCAGGGCATACCTTATCTGGCCTTACAGTTATCCAACTCATCTTGAGTGGTTAATGTTGTCGCCAAACCCAACCGATATTTACAGTAGGCAATAACTTTCCGCCTCTCCAAGTCGCTTAATTCGGAGAGCGACTTATCGTCAGATTCATAGGCAAAGATGTTCTCAAACGCCATTTGAAAAGTTGGATATCTCTTGATGAAAAAAACTTTTTCAGGATAGGCGTCCTCCATTTTTTCGTAGAACCCGACATACAGATAAGCGACTAGCAGAATAGATACAGTAAAGAATAGTTTTTTCATGAGGATGGCGACTGTAATGTTTGGGTTAAGATTCGTCGATTTCGCATCCAATCCACTCCAATGCCACAACAACACCTATCGCCCTGACGTGCAGCAGGAAGCCCATCGAATATAACGTCTGGAAACCTTCAGCTATTGAGTTGATGCCATGCCTAGGAACAGGGCAAAGGGTTAAGTCAGTTTTCCGTGCGACTGGCTTCGCCATAGTGGCCCCCCGTGAACAAAAGTGCCTATGCCACCAACAACCTGGTAGAGCGACCTGGCACTTCATGAAAACCAGAAATATCGCACTCGATCGCATCAATTTCCGAATCGATTTGAAGCTTCAAATCGTGAAAGTCTCGGCGTTCCAATTATCAAAGGTGATCCGGAGAGAGCACGCTAATGAACAAAAGTTTCCTTTACGCAATCTGCATCACCACCGCATGTTCAACCCTCTCCCAACTCGCAAACGCCTATGAAGCCAATGAAAAATACATACCAGACTGGGAAATGTTCAGACACATAGTGGAAAGTTATAAAAAAGGAATCAACAACCAGAAAAACATCAAATACGCAAAAGAAGCCGAGGCACGGGGCAAAGCTGCATTCCTCAAAAGCGACTATGCAAAAGCGGACTACCGCGGCTACGGAGACGCAATAGCCTGGATTCCTCGGCCCGAGTACTACTTCATCGTGGGCGATCTCAATATGCGCAGCAAGTTATCCCTTCATACCGACTCTCCTTATTCCACCCCAGAATACAAAGCCTGCTGGGACAAATATCTGTTCGCCCTGGATGCACGTAGTAGCGTAATAGACCACTTTGAAAGAGGCTTCAGCTTAACTGCAGAGTTGGATTTATCTGCCACTAAAAACTCGAAAATCTACCAACAAGCCCTGACCAATGCCGCCTGCTTTGCCCGACTGACCAGCAAGTACTCCGAAGGAGTCGGCCCTCAGTGCGTGCCGGTCGAAGAGGTCAAGAGCTGCCTCGGTAGTCCTCTGCTGTTGCTGTATCACTAGAAAGCTCTGAGGCCGCCTTCGCGGGCAAGCCCGCTCCTACGCCATGTTCCAGCATTGAGTGGGATGCAGGGGAGACACCGCTGCAGTGCTCACAAAAACGCAACACCACACTGCGTCCTTTGTGATGGTTGGGCTAAGGTGCAAGCGCTACAGTCGGGTCATCAGCAACCCGACTGACGCCCGACACAAGGATGCGTTCGATGACTGATTTGCACGATCTATCCACCGCGCAGTTGCTGGCGCAATTTTCCAGCCGCCAGCTATCGCCCCTGGACTACTACGAACATCTGCTGGCCCATATCGGGCGCTGGGAGCCGCATATCCGTGCGCTCTATGCCTTCGATCCGGAGTCGGTACGCCAGCAGGCCCGGGCCGCCACCGAGCGCTGGAACAAGGGTGCGCCCAACGGCCCGCTGGACGGGATTCCGGTGACGGTCAAGGAACTGATCGCTACTCGGGGCACGCCGATTCCCCTGGGCAGCGCGGCCACCACCCTGAAACCGGCCCTGCAGGATGCGCCACCCGCGGCGCGGATGCGTGAGGCTGGGGCGATCATCCTGGCCAAGACCACGGTGCCGGATTTCGGCATGTTGTCCTCGGGGTTGTCGAGCTTTCACGGCATTACCCGCAACCCCTGGAACACCGCCTGCAATACCGGCGGCTCCAGTTCCGGTGCCGCAGCAGCCGCCGCGGCCGGTTACGGGCCGCTGCACATCGGTACCGATATCGGCGGCTCGGTGCGCCTGCCGGCCGCCTGGTGCGCTCTGGTGGGGTTCAAGCCGACCCTGGGGCGGATTCCCATCGACCCGTATTACACCGGACGTTGCGCCGGGCCCATGACCCGCAGCGTCGATGACGCGGTACTGATGATGCGCTACCTGGCCAGGCCCGATGCCCGCGACGCCACTAGCCTGCCGCCCTTGACCGGCGACTGGAGCGATGCGCCGGTGTCGGTCAACGGCTTGAAGATCGGCCTGATGCTGGAGCCCGGCGCCGGGCTGCAACCGGAAGGTTTTGTCTGTGAGGCGGTGGAGCGCGCCGCGCGGCTATTCGAAAGCCACGGCGCCCAGGTGCGCCCCCTGGCGCCGATCATGGACCGCGCGCAACTGGACGGCCTCGATCGCTTCTGGCGCGCCCGGCAATGGGCGGAACTCTCAGCCCTGGGCGCCGAGCAGTTCGCCCAGGTGCTGCCGTACATCCGCGATTGGGCGGCGCCGGGCGCCGACTTGTCCGGGGTCGAGGCGGTGCAGGGCTTCAACCAGACCTTCGAGATGCGCCGACGCGCCGCCCAGGTGTTCAGCGAGTTCGATCTGGTGCTGTCGCCGACCAACCAGGTCAACCGCTTTCCCGCCGAGTGGCCATCGCCTACCAATAACCCGCAGCAGCCGTTCGAGCACATTGTCTTCACCCTGCCCTGGAACATGGGCGAGCAACCGGCGCTGTCGATCAACTGCGGTTTTGCCGCCGATGGCCTGCCCATCGGCCTGCAGATGATCGCCCCGCGCTTCGCCGATCAATGGCTGCTGCAAGTGGCCAAGACCTATGAGAGCTGGCGCGGAGCGATCCACAGCTGGCCGAATCCGCCGTCTCACTGACACACCGAAACTGCCACCTTCACCCCAGCCCCGGGCTTCGCCGCCCGGGGTCTGGGCAACCTATGAATAAAAATTCGAGGGGCCAGTATGCACAGCCAAGCGTCCAATCCATGCGCCACACCCGAGCCCGAAACGCCCAACGCGGCGGGGGGCAAGCGCAGCGTGTTCGCGGTGATCCTCGGCAATGCCGTGGAGTTCTTCGATTTCGGGGTCTACGCCACCTTTGCGGTGATGATCGGCCACACCTTCTTTCCCTCCGACAGTGCCTTTGTCAGCCTGATGCTGTCGGTCACCGCCTTCGGCGTCGGCTTTATCGTGCGGCCCCTGGGGGCGGTGCTGATCGGTGCCTACGCCGACCGCGTCGGGCGCAAGCCGGCGATGCTCCTGACCCTGGTGATGATGGCCGTGGGCACCGGCAGCATCGCCATCCTGCCCAGCTACGAGAGCATCGGCATCGCCGCGCCAATCCTGCTGGTAATCACCCGGCTGATCCAGGGCCTGGCCTGGGGCGGCGAGGCCGGCCCCGCCACCACCTACATCCTCGAAGCCGCGCCGGCACACAAGCGCGGCACCTATGCCTGCTGGCAGGTGGTGGCCCAGGGCGTGGCCGCCATGGCCGCCGGCACCGTCGGCTACACCCTGACCCAGGTGCTGTCCCCCGAGGACCTCAACACCTGGGGCTGGCGCGTGCCCTTCGTGTTTGGCCTGTTGGTGCTGCCGATCGGCATCTACATCCGCCGCAACCTGGCGGAAACCTTCCATGGCCAGGGCGCAGAGGCCAGCACCGGCAGTCTGGTGCGCCAGGTGTTCGGCGAACATCGCCGGGCCCTGGTGCTGGGGTTGCTGATTCTCTCCGGCAGCACCATCACCCAGTACTTCATCAACTACATGACCACCTTCGCCCTCACCGAGCTCAAGCTGCCCACCAGCATCTCCATGCTTTCGACCCTGGTGGCCGGCGCGGCGATGGCGGTGTGCGCGATTGCCGGGGGCATGCTCTGCGACCGCTTCGGCCGCCGTACCATTCTCATGGCGCCACGGGTGGTGCTGTTGCTGGTGCTGTTCCCGGCCTTGCAACTGATGACCGAACACCCCAGCCCGGCGACCTTCCTGCTGACCCTGGCGGTGCTCTCCGGCCTGCATGGCATGAGCGGCGCGGCGTTGATCGTGCTGCTGGTGGAGAGTTTTCCCAAGGCGGTGCGCTCCACCGGTTTCTCCATCGTCTACGCCTTTGGCGTGGCGGCCTTCGGCGGCACCGCACAGATCATCATCACCTGGCTGATCGGCACCACCGGCAACCCGATGTCGCCGGTGGGTTACCTGCTGGTGGCCAACCTGGTGTGCCTGACCGCGGCCTGGTTCGCCAAGGAAACCCGCCCGCAAACACCCGGGCGCAGCCACCCCGGTCAACGGCTCGCACAAGCCCGCGCCCGCTGAGCATTCGCCTCACGGCCTGACACCCTTTTCCGGCACCGCGTTTTTCTCTACCCTGCCGGCCGCGCATGACCGCGGTCGGGCGGTGGACCGACGCCTTTGATTTGTGGGGAAGCACCATGCAACAGCCTGTACTGTTCACCCTGGCACTGGCGGCCAGTAGCGCCGTCATCGCCCAGGACAACCCGCGCCCGAGTCAGCAGGACCAGGCTCCGGGGTTCATCGAGGGCAGCCACCTGGACCTCAACCTGCGTCACTACTACTCCAACCAGCACACCCAGCGCGACACCTACCTGAGCATCAAGAAGCCCGACGGCATTGAACGTACCCGGGTCAGGGAAACCTGGGTGCAGGCCGGCATGCTCAAGTACAGCTCGGGCTACACCCAGGGCCTGATCGGCCTGGGTGTGGATGCCGCGCTGTTCAGCGCGGTCAACCTGGAACGCGGTCATGGCCGGGTGGCCAATGGCGGCGACCGGGTGCTGGTGGACAGCGACGGCGACGCCCTGCCCACCTGGAGCCGCCTGGGCATCGGCGATGTGCGCCTGCGCCTGTCCAACACCGAACTCAAGGCCGGGCGCCTGATGACCGACAACCCGGTGCTGCGCTACAAGGACAACCGCGCCCTGCCCTCAAGCTTCCAGGGCGTGGGCCTGTACAGCAACGAAACCGACTGGCTGGCACTGCAGGCCGGCAGCTTCGACCGGGCCATCCCGCGCACCGGCACAGGCAGCGAGCGCCTGACCACTACCTTCGGCAACCGCGCCTACAGCGGCGAGCGCATCAGCTACCTGGGAGCCACCGTCAAACCCGGCCCGGGCCTGGAAGGCAGCCTCTACGCCTCGCGCTTCGAGAACATGTGGGACCAGTACTACCTGGGCCTGATCCACCGCGCCGGGGACAAGAACCAGCTGGCGCTGAAGACCGCGTTCAACTACTACCACACCCGGGACCAGGGCCAGCAACGCCTGGGCTACATCGACAACGACGCCCTGAGCCTGGCCGTCACCGGCAGTCACCAGGCCCACAGCCTGACCCTGGCCTGGCAGCAGGTGTTCGGCAACGAGTACTTCGACTATGTCTGGGAATCCACCGGCAACTACATGGCCAACTCCCTGTACTCGGACTACAACGGCCCCAATGAAAAATCCTGGCAACTGCGCTACGACCTGGATTTTGCCGCCTACGGCGTGCCGGGGCTGAGCGCCAGCCTGTGGCACGCCAAGGGCTGGGACATCGATGGCACGCACTACGACGGCGATCGCAACGGTCGCAACCGCGGCTACAACGTGCGCGGCCTGGACGGCGCCAAGCACAACGAAAACGGCCTGATGCTGGCCTACGTGGTGCAATCCGGGCGGCTCAAGGATGCAGTGCTGCGCACCATCGTCTACAACCACCGCGCCAGCGGCGGACAGATCGATGGCAGCTACGACGAGTTCCGCCTGGTGGGCAACTTTCCGTTCAACCTGTTCTGACCACCGCCCCTCCTCCGTAGGAGCCGGCTTGCCGGCGAAGAGACCCGCCAGCCTTGCATCGCCTTGGCGGACGCCTTCGCGGGC
Organism: Pseudomonas saponiphila; assembly: GCF_900105185.1. Classification (NCBI taxonomy): domain Bacteria; kingdom Pseudomonadati; phylum Pseudomonadota; class Gammaproteobacteria; order Pseudomonadales; family Pseudomonadaceae; genus Pseudomonas; species Pseudomonas saponiphila. Next base: position 2,478,762 of record NZ_FNTJ01000001.1, on the reverse strand, counting down.
AAGCCCGCTCCCACGCCAGACTCCAGCATCGCGCAAAACCCCGTAGGAGCCGGCTTGCCGGCGAAGAGGCCCGCCAGCCTTGCATCGCCTTGGCGGACGCCTTCGCGGGCAAGCCCGCTCCTACGCCAGACTCCAGCATCGCGCAAAACCCCGCAGGAGCCGGCTTGCCGGCGAAGAGGCCCGCCAGCCTTGCATCGCCTTGGCGGACGCCTTCGCGGGCAAGCCCGCTCCCACGCCAGACTCCAGCATCGCGCAAAACCCCGTAGGAGCCGGCTTGCCGGCGAAGAGGCCCGCTAGCCATGCATCGCCTTGGCGGACGCCTTCGCGGGCAAGCCCGCTCCTACGCCACGCTATGGCGTTGCATGGTGCGGGCGAGCATTTCCTGGCATTTCAACGTGGCCACCGACAATGGCCGGTTGCGCACTACGCACAGGTCGACGCGGATCCGCTCCAGGTGTTCATCATCGATCGGCACCGCCACCAGCCCATCCCCCAGGTCCCGGGCCTCGGCATCCACCTGGGGCAGGATCAGCACCGCCGCGCGCTGACGCGCCAGGCTTTTCTGCACCTCCAGGGAGCTGGTGGTGAACACCGGCAGAATGCTCACCCCACGTTTTTTCGCCGCACCTTCCAGGGCCTGGCGCACGCCGTAGGCCGAATCGGGAATGGCCAGGGGCTGGCCCTCCAGGTCCGCCAGGCGAATGCTCGGGCACTGGGCAAAGGGATGTTCGGCGCTGACCAGCACCCGATGCCACAGTTGGCAATGGGCGGTCACTTCCACCTCGGCCCGTTCCGGCAGGTAGAAGGCCAGCCCGAGGTCGGCCTCGCCACTGCACAGGGCATCCAGGGTGGCGCCGGCACTGGCGATGACAATGTTGAAGGTGACTTTCGGATGAGCCCGGTTGAACGCCGCGAGCACCGGCGCCAGCACACTGGAAACGATACTTTCCGACACATGGATGCTGACGCTGCCCGCCACCTGGCTCTGGCGACTGGCAATCACATCGCGCACCTGATCGAAGCCGCGCAAGGTCGAGCTGACCTGCTCGGCCAGGCACTCGCCTTCCACCGTCAGGCGGATGCCCCGCGGGCCGCGCTCGATCAGCGCGCTGCCGAAAAAGTGCTCCAGCTGCTCGATCTGCCGGCTCACGGCGGTGGGAGTCACGTACAGGCGCTCGGCCGCCTGACGCAGGGAGGCGCACCGGGCCACCTCATGGAAGTAACGCAACGCTCGTAATTGCATGGCTACAGGCCCCCCTCGCTGAACGGACCCAGCAAGCACGCAATTACTGCGCCAGCCCTTCGCCCATCGGTCCTGGCCGCGCGGTTGTCACACAAAAGATTGATCTGCACGGTGCCCCTGCCTAACCTGCTAGAGCGCCGACGCCTCATTCGGCAGGCTCCATTCCCCGCGCCCTGGCCGGCCCGTTCGCAAGGAATCTCCATGAACATTCTGCCCCGCACCACCTCCCTAGCCTCACTTCTCGCCGCTCTGGCGCTGCTCAGCGCCTGTTCCAGCGTGACCCGGGAAATCCGGCAGGAACCCACCATCACCTCCGCCGGCATCCTGGCCTTTCGCGATATCTGCCTGAAATCCGCACCGTCCTTCGCCGGTGCCGAAACCGCCGCCCGGTCCCATGGCATTCTTGAACTCACCGATGCAGGCTTCGCCAAGATGGGCATGAACGAGGACCAGACCCTGGGGGTCCAGGTCCAGGCCGGCAAGGAATGCGCGATCACCACCCCGAGCCAGAACGACAGCTCGCTGACCCAGCAGTTTCTGAGCATGGCCGGCAAATTCTCCAGCACCCCGCTGGCACAGAGCGTGCCGACCAAGATCACCCTCGACGGGCAGACCTTCATCCTCATGCACGATCGTCGTGGCGGTGAAGCCTATGTGCTGCTGAAGGCGCCGTAAGCCGCTGCCCGCTCCCGCAAGCAGGCCTCCAATCCAACGCCAATCACCTGCCCTCGGTCCTTGAGCGGCAGGTGAAGCTGCGTAAATCTCCCACTTGAGAACCAACCTCAAGGACAGCGCGAAAGCGCTGGCAAGAAGCTTCTTGGAAAACGACAAGGCCTTTCTTGCACGAATCCATAGCCGGTTTTTCTGAACTAACATGCTGGCGCCGCTTGCACAGCCTTCACTTCCCCGGGGTTATGCCGCCGCTTTTCCCGGCCCGGCACTCTGCAGCAAGTCATAAGGCTATGACCTCCACCACAAAGACAGTGACCGTCGAGTGACCCATTTTTCGCAACGAAAACCACCTGCTCTCACTTGCGTGTCTTCCGAGGGCCCCATGAAAAACAAACGTGTACTGATCGTCGACGACCACCCGATCATCTGCGCCGCCGTCGCCGAGCTACTTGAAGAACATGGCTACCAGCCGATCGGCGAATCCTCCGACGGCTTCGACGCGCTGGAGAAGATTCACAAGCTGCGCCCCGACTACATGCTGCTGGACATCAGCCTGGACAACCTGGACGGGCTCTCGGTCCTGCAACGCATTGCCATGGACAACCTGGAGGTCAAGACCCTGGTGTTCACCGCCAATCGCGCCAGCACCTACGGCGTGCGTTGCCTGCAGGCCGGCGCCATGGGCTTCATCAGCAAGAGCGCCGGCCTGCAGGAACTGGTCAAGGGCCTGAATGCCCTGGCCGACGGCTATCTGTATTTCCCCAGGGAGGTATTGGAGATGTACCGGGGAATCGGCCACGCCGCCAATGACGTACTGAACAACCTGACCAACAAGGAACTGGTGATCCTGCAATTGCTGGCCAGCGGCTACAGCAACCTGGAAATCGCCAGCAAGCTCAACCTGAGCAACAAGACCATCAGCGGACACAAGATCAATGTGCTGAAGAAGCTCGGGGTGCGCACCACCATCGAACTGGCCACCATCGCCAAGGAGATGGACCTGCTGTGACCAACCCCGGCCCGGCGCAGTTACTGATGAGGCGCCCTCGATTTTTTTGGCAGAAACAACCGCGCCGTCGACCAACAGGTGACGAAGGCGGCCAGGAACACCACAAACAACCCCAGCCAGTAGCCCTCATAGCGAGCCCTTTCGCTGTGCGTGACCACCTCATGGATAAACAGCGACACCCAGCCGGTGGCAAGCGCGGCGCCCAGCAGCGCCAGGGCGTTGCAGCTGCGCGCCGAGCGCCTGACCTTGAGCAGCGACACCCCCAGCGCCAGGCCGAACAACGGCAGGAAAAACCCCAGGACCGCCACCAGCGGCGTCAGCAACGGCATCAGCAGGATCTCGGCGCCATGCACCTCGCCGATCAGCCGTGGATGAGTGGCGATATGCGCCACCAGCAGCACGCTATTGATCAGCCCCGCGACAAACCCCGGCACCAGGGGGCACAGGATAAAGATCATGAACACCTTGAAACGCGGGTAACGAACCTCAGTCATCGAGCAATCCCTGACGAGCGTAAAAGGCCGGGATTGTGCACGGCGATCGCTTTTTTTGCCCTGTGATTTTTGCCCATTGCCCCCTGCCCATTGGCCGGATAAAGGGTCGACGACTACGCTGCTGGCGACAAAAACAACAACAGGAACAGCGTCGTGCGAGACACCATCGAACACTTTCGCGAGCAGTATCGAGCCGCGGTCAGTCCGCGCTACAACCCCTGGCTGCATGGCGGTTTTGTCCTGGGCTATGGCCTGCTGTGCATCGCTCTGCTGTACAGCACCCTGCGCCAGGTACAGCCTCTGGAATGGCTGGCGGTGCCCCTGGCGCTGCTGTTCTTCAACCTGTGCATCTACCTGGTGCACCGTTGGCTGGGGCATCACAAGCAGCGCTTTGCGCGGCTGTTCTATGCCCGCCATAGCGGCGACCACCACAGTTTTTTCGCCCCCGGGCAAATGACCTATGAGGGTCGCAAGGACTGGCGGGTGATCCTGTTTCCGGCCTGGCTGATCGTGGTCCACAGCCTGCTTTTCGCCCTGCCGCTGTGGGCCTTGCTGCGCCTGTGGAACAGCAACGTGGCGGCGCTGTTCGCCAGCTGCACCTTGATCGGCTACCTGGCCTACGAAGTCTTCCATGCCTGCGAGCACTTGCCCGCCAGCCACCCTCTGGCGCGCCTGCCCTGGGTGCGGCAGATGCGCCGCCTGCACGAGCTGCATCACCGCCGCGAGCTGATGCAGGAGCGCAATTTCAATATTGTCCTGCCGCTGATGGACTGGCTGTTCGGCACCCTGTACTGGCAGCCCGAAGAGTCGCCAGCGGACGGCCCCATGACCCGCCTGCAGCACCAGGTCGATATCCCGCGCAGCGCCGAGGCCACCCTGGCCTACGCCGCCAGTCCACGCTGCTGGCCGCAATGGCATCCGTCCTCGTTGCAGGTGCTGGGCGCCGAGGGCCCGTTGTCCGCCGGGCAGGGTTTCGAGGAAGACATCCATGCCGGCGGGCGCCGCGGCCACCTCAGCTGGCGGGTCGAGGAGTACCTGCCGGGGCAGCGCTGGCGCGCCAGCGCCCGGGGCGAGCATGGCCTGGAGCTGCGCCTGAGCTATGAGTGCCAGGCGCTGGCGGCCCAACGCACGCGCTTTATCCGCACCCTGGAATATCGCTTCCAGCCGCTGCTGATGCGCCTGGGCAATCAGCTGTTATTCAAGCGGCGGATTGAGCGAGAATCCGCCGCCTCATTGCTGGCATTGTGCGAAACGGCCCAGCACGCCATACCACTGCCGCCCGCCCCGGCGCCAGACCACCCGGTCTGAAGCCGCCCCCGACAGGAGTCATTGCATGAATCACATCGCCCCTCGACGTTTCAGCGCGGCACGGATTGTCCTGCTGGTGCTGCTGGCGATCCTGGCTTTCTTGCTGCTGTGGCCGACCCGGGTCCAGCCGGTGGCCTGGAACCCGGCCCCCGCGCCCTCCCTGAGCCAGGGCACCTATGCCCAGAACCACAAGCTCAAGGCCCTGCAACCGGTGGGCACCCGGGATATCGACGGCCCCGAAGCCCTGCTCCTGGAACAGGACCAGCTGATCAGCGGCCTGCATGACGGCCGGGTGATCCAGACCCACCTCGACGGCAGCACCCTCAAGGTACTGGTCAACACCGGCGGCCGCCCCCTGGGGCTGGCCCGGCACCCGGACGGACGCCTGATCATCGCCGACGCCATCAAGGGCCTGCTGGCCCTGGACAGCCAGGGCCAATTGCAGACCCTGAGCAGCGAAGCCAACGGCCTGAAGTTCGGCTTTACCGACGATGTGACGGTGGACGCCGCCGGGCGCTACGCCTACTTCAGCGACGCCAGTAGCCGCTGGGGCTACGGCCATGACGGCGAGGCGGTGATCGAGCACGGCGCCGACGGGCGTCTGTTGCGCTACGACTTCCAGAGTGGCCAGACCGAAGTCCTGCTGGAGCGCCTGGAGTTCGCCAACGGCGTCGCCCTGGGGCCGGACGAGGCCTATGTGCTGGTCAACGAAACCGGCGCCTACCGCATCAGTCGCTACTGGCTCAAGGGCGAGCAGGCCGGCCAGCACGATCTGTTCATCGACAACCTGCCGGGGCTGCCGGACAACTTGAGCTTCAATGGCGCCGGGCGTTTCTGGGTGGCCCTGTATGCACCACGCAACCCGTTGCTCGACGGCACGGCGCCCTACCCCTTCGTGCGCAAGATGCTGGTGCGGGCGATGACGGTATTGCCCAAGCCGGTGGAGAAACGCGGCTTTGTACTGGGCCTGGATACCCAGGGCCGGGTGATCGCCAACCTGCAGGACGCCAGCAGTGGCAACTACTCGCCGATCACCACGGTGCGCGAATACGGCGATGCGCTGTACCTGGGGTCGCTGACGGCCAGGCACATGGCACGGCTGTCGTTGCAGGAGGCGCTGGCACCTTGAGGGTGGAGGGAGTTGATGCGCCGCGCCTTGTTGGAGGTGTGTGGCGGGTGTTTTAGGGCGGCTACGCCGCCCAGCGGGAGCAAGCTCCCTCGCCACAAGCAAGCTCCCGGGCCACAAGCAGGTTCCCTCGCTACAGCAGGCTTCCTTGCCACAACAAGCGTCTTTGCCGCAGCAAGCCTTCTTGCTACAGCAAGCGCCCTCGTCACAGGGGGAAGGTCAGGAACCGGCGGTGAGTTTCTCGGAGATTTCGTCCTTGATCAGCAGGCGCTTTTCCTTGAGTTTCTTCAGTTCGTCGTCGGCAGCAGCCGCCGCTTCGGCCTTGAGCACCTGATCGTCGATGATGTTGTATTTGTCGAACAGCGCATTCAGATGGGGGTCACTGGCCCGACGTTTCTGAATGTCTTCCTTACTGCAGCTCAGGTCCTGGTAAAGGTCGTGGGTCACCGGCATGGAACACCTCCGTGGTTGATGGCAGCAAGGGCGTGGTGACGCCCCTGCCGGAGATCAGAATGGCCTTGGCGCCCCGGGTCTGTCGACCGTTAATCAGACCAGCGGTAACCGTTCGTCGCCCGCCCTGCCCTGGATCAATGCCCGGCCAGGGCCTGGGCCAGAAACGCCGCGGTACGGCTGTCGCGCTGCCGAGCCACATGCTCCGGCGTGCCACAGGCCACCAGGGTGCCGCCCTGGTCCCCCGCGCCCGGGCCGATGTCCATGACCCAGTCGGCCTGGGCCACCAGGCGCATGTCATGCTCGACCACCACCACGCTGTGCCCCGCCTCCACCAGCTTGTCCAACTGGGCAAGCAAACGGTCCACGTCCTGCGGATGCAGGCCGGTGGTGGGTTCGTCGAGCACGTACAAGGTCGCGCCCCGGGCATTGCGCTGCAGTTCGGTGGCCAGCTTGATGCGCTGGGCCTCACCGCCGGACAGCTCGGTGGCCGGCTGCCCCAGACGCAGGTAATCCAGGCCGATGTCGCGCAGCACTTGCAGGGCGCGGCGAATGCCCGCTTGCTCGGCGAACACCGGCAAGGCCTGCTCGACACTCAGCTGCAGCACCTGGGCGATGTTCAGGCCCTGCCAGGTCACGGCCAGAGTCTCGGGGTGGTAACGGGCCCCATGACAAGTAGGGCATGGGGCGAAGACGCTGGGCATGAACAGCAGCTCGACGCTGACAAAGCCTTCGCCCTCGCAGGCCGGGCAACGGCCCTTGGCCACGTTGAAGGAAAACTGCCCGGCGTCAAAGCCGCGCTCCCGGGCCTCGGGGGTGGCGGCAAACAGCTTGCGCACCTGATCGAACAACCCGGTGTAGGTCGCCAGATTGGAGCGCGGAGTACGGCCGATGGGCTTCTGGTCCACCTGCACCAGGCGCTTGATCTGCTCCAGGCCGGCACTGACCCGACCGCCACTGCTCGGCGGCGCGTCGTCTTCCAGGTCCAGCTCCGGCGCCTCCTCGCCGCCGCCCACCTTGCCCAGATGGGCCCCCACCAGCTCCAGCAGGGCCTGACTCACCAGGCTGGACTTGCCGGAGCCGGACACCCCGGTCACCGCGGTGAAGCAACCCAGGGGGAAGGCGGCATCCAGGTCCTTGAGGTTGTTGCGGCTGACACCCTCCAGGCGCAGCCAGCCCCGGGGCTGGCGCGGGGTGCGCCGGGTCGGGGCCCGCTCGGCGAACAGATAGGCCCGGGTCGGTGAGGCCATGACCGCCGCCAGCCCCGCCGGCGGCCCGCTGTACAGCACCTGGCCACCGCGCTCCCCGGCGGCCGGCCCCACGTCCACCAGCCAGTCGGCACGGCGCAGGGTCTGCAGGTCATGCTCCACCACGAACAGCGAGTTGCCAGCAGCCTTGAGCCGTTGCAAGGCCTGGAACAGCGCTTCGGCATCCGCCGGATGCAGGCCCGCCGAAGGCTCGTCCAGCACGTAGATCACCCCGAACAACTGCGAGCCCAACTGGGTCGCCAGGCGCAGGCGCTGCAATTCGCCGCTGGACAGGCTCGGCGTGCTGCGCTCCAGGGCCAGGTAGCCCAGTCCCAGGTCGGTCAGGGTGCCGACCCGCTCCAGCAGGTCCTGGGCGATGCGTTGCGCGGCCAGGCGTTTCTCCGGGGACAGGTTGGGCGTGCGCCGCACCTGCGGTGCGCCCTGGACATGCCGCGGCTGGCGCGCGGCACGGGTCTGGGCATGGTTCGGCACCGACTCATCGGCGGCGGCCTGCTCCAGATAAGCCGCGGCCGCCACCGGCCGCAGCACCTCGGCCAGTTGCAGCAACGGCAGGCGCGCCAGCTCGCCGATATCCAGCCCGGCAAAGGTCACCGCCAGGGCTTCGCGCTTGAGCCGCTTGCCCTCGCACTGTGGGCACGGGCTGCCGCGCATGAACTGCGCCACGCGCTTTTTCATCAGCGCGCTCATGGTGTGGGTGAAGGTGTGCAGCACATAGCGCCGGGCGCCGCTGAAGGTGCCCATGTAGCTCGGCTCCTGTTTGCGCTTGAGGGCCTCGCGGGTCTGCTCCGGGGTCAGCCCGGCGTACACCGGCACCGTGGGGGTTTCCTCGGTGAAGAGAATCCACTCACGCTGCTTTTTCGGCAGTTCGCGCCAGGGAATGTCGACGTCGTAGCCCAGGGTCACCAGGATGTCCCGCAGGTTCTGCCCCTGCCAGGCCAGCGGCCAGGCGGCCACGGCGCGCTGGCGGATGGTCAGCGAAGGATCGGGGACCATGCTCGCTTCATCGACGGCATAGACCCGGCCCAAACCGTGGCACTCCGGACACGCCCCTTGGGGGGTGTTCGGTGAAAAGTCCTCGGCATAGAGCATCGGCTGCCCCGGTGGGTAGCTGCCGGCCCGGGAATAGAGCATGCGCACCAGGCTGGACAAGGTGGTCACGCTGCCCACCGAGGAGCGCGTGCTCGGCGTGCCGCGCTGCTGTTGCAGGGCCACTGCCGGCGGCAGACCGTCGATGCGATCGACGTCCGGCACCCCGACCTGATCGATCAGGCGCCGGGCATAGGGCGCCACCGACTCGAAATAGCGCCGCTGAGCCTCGGCATACAGGGTGGAAAACGCCAGGGACGACTTGCCCGAGCCGGACACCCCGCAAAACACCACCAGGGCATCCCGGGGAATGTCCACGTCGACATTCTTCAGGTTGTGCTCGCGGGCGCCGCGCACCCGGACAAAACCGTCGCGCTCAGAAGGTGGCGTGCTCGCCAGGGCATCACGGGGGACATGGGACGAAGAAGTCATGAACCTGCCTGCAGTTGGACATCGGAAGGGACGCAAACCCACCCCGGGGCTGGCCCTGGTGCGGCTGTCTGAATCGGCTCAGCCCCCCAGCAACGAGCGCACCATGGCGCTCAGGTCCTCGGGGGCGTAGGGCTTGCTCAGCAGGTGGGTATCCGGGCTGAGCTGATGATTGCGCGAGATCATGTCCCGGGTATGCCCCGAGGTGAACAGCACCGCGACCGGCGGCGCCTGGGTCCTGGCCCAGGTGGCCAGGTCGGTGCTCTTGATCTGCCCGGGCATCACCACGTCGGTGAAGATCAGATCGACCACCAGCCCCTGCGCCAGCAGTTGCATGGCGGCATCGCCGCTGGCCGCGGAGCACACCTGATAGCCCTCGTGCTTGAGCATCTCCACCGCGGCGCCACGCACATCGGTGTCGTCCTCCACCACCAGGATCCGCTCCTGGCCCGCGCTCGCCCGGGGCACCGGGCCGGCGGCCGACAAGGCGGGCCGAGCGGCGCTGCGGGCAAAGTACATCTGCACCCTGGTGCCCTGCCCCGGACGGCTGAGAATCTCGATATGGCCACCGCTCTGCTTGACGAAGCCGAACACCATGCTCAGCCCCAGGCCAGTGCCATGGCCGTCGGTCTTGGTGGTGAAGAACGGCTCGAAGGCCTGCTTCAGTACCTCGGCGGACATGCCGCCACCGCTGTCGGCCACCGTCAGCCGCAGGTACTGGCCGGGGCTCAGGTCCGTGCCGGCGCAGAACCTTCGGTCCAGCAGCAGATTCTCCACGCTGATGCCGATGGTGCCCTCGCCGGCCATGGCATCCCGGGCGTTGATCGCCAGGTTGAGCACGGCATTCTCCAGCTGGTTGCGATCCACATGGATGCACCAGGGCTCGGCGGGCAGTTGCACCTGCAGGCGAATGGTTTCCCCCAGTGCCCGTCGCAGCAGTTCAGCCAACCCCTGATCCAGTTCCCGGGGATCGTACAACGCCGGTGACAGCGGCTGGCGCCGGGCGAAGGCCAGCAACTGGGCCGACAGCTTGGCTCCCCGCTCCACCGCCGTCAGCGCGGCACGGGTGCGGCGCTGCACATTGCCGTTGTCCGGCTCGTGCCGGGCCAGCAGGTGCAGGTTGCCGGCGATCACCTGCAACAGGTTGTTGAAGTCATGGGCCACACCGCCGGTGAGGCCGCCAATGGCCTCGAGCTTCTGTGACTGGCGCAGTTGCTCTTCGGCGGCCATGCGCGCGTTGACCTCCTCCAGCACCCGCTGTTCGAGACTGCGCGCCATCTGCCGCAGGTTGTCCTCGGCGGCCTGCCGGCGCTGTTCGGAAATCACATGGCCGGTGGTTTCCACGACGATGGCGATCACCCCGGCCGGCGCCTGGTCGTCGCCGGCCACCGGGCTGTAATAGAGGTCCAGCCAGACGCTTTCCGGCTCGCCATTGCGCAGCAGCACCAGCTCCTTGTTGCGATAGGACAAGGTGCCGCCACTGAGGCAGGTGTGCATCACCCCGCGATTGAACTCGGCCACTTCCGGCCACCCCAGCTCCACCGCACAGCCCAGCAGATAGGGATGGCGGCCGCCGGCGAATACCGCGTAGGCATCGTTGTAGATCATGTAGCCCAGCGGGCCCCAGAGCATCACCATCGGCACCGGCGAGCCGAGCATCAGCTGCACCGTGCTGCGCAGACTGTGGCTCCAGTTGCGCAATGCACCCAGGCTGGTGACGGACCAGTCGAACGCCCGGATGCGTTCGGCCATCTCGCCTTTCCACCCCTGGCACCCGTGATGATCTGATAAGAACGGCATGAACGGACTCTGCGAAAAACGTGATACGGCATGGGTTTTCAGGAGATTGCAGCGCAGCCTCCAGAGCCTTTGAGCACAGCCTTTGCCGATGGTTTCACGGAAATTGCCGCGGCCCGGATCAGCCGATCCGGGGCGAACCTGAAAGAACAGGATAGGCGATGCCGTCCGGTCCGGGAGGACGCCTGCGGGCGCCCTCCCGGCCACAGGCGGATTGCCCGCCCGTCAGGACCTCAGTCGGTGCCGTATTTCGGCGAGCGCGGACCGTACAGCAGGCCGGTGCGTTGCCCGGCCGACAACAGGCGCTGGCTGGTGATGCCGGCGATCGGGTGCCCGGCGTCGGTGCTGGTGTTGATGATCTGCTTCACCGCGGCGGTGATCAGCATGCCCACCAGGCCACCGTTGTTGCCGTTGTTGCCTTCCTCGCTGGAAGCCCGGGCGCTGCCGGTCCACAGGGTGGTGCCGGTCTTCAGGTCCACCAGGGTGGCGGTGGCGGTGACCACCGTCTGGCTGCTGATCAGCATGTAGCTGGTGCCGTATTCCTTGACCGTGATGTACAGCCCGGCGTCGGCGCCGAAGATCTCGTTGAGCTTGGCCGGCGACAGGCCATGGATGTCCGCCGGGGTGGTCAGGCCGTTGTGGCGGAAGGTTTCATCCACCACGGCAATCGGCATCACGTAGTAACCGGCTTCGGCCAGGGGAAAGGTCACCTGGGACAGCATGCTGTAGGTGGCCTTGACGTCCGGCGATTCATTGAGCGGCGGCAGCACCAGGATCGACTTCGGCCGGGCCTGCTTGTAGGCCGAGTAGTCCACGGTCTTGGGCGCGGCGCAGCCCACCAGCAGGCTGACGGCCAACAGGCCCAGGAGGTTGCGCAAGGTGGTGAAGTTCATTGGGCAGCTCCCTGCTTGGCGTTTTTCAGCAGAAAGTCCATGTACGAGGCAGACTCGGGGAACAGCGCCTTCTCGGTATTGAACTGCTGCACCATCTGGTCATCCTTGCCCAGGCCCGCGTAGAGCATGCCCAGGTGCGCGTGGTAACCCGGCGGTACCGCCCTGCCGGTGGACTTGATCTTCTGCAGGTCGCGCTCCAGCGCCTCGACCTGGGCCTCGCGGGCTTCCTCGCCCTTGAAGTATTCGTAGGTCTGGGCCTGGTAGGTTTCCCACTGGTACAGCGTCTTCGGCCCGCTGCAACCGGCCAGCAAAACGCTGCCCAGCAAGGCGCCGGCCAGCAGTGGCCGCGCGGTGATTGTCTTGAACATGCTTCGTCTCCCTGTTAGCAGTGCTGATCAGCGGCCGGGTTTCCAGGCGCCAGTGTCGATGGCCTCGACCATGCGGTTGACCGCCTCGCGCATGGCCAGGTCCAGCACCTTGCCGTTGAGGGTCGAGTCGTAGGAGGCGGTGCCGCCGAAGCCGATCACTTCACGGTTGGACAGCGCATACTCGCCAGCGCCCTGGGTCGAATAGACCACTTCGGACGTGCTGATGTTGACGATGTTCAACGCCACCTTGGCGTAGGCCACCTGGGTCTTGCCGCGGCCGAGAATGCCGAACAGCTGGCGGTCGCCGGTTTCCTTGCGGCCGAACTCGGTGACGTCGCCGGTGACCACGAAATCCGCGCCCTTGAGTTTCTGCGCCTGGCCCTTGAGCGCCGCTTCCTGCTGGATCTCGCCCATGTTGTCGCGATCCAGCACGTTGAACCGGTTGGTCTGCTGCAGGTGGGTGATGAGGATGGTCTTGGCCTGGCCGCCGAGGCGGTCGACGCCGTCGGAGAAGATCCCGCGCATGTAGCTGGAACGGTTATCGAACTTGCCCACCGCCATCGGCACCCGGGCCCCGGTCCACACCTGGCTGGCGCTCTGGACCTTTTCCACCGGCAAGGCGCGGGAGCTTTCAGTGGCGCAACCGCTCATGCCCGCCAGCACCGCCAGTGCTACGCCGGACAACATCAACTTCGAGATCAATCTCACTCCAGGTTCCTTTTTGAGTATCCATTAAACGCACTTTCGCCCTGCCGCACGCGCTCCGAAACCCGGTCTGTGCGGGCTGGGCAAGGGCAGTCAGGGCGTTGTGAAACTTGATGCAGGGGGCAGCATCGGCGGCGATTATGCCAAAACGCCATCATTGCGAAAAGGAATAAAAAAGCTTGACGTCATTCTCTTGACTGGCCGCTTCAGCGGTCGCTCCGACCCTTGCGGCAAGTGCCTGATCCCTCAGCGAAAATCCCGACTGCGCACGCTGATGCCATCCAGCAGCGGGCTCAGGTCCGTCAGGCGCCCGGCAATCAGGTGGCGCACTTCACCCTCGCTTTCCAGGGTGCCGTCGACCTTGAGCAACTGCGAGCCCACCAGCACCCGGCGCTGGCGCTCGGCCAGATCGCGCCAGACCACCACGTTGACGTTGCCGAACTCGTCTTCCAGGGTGACGAAGGTCACTCCGCTGGCGGTACCCGGACGCTGGCGTCCGGTGACCAGCCCGGCCACGCTCACCGAACGCCCGTGTTCCACCGCCAGCAGCTCGCGCGAGCTGCGGCAACGCCGGGCCTTGAGCTGCGCACGCAGCAGCGCCAGAGGATGGGGCCCCAGGGTGGTGCCGAGGCTGTGGTAATCGGCCTGCAGATCCTCGCCGACACTCGGCCGAGGCAGGTTCACCGGGGCCTCCTCCTGGCGTGGCAGATCGGCGAACAGCCCCAGTTGCTTCTCCACCCCGGCCACTTCCCAGCGCGCCCGGTAGCGATCCCCGGCCAGCGCCCGCAGGGCTCCGGCATCCGCCAGCAGTTCCTGGGCCCGGACATCCAGCCGGGCCCGCTCGGCCAAGTCGGCAATATCGACAAAGACCCGCTGCCGGCGGGCGCTTTCGATGCGCAGGCCATCCTCCTGGCGAAAGCCCTTGATCATGCGCAGCCCCAGGCGCAAGGCCGGCTGCCCGGACTGGCCCTGTTCAGCGTCCAGGCTGCAGTCCCAGTCACTGGCGCTCACATCCACCGGCAAAATCTGCAAGCCGTGGCGCCGAGCATCCTGGAGGATCTGGTCCGGGCTGTAGAAACCCATGGGCCAGCTGTTGATCAGGGCGCAGGCGAAGGCCGCCGGTTCGTGGCACTTGAGCCAGCAGCTGGCGTAGGTCAGCAAGGCAAAGCTGGCGGCATGGGACTCGGGAAAGCCGTAGCTGCCAAAGCCCTTGATCTGCTCGAAGATCTGCGCGGCGAACGCGTCGCTGTAGCCGTTCTTGCGCATGCCCAGGCGCAGCCGTTCGCGGTGCGGTTCCAGGCCGCCGTGGCGCTTCCAGGCGGCCATGGAGCGGCGCAACTGGTCGGCCTCGCCGGGGGTGTAGTCGGCGGCGACAATCGCGATCTGCATCACCTGTTCCTGAAACAGCGGCACCCCCAGGGTGCGCTTGAGCACGCCTTCAAGCTCCGGAGACGGATAGGTTTCCGGCTCTTCACGGTTACGCCGGCGCAGGTAGGGATGAACCATGCCGCCCTGGATCGGCCCGGGGCGGACGATGGCCACCTCGATCACCAGGTCGTAGAAGTTCTGCGGCCTGAGCCGGGGCAACATCGACATCTGCGCCCGGGACTCGATCTGGAACACGCCGATGGTGTCGGCGCGGCCAATCATTTCGTAGGTGGCGCGGTCTTCGGCCGGAATGCTGGTGAGGCTGTAGCGCTGGCCGCGGTAGCCGTGGATCAGGTCGAAACAGCGGCGGATGGCGCTGAGCATGCCCAGGGCGAGGATGTCCACCTTGAGCAGGCCGACCATGTCCAGGTCGTCCTTGTCCCACTGGATCACCGTGCGCTCGGCCATGGTCGCGTTCTCCACCGGCACCAGTTGGTCCAGGGGCTGCTCGGAAATCACGAAGCCGCCGGGGTGCTGGGACAAGTGCCGGGGAAAGCCGATCAATTGCCCGGTCAGGCTCAGGACCCGGCGCAGCACCGGGCTCTCGGGGTCGAAGCCGACCTCCTGCAAGCGCTCGACGCTGGGCGGGGTGTCGCTCCAGTGGCCGCAGCAGTCGGCCAGGGCGTTGACCTGATCCGGCGGCAGGCCCAGGGCCTTGGCCACATCGCGCACCGCCCCGGCGCCGTGGTAGGTGCTGACCACCGCGGTCAGCGCCGCGCGGTGCCGGCCGTAACGCTGGAACACGTACTGCAGCACCTCTTCGCGGCGCTCGTGTTCGAAGTCGACGTCGATGTCCGGCGGCTCGTTGCGCTCGCGGGACAGAAAGCGCTCGAACAGCAGGGTCGAGCGGTCCGGGTCGATCTCGGTGATGCCGAGGACGAAACACACCACCGAGTTGGCCGCCGAGCCCCGGCCCTGGCAAAGGATGTGCTGGCGCCGGGCGAAGTCGACGATGTCGTGCACGGTGAGGAAATAACTCTCGTAGCCCAGGTCGCCGATCAACTTCAGCTCATGCTCGATCTGCTGCAGTACCTCGACCCGGGCCCCGGCGGGCCAGCGGCGCAGAATGCCGCGCTGGGTCAGCAGCCGCAGCCAGGACCCGGCGTCATGCCCCTCGGGCACCAGCTCCCGGGGGTATTGGTAGCGCAGTTGGCCGAGGTCGAAAACGCAACGCCCGGCGATGGCCAGCGATTCGTCGAGCAGGACTTGCGGGTACAGGCCTTGCAGCACCTCGATGGGGCGCAGGTGACGCTCGCCGTTGGCAAACAGGCGTTGCCCGGCCTCGGCCACCGGCAGGTGATGGCGGATCGCGGTCATGGTGTCCTGCAGCGCCCGGCGCCCGCGCACGTGCATGTGCACATCGCCACAGGCCACGGCCGGCAGCCCCAGTTGCCGGGCCAGGGCCAGCCGCTGTTGCAGGTGCCGGGCATCGTCCTGGCCGCAATGCAGCTCCAGCGCCAGCCACAGGCGCTCGGCGAACACCTGCTGCAACCAGCGGCCCTGGGCCAGCGGCTCGCCGGCGCCCGTCAGCCACAGGGCCAGCAGCCCCGGCAAGGGCTCGGCGAAGTCCTCGCGCAGCAGACGATAACTACCCTTCTCGGCCCGGCGCCGGGCCCGGGTGATCAACCGGCACAGGCCCTGGTAACCCGCCAGGTCCTCCACCAGCAGCACCAGTCGCGGGCCGTCCTCGACCTGCATTTCGCTGCCGACGATCAGCTTCAGGCCGCTGTCGCGGGAGGCCTGCCAGGCACGGACGATTCCCGCCAGGGTGCATTCGTCGGTGATCGCCAGGGCCTGGTAGCCCAGGGCCTTGGCGCGCTGGAACAACTCGGCGGCACTGGAGGCGCCGCGCTGGAAACTGAAGTTGGACAGGCAGTGCAGCTCGGCGTAAGCGCTCATGCGAACCAGCCTTGCAGGAGCAAGGGCCCGGGTTCGCCCACCTGACGATAGGCCCAGCCCTGCTGGCCGGCCGCGGTTTCGATCAAATAGTAGTCGCGGCGTACGTCGGCGCCGTCCCACCAGCCGGACTCGATGCGCTCCGGGCCCATGAGAATCCGCACGCTGCCTTCGTTCAAGGGCTGCACTTCGCTGAACAGCCAGCCGGGGCGGCGCAGCCCGGGGTTGGCCGGGCACGGCTGCGGGTCGGCCTGGGGTTGCCAACTGCGCTCCGGTCGATGATCGGCGCGATACCCCAGGCCCTGCACCGCGTCATCCCCCAGGCGCGCCCGCAGGCGTTCGCGCAACTGCTCCCAGGGCAGGTTCTGCTGCGGGCGCTCATCGAACAATTCCGTGTGCCGGGGCACGAACAGCGGCAGGTCCTCGGCCACCAGCCGCAGGTTGCGCACCGGCGCCGGCACCTGGATCTGCTCCAGGCGCCCGCGGGCCAATTCGAACAGCATCGCCGGGTCGCGCTCGGCGCTGAGCAGCCCCACCGGGATCAGGGTGTCGGCGCCTTCGGCGTGTTCCAGGTGCAGGGCAAAGCGCTGCACCCCGCTGTCGCGACCACAGAGAAAGGCCGCCAGGTCGGCGGTCAGCCGGCGCAGGGGAAACAGCAGCGCCTGGTGCGACAGCACATCGAAATTCAGCTCGATGCGCAGGTCGAAACGGTCCGGCGGCTGATAGAACGCCAGCCCCAGCGGACGCTCGCCGAGCAGGGTATCCAGGTGCTTGAGCAAGCGGCCGTCAAAACGCCGGGCCAGGCTGGGCCGGGGCAGCTCCCGCAGTTGCTGGAAGCTGCGCACCCCCATGCGCGACAGGGCCGTGGCCTGCTCCGGGGCCAGCCCCAGACGCTCGATGGGCATGCACTCCAGGGCCTGGAGCAAAGCCTCGCCGTCGGCCACCGCCAAGCCGTCATAGGCATTGGCCAGGACCCGGGCCGCCGCCGGATTGGGCGCGGCAACGATCCGATGGCGAAAGCCCAGGGCCTGCAACTCTCGGCGCAACCGCGCCTCCAGTTGCGGCCAGGGGCCGAACAGGCCCAGGCTGGATTCGATCTCCAGCACCAGGGTACGCGGGTAGGCCACGCTGACCTGGGAACTGAAGCCATAGGCCCAGGCGGCGAGAAACTGCTGCCAGTGCTCGATCTGCCGGGGGTCGTATTCGGCGCTGGCAAAGGCTTTGGTCAGGGCCTGGGCGGCAGTCAGCGATTGCCCGGGGCGCAGGCCCAGCTCGCGGGCGGCGCCGTTCACCGCCTGGATCACCCGGCGCTGCGGGGTGCCACTGAGCAGCGCCAGGGGCGCCTCGGGTTCGGCGCGCTGACGCAACACCGCGTCCAGCGCCAATTGCGGGAACAGGATACACACCCAGCGCATGCCAACCTCAGTGCCCGGCGGGCCAGGCAATAGGCGCCGGATGGGCCAGCCCGCCCCGGCACTTGAGCACCCGCAACTGCACAGGGCGGCCCTGCACGCTGATCCTCAGGGCCGCCGGCGACGGGTTGTGCGCAGCCTCCAGGGGCCGATAGGCGAAGGCCAGGGTCTGGCCACTTTCCGCCGCCACCTGCAGGCGCCGCAGGGCGCGATCGTCGACCTGCCGCGGCCAGCACAGCACCGCGCCGCAACTGCCGGAACGCAGGCACTGCTCGGCGGCCCACAGGGCATCGCGCTCCCCGGCCTGGATGATCGACAACTGGCGCACATCCACCCCGGCGTTCTGCCAGGCCTGGGGATAGGGCACGAACGGTGGCGCCACCAACACCACCCGCTCCCCCGCCGCGGTCAGCCGCGCCAGGCTCGGCCACAGCAACTGCAGCTCGCCCAGGCCCTGGGCGGCGATGAGGATTTCCGTCAGCGCAGCCTCCGGCCAACCGCCCGTGGGCAGCACCGCATCCAGAGCGGCATGCCCCGTCGGGTGCAGGCTGACCGGCGCGGCCGCCGGGCGGCCTTTCCATACCCGTCCGCCATTGAACAGGGTATCCAGTGCGACCACGGCGCCCATCAGCCTGGCCTCACCAGGCCGCAGAACACGCCCTCGATAAACAGCTCGTGCTCGGCGCTGACCTCGATCGGCTGGTAGGCCGGGTTGCGCGGCAGCAGGCGGATGCCCTGGCCCTTGCGCTCGAAACGCTTGATGGTCACCTCGCCATCCAGGCGAGCGATCACGGTCTGGCCGTTGCGCACCTCGCTGCTGCGGCGCACCGCCACCAGATCGCCGTCGAGAATGCCGTCATCGATCATCGAGTCGCCCTGGACCCGCAGCAGGTAATCCGGAGTGCGGGAGAACATCCCCGGGTCCAGCCACAACTGACCGTGGATTTCTGCATCGACGCCAATCGGCGCACCGGCGGCGACCCGCCCCAGCACCGGTATTTCCAGCAGCTCGGGGCGCCGTGGCTGGTTGAGCAGGCGAATGCCCCGGGCCTGATGCGGGTTGACCTCGATGAACCCGGCCTGGGTCAGCGCCAGCACATGCTTGCGCGCCACGCTGCGCGAGGCGAAACCAAAAGCCTCGCTGATTTCAGCGAGGCTCGGGGGCTGGCCGTGATCGGCGATGCGCTCGCGGATAAAGGTCAGGATGGCGCTGCGGCGGGGAGATAAAGTCGTCATGGAGTACATTTGTACTCCTCTCGGATTTATCTGACAAGAACCGCCAATCAGTCCAGTCCGTGGCGGGCCAGAAAGCCGCCGACATAGTCGATGAACGCCTGCACCTTGGCGGTCGCCCGCCGGTGGCTGGGGTACACCGCGAGGATGTGCGGACCGAAGCTGTCCGGGTCGATCTCATAGTCGGCCATGACCTGCACCAGACGCCCGTCAGCCAGGTACGGCGCGGCGCTCCACAGCGGAGTGTGCAGCAGGCCGCGCCCGGCCAGGGCATTGGCCAGCAGCAGGTCGTAATTGTCACTGCGCAGGCGTGGCGCCTGGGGCTGGGGCAGGCTCAGGCGCTGGCCATCGCGCTCGACCCACCAGAACTCCCGGCTGAGCAAGGGGTGGCGATACAGCAGCCATTCATGCTCTTCCAGGGTCTGCGGGTTCACCGGCCGGCCCTTGCGCGCCAGGTAGACCGGGCTGGCGCACAGGGCCAGGCGGTTGCTCCCGACCACCCGGGCAATCAGCCCCGGCAGGTCGTCATGGCCTTCGCGCAGGGCCAGGTCGTAGCCGCTTTCCAGCAGGTTGACGAACTCGTCGCACAGGTCCACCTGCAGATTGATCTGCGGGTACTGCTCAAGAAAACCGTCACACACCTGATCGAGAAACGCCTGTCCATAGGCCAGCGGCGCGGTGACCTTGAGGTTGCCGCGCAGACCGTGCTGCAACTGCTCGACCTCCTCGCCCACCTCCTCCAGCCGCTGCAGCACCTGGCGCGCGGTCTCCAGGTAGAGCCGGCCGACTTCGGTGAGCACGATGCGCCGGGTACTGCGCTCGAACAAGCGCGAACCCAGCTCGGCCTCCAGATGGTTGACCGCCTTGGTCAGGGCCGACGGGGTCTTGCCCAACTGCTCCGCCGCCCGGCTGAAACTGCCCAACTGAGCGGTGACCACGAACATCTTCAAGGCACTCCACTTGTCCATGGTTTTTCCATCCAGGCAAAAATGTTTTTCGTGAATCGGCCGTTCTGCCCGCTGCGGGCAGCCCCTAATCTGGCGATCAGACGCAATAACAAGGAAATGTTCAATGAAAAGATTGACCCCGACGCTGCTGCTGGCTGCCATGAGTTTTGCCTCGTTGGAAGCCATGGCCGCTGCCGACCTGGTGCTGCTCAACGGCCAGATCTTCACCGCCGACCGCGCCCAGCCCAAGGTCCAGGCCCTGGCGGTGGAGAACGGCAGGATTCTGCGAACCGGCAGCGACCCGCAGATCAAGGCACTGATCGACAGCCACACCCGGGTCGTCGACCTGGGGGGCAAGACCCTGATGCCGGGCCTGATCGACACTCACTCCCATGCGATCTTCGGTGGCCTGGAAATGACCAGCGCCAACCTGCAGGACGAAGTGGTCAGCCTCGACGAACTGGAAAAACGCCTGCGCGCCTGGCGGGACGACGGCAGCGCCCGGCATGCCGACGTACTCAGCATCGCCGGCATGAGCTCGGCCTACTGGGCCCAGGCCCAGGCTCTGGGCCAGCGTTTCAATCAGGGTGAATGGGCCGGCGTGCCAGTGGTATTCACCGGCAGCGATCACCATACCGCCTGGGCCAATGACTTCATGCTAAAGCGCGCCGGAATCGACGCCGCCCTGCTCAAGAGCCTGCCCGAGGCCGAGCGCAACACCATTGGCCAACTGCCCGACGGCCGCCCCAACGGTTTCCTGGTGGACGCCGGCTGGGACCGGGTGGCCGCGAAAATGCCGGCGCCGGGCCCGGAGCAGATGCTGCGCGCTGCGCAATCGGCCCTGCACTACAACAACAGCCTGGGGATTACCGCCTGGATGGACCCCGCCGCCAACGCCGCCCCCGGCGAAGCGGTGTTCGCCATCAAGCCCACCGAACACTCCGTCGGCGTGCTGCCGGCCTACAAGGCCCTGGCCGAAAGCGACGGGCTGACCGCCCACATCGCCGCACTGCTGGTGGCCAACCCCCGTAGCCGTCCCGCCGACCTCGACACCCTGGACAAGGTGCGCCAGCAGTTCCAGGGCATTCCCAACCTGACCCTGCCGGGGATCAAGATCTTCGCCGACGGGGTGATCGAATACCCGGCCCAGAGCGCGGCGATGATCGAGCCCTACAACAACTCCCACAAACCCGGCGAACTGCTGATCGACCCGGCGCACTTCGGCGAGTTGGTCAGTGCCATCGACCAGCGCGGCTGGCTGGTCCACATCCACGCCATCGGCGACCGCGCGGTGCGCGAATCGCTGAACGGCATCGAGCAGGCACGCCAGGATCGTCAGAGCGGCATCAGCCACTCCATCACCCACCTGCAGATGGTCAACCCCAAGGAATTCGCCCGTTTCAAGCCGCTCAACGTGGTGGCTTCGATGCAACTGCTCTGGGCTTCGGCCGACGACTACACCACGAACATGATCAAGCCCTACGTCAGCGCCCTGGCGTTCCGCTACCAGTACCCGGCGCACTCGCTGCTCAAGCAGGGCGCGACCATCGCCGGCGCCAGCGACTGGCCGGTGTCCTCGCCCAACCCGTGGAACGCCATGGCCCAGGCCATCACCCGCCAGGGGCCGCTGGGGGTGCTCAATGCTGATGAACGCCTGGATCGCGAAACCATGTTCTACGCCTACACCCTCAATGCCGCACGCACCCTGGGCCTGGAACAGCAGATCGGCTCACTGACGGCCGGCAAGCAGGCCGACTTCATCGTCCTCGACCGCGACGTGTTTGCCGTGGACGAAAAGGCCCTGCATGAAACCCAGGTACTGCAGACCTGGTTCGCCGGTCGCGAGGTCTATAACCGCCCGCTCTGAGCTCCGCCCACCGTTGCAACGCCTGCCCCGCGCTCTGATGACGCCGGGGCACGGCGCCGCCTTGCCCGCTTCCCCCCCATAACAATCACAACAACGGGATCCCCATGAAGCCCCTAACCCTGCTCACCCTGGGCGCCGCGTGCCTGCTGCCCCCGGCCAGCCACGCCCTGCCCCTAACCGACGACCTGACAGTGGAACTGGAACTGACCCTGGCCAGCGACTACCGCACCCGCGGCATCTCCCAGACCCAGAACGACCCCGCAGCCCAGGCCGCCGTGACGCTACTGCATGGCAGCGGCCTGTACCTGGGCAGCTGGAGTTCCAACGTCGACTTCGGTGGCGGTCTGAAGACCCGCCAGGAAGTCGACTACTACGGCGGCTGGCTGTGGCAGGCCAGCCAGGACCTGAGCCTGGACCTGGGCTACCTGAAGTACAGCTACCCCCGGGAAGCGCAGTTCAACCAGAGCGAGGTGTACGGCATCCTCAGCGTTTACGGGGTCAAGCTCGCGGCCTATTACTCCAACGATGCCCCCGGCATCGACAGCCAGCAGAGCACCCTGTACCGCTACCTCGGCTACGAGACCCGATTGCCGCTGGAGCTGGGGCTGCACCTGCGCTATGGCGAGATGGACTTCAAGGACCCACGACTGATCCGCGCCTCGGGCCAGAGCGATGACAGCTACCGCGAGTGGGAGGCCAAACTGACCCGGGACATGGCCGGGCTGGAACTGGGCCTGAGCTACATCGGCACCGATCTGTCCCGCAGCCAGTGCACCAGCAACTACGGCTTCAGCGACCTGTGCGGCGCCACCTGGGTGGCCAGCGTCAAGAAGTCCTTTTGAATGCTCCGGGGCGATGCCCGTCCCGGGACCGCCTGCGCCGGCAAGCCAGCTCCAAGGAAAGACCTCGCGCCGACTTGCTGGCGAACAGCCCGGAAAGAGCGGCACCACTGGCTCAGCCGCGCTGCAGGATCCGATCCATCACCCAATCGGTCTTCAGCGCTTCGCTGGCCAAGGCCGGGTGCACGGCGTCACCGCGGATATGGGCATTCATGCCCTGCACGTGATGCCACTGGATGTGCTCGGGGTGGTCGATGACCAGGCTCAGGGGCTCTTCGGCTTCAAGTTGCAGCGGATGCTCGTCGAACACGGAAAAGCTGATGCGCCCCAGGCTGCCGATGATTTCCACCCGGTCCAGCCGGCGGTCGGCGACGAAGTTCCAGGCGCCGCTGCCCAGCGCCCCGCAGGCGAAGCGCCAGCTGGCGCTGACCGCGTCCTCGGCGGCATACAGCCCGGCCTGACGGGTGCTGATGCCGGCCACCTCGACGATATCGCCCAGCAAGTACTGGAACAGGTCCAGGCCATGGCTGGCCAGGTCGGCGAAGTAACCGCCACCGGCAATCCGCGGGTCGGTACGCCAGTTGGCCGCACCGCTGCGATCGGCTTCGGAGGCGGGCTTGCTCAGGCTCCAGTGCAGGTGCCGGACTTCACCGATGCGTCCATCCGCCAACCATTGCCGCACCTGCGCAAAGCGCGGCAGGGAACGCCGGTAATAGGCGACGAACAGGTGCAGCCCGGCCTGCTGGAACGCCTGCTGCATGGCCTGGCTCTGCCCGGCATGCAAGGCCATGGGCTTTTCCACGCAGCAATGCTTGCCGGCGGCGGCCACTTGCAGGCTGTAGGCGTAATGGCTGTCGGGAGGCGTGGCGATGTACACCGCATCCACCTCGGGGTCGTCGATCAGGGCCTGGGCATCGGTGTAGTAGCGGGCGATGCCATGGCGCCGGGCATAGTCGCGCACCGCCTCGGCGCGGCGGCCCATCACCGCCACCAGCGCCGAACCCGGAACCTTGTAGAAGGCCGGGCCGCTCTTGCGCTCGGTGACGCTGCCGCAACCGATCATGCCCCAGCGCACGGTGCGCAGCGACCCGGCCTCGGTGTTCATTTCACCGCTTGCAGCGCGCGCAGGTCGAGCCGGCCGTTGTGCAGCGGCGGGCACCAGTAATAGCCACCGGTGAGCGGCCGGCTCATGCGGTACAGGCCGTCGACGATGCCGTCTTCCAGGCCGCTCATGCGTCGCAGTTGGACTTCGAAGGCGTTCAGGCTGTGACCGAAGGCGAGGAACATCAGGCCGCCCTGCTCACCTTCGATCCAGGGCATCGAACGGCGCACCATGAAAGCCTCCGGGGTGAAGCTTTCCTGGGCGGTGCGCTTGACGTGGGCCGATTCCGGCGCGTCGTCCAGTTCTTCGTTGTCGCTCAGGCGCCGGCCGATGATGTGGTCGCGCTCTTGCTGGTGCATCGCGGCAAAACCCTTGAAGTCGTGCTGCCACTGCTGGATCGCGGCAAAGCTGCCACCGCGCAGGCCGTCTTCACCCTCGGCCAGTGCGGCGGCCGCGGCGACTTCAGCCTCAGGGTTTTCGGTGCCGTCTTCGTAACCGGTGAGGTCATGGCCGGTCTTGTGGCGGAAGGTTTCGTTCATCGCCACCAGGCGCAAGGCCGGGGCCAGGGCCGCCGCCAGTTGGTTGCTGCGGTGCAGCAGCTCGCCGCGATCATCACCGTGCAGCCAGACCCACAGCGCATGCTGGGTCGAAGGGTTGTCGACACCAACACCGGTCAGTGCCGGGAACGCCTTGAGCCCTTGCACCCGGCCACCCAGGGCCTTGACCAGCGAGGCGCCAAAACCCGCCACCGCCGTGGCGCCATCCACCCGCGCCAGCAACTGGTCGAGGGCCTGGGGCAATGCCTCAAGGGACTCAAGAGCAAAGAACAAATGACGGGCCTGGGATGGAACGGGGGCAGCGAGGATGCCGGACTGGTAGTAACTCATGGGAACTCCTGAATAAAGGCGAGGGAGTTTACCGCTGTGGGCCCGCGGCGTCAGCGTTGCAACCGTCACAGCAGGTGTGGCAACGACAGACAACCTCGATCCGCGGCGGGGTAGCCGCGGCCCCAGGCGGCGAACACTGGCTCAGGGCTGGCGAGGACCTTGAAGCCGGCGCGGCGATCAGCCGCCCGGAGCGACGCAAGCCAGCAGGCAAGATCAGCCTCAGCGCACCCGGAATCGACTGTTGCCCGACACAAGCTGAAACGTTTAATCTCAAGTCGCGATCGCTGATCCGCCACCGGCCCGCCGTCCTGCGCCATGAGCCGCCGCGTCCGGCGCCCGAGCGTACAAAGCGCTAAAACCGCAGCCCATTCAGGCGTATAAACCTGGGAGCGATGGCGCCACTGTCATCCGCGCCGCCGCCATTTCCAACACGGGGTAGAGTCATGACCACAGCCAATGTCCTCACCAACCTGTTTCCCGCTGCCACCGACATCCCCGAAGCCTATCGCCTGCCCGATCCGGTGGAGCAGCGCGACTACCTGGTGGACGGCGAGCTGCGCACCTGGAACGGCCCCCTGGCCCAGGTCCGCAGCCCGATCTACCTGAGCGGCGCCGACGGCGACCGGCAAGTGATCCTCGGCAGCACCCCGCTGCTGGACGCCGACACCGCCCTCACCGCCCTGGACGCCGCCGTGCGCGCCTACGACCGTGGCCAGGGCATCTGGCCGACGATGCGCGTGGCCGAGCGCATCCAGCACGTGGAAGCCTTCCTGGCGCGCATGCGTGAACAGCGCACGGCGGTGGTCAGGCTGCTGATGTGGGAAATCGGCAAGAACCTCAAGGATTCGGAGAAAGAGTTCGACCGCACCTGCGACTACATCGTCGACACCATCGGTGCGCTCAAGGAACTGGACCGGCGCTCCAGTCGCTTCGAACTGGAGCAAGACACCCTCGGCCAGATCCGCCGGGTGCCCCTGGGCGTGGCCCTGTGCATGGGGCCCTACAACTACCCGCTGAACGAAACCTTCACCACCCTGATCCCGGCGCTGATCATGGGCAACACCGTGGTGTTCAAGCCGGCCAAGCTCGGCGTGCTGCTGATCCGCCCGCTGCTCGAAGCCTTCCGCGACAGCTTCCCGGCCGGGGTGATCAACGTCATCTACGGCAGCGGCCGCGAGACCGTCAGCGCGCTGATGGCCAGCGGCAAGATCGACATCTTCGCCTTCATCGGCACCAACAAGGCCGCCAGCGACCTGAAGAAGCTCCACCCCAAGCCCCATCGCCTGCGCGCGGCCCTGGGCCTGGACGCGAAGAACCCGGGGATCGTGCTGCCCGACGCCGACCTGGACAACGCGGTCAGCGAGGCCGTCACCGGCGCGCTGTCGTTCAATGGCCAGCGCTGCACCGCGCTGAAGATCCTGTTTGTCCACGAAACCGTGGTCGAGCGCTTCATCGAACAGTTCAACGCCAAGCTCTCGGCCCTCAAGCCGGGCATGCCCTGGGAACCCGGGGTGGCCCTGACGCCGCTGCCGGAAAACACCAAGGTCGACTACCTGCACGCCCTGGTGGCCGATGCCCAGGCCCACGGCGCCCAAGTGGTGAACCCTCACGGTGGCGAGTCGCGGGCGTCGTTCTTCTACCCGGCGCTGCTGTACCCGGTGACCCCGCAGATGCGCGTCTACCACGAGGAACAGTTCGGCCCGGTGGTGCCGATCGTGCCCTACAACGATCTGGACACGGTGATCGACTACGTCCTGGAATCGGACTTCGGCCAGCAACTGAGCCTGTTCGGCAGCGACCCGGCGGTGATCGGCCGGCTGGTGGACACCTTCGCCAACCAGGTCGGGCGGATCAACATCAACGCCCAGTGCCAGCGCGGCCCGGACACCTTCCCCTTCAACGGTCGCAAGAACTCCGCCGAGGGCACGCTGTCGGTGCATGATGCGCTGCGCACCTTCTCGATCCGTACCCTGGTGGCGACCAAGTTCCAGGAGCGCAACAAAGCGCTGATCAGTGACATCATCCGCAACCGCGACTCCAGCTTCCTGACCACCGACTACATTTTCTGAAGCACCCTGCCGGGGCTCGCCACGCGGCGAGTCCCGGCCACTGCGGCAACCACTCGAACCACTGGGAGAAACCTGTCTGGGCCCGTTCAACTTCCTGCGGGGCATCACCCTGCCCCCCTTGCTGCGCCGCCTGCTGCGTCCCGTGCTGGACCCGTACCGGCGCTACCGTCACGCCCGGCTGATCCACGCGGTGCGGGTCGCCCTCGGCCTGATCGCCACCATCCTCCTGACCACCGGCCTCAACCTGCCCCACGGTGAATGGGCCTCGGTGACCATGCTGGTGGTGATCGGCGGCCTGCAGCACCACGGCAACATCGGCAAGAAAGCCGCCGAGCGGGCCATCGGCACCCTGGTGGGCGCCGGGGTCGGCCTGGTGCTGGTGGTGCAGCAGGCGTACTTCGGCCAGCCCTGGCTGACCTACCTGGGGATGTCGGCGGTCTGCGGCTACTTTTCCTATCACGCCATCGGCAAGGGCGGCTACACCGCGCTGCTGGCGGCGATCACCGTGTTCATCGTCGCAGGCCACGGTGACAACCAGGTCAGCGACGGCCTGTGGCGCGCGGTGGACATCCTCATCGGCATTGCCCTGGCCCTGGCGTTTTCCTTCGCCATTCCGCTGTACGCGGTGTACTCCTGGCGCTACAACCTGGCCAGCGCCCTGCGCGACTGCGCCCAGCTGTACGGACGGATCGTCCAGGGCCAGTCGGTAACCGACGACGAACACCTCAAGCTGCTGGGCCGGGTCAACGCCGCCATGCTGCAACTGCGTTCGCTGATGCCGTCGGTGTCCAAGGAAGTGCGCATCTCCATGACCGAACTGGACGCCATCCAGCGCAACCTGCGGATGTGCATCAGCACCCTGGAGATCCTCGGCAACACCCGCCCCGACGCCAGCGACCGGCAGGCCATGGCGCAGATGCAACTGGCGCTCAAGGCCGAGCACCGGCAGATTCGCGTGCAACTGATCGGCATGGCCCGGGCCCTGCAAACAGGGGTCACCCAGCGCCTGGAAAAAGCCGTGGAAGGCAGCCCCGAGAACGCCCTGGAAGCGCCGGTGTATTCGGCCCTGGATGGCTACCGGCTGCTAACTCGGCAGCTGGCGGCGACCCTGGGCGAGATGCGCCAGCGCCTGGGCAAGAGCGCCCGGCATTGGAAGATCTAGGCCCTTGGCTTTGTACGAAAAGCCTTGATACTCGGTGATGCTGCGTTGAAAACGGTCTCGGAATGCTCATTTACAACCCGTAAACTCCGCTTCCTCGACCGTTTTCGCCTTGCCTGACCTTCGTCTCAAAACTTTTCGCACAGAGCCTAGAACAGCTCGCTGAAGGGAATGAAACGTGCCGGATCGCCCACTTGCAGGGTATGGCCCTCAAGCACCTCCACCAGGCCATCGGCCCAGCTAGCCCCCAGCAGCACCCCGGAGCTCTGGTTCGGATAGAGCACGGCACGCCCCTGTTCCAGGCGCGCCCGCAGGTATTCCCGGCGGCTGCTGGCCTTGGGCCAGGCGAAGGCCACCGGCACCTCGACGCTCAGCGGCGCCACCTCCTGCACCCCTTGGATCCGCAGCAGGTAGGCCCGGGCCAGCAGGCCGAAGGTCACCAACGCCGAGGCCGGGTTGCCCGGCAGGCCGATCATCGGCACCTGGCCAAAGTGGCCCACGGTCAGCGGCTTGCCGGGCTTGATCGCGAGCTTCCAGAACAGCGGCCGACCGTTGCTGCGCAGCACCTGGCCCAGGCAGTCGGCGTCCCCCGCCGAGACGCCGCCGGTGCTCAGGATCAAGTCCGCGCCGTGCTGCAACTGCTCCAGCCGCAGCCGGGTCTGCTGCGGCTGGTCGGGCAGAATCCCGGCGTCGATGACCTCGCAACCCAGGCTGTCGAGCCAGTGGCGGAGCAAGGTGCGGTTGCTGTTGTAGATGCAACCGGGGCGCATCGGCGTGCCCGGCTCCAGCAGCTCATCACCGGTGGACAGCAACGCCACCCGCGGACGGCGCACCACATGCAGCTCGGTGCAGCCCTGGGCCGCGGCCACCGCCAGTTCGAAAGGTCCCAGGCGCTTGCCGGCCTGCAACAGCACCTGGCCGACACGGTTTTCCTGGCCCTGGGGGCGGATGTTCTGCCCCGGTTTCAGGGTCTGGGTGAAACGCACCCGGCCATCCTCCAGCAGCTCGACGTTCTCCTGCATCTCCACGCAATCGGCGCCGGCCGGCAGCGGCGCGCCGGTGAAAATCCGCGCACAGCTGCCCGGCGGCAAGGGGTCGCCGGGCTGCCCGGCGAAGATCGTCTGCGACACCGGCAGTGGCTGGCCATCCCAGTGCTGCAGGTTCAGGGCGTAGCCGTCCATGGCGCTGTTGGGCCAGGGCGGCAGGTCCAGGGTTGCCACCAGGTCAGTGGCCAGCACCCGTTGCCGGGCTTCATCCACGGCGAGGGTTTCACTCTCCGGCAGGCGCTGGGCATCGGCCATGGCCAGCAGGCTGGCCAAGGCATCTTCCAGCGGCATCAGGCAACCCTGGCTCATCCCCGCGACTCGCAGGCCTGCACCGGCTTGAGGTGCGGCACGAAATTGCACGGCCGATGGCGGGCATCCAACTGCTCGGCGAGGATGCCTTCCCAGGCGGTGCGGCAGGCCCCGGTGGAGCCCGGCAGGCAGCACACCAGAGTGCCGTTGGCCAGTCCGGCCAGGGCCCGGCTCTGCACCGTGGAGGTGCCGATATCGAGAATCGAGATGGCGCGGAACAGCTCGCCGAAACCGTCGATGTGCTTGTCCAGCAGGCAGCTCACGGCTTCCGGGGTGCTGTCGCGGCCGGTGAAGCCGGTGCCGCCGGTGATCAGCACCACCTGGATGCGCTCGTCGGCGATCCAGGTCGCCACCTGGGCGCGGATCTTGTACAGGTCGTCCTTGAGCAGGTTGCGCTCGCTCAGGGTGTGACCGGCTTCCAGCAGGCGACTGACCAGCAGTTGCCCGGAGGTGTCCGTGGCGTATTCCCGGGTATCGCTGACTGTCAGCACGGCTATGTTCAAGGGTACAAACAACGCATCCGACTTCACGCTCATATCATTCTCCGACCGGCAAGATAAAAACCATGGGCTCAGGCTAAGGGCGCCAAAGCGCGGCTGTCTAATCGTTCTGGCTGACCGGATTATCGATCCGCTCTATCGTCGCCGGGACCTGGCGGCCCGTCCGATAAGCCGGATCGATCAGCCATTCGATACTTGCGATTGGACGTGCTCGAAAGACAATGCGATGGTTTGCGCCACCCACCGGATATGCACCCGAACATGACCCCGACCCGCCCTGCCCCGACCCTCTGCGCACCCTGCTCGATCCTGCTGCTGGCGGGGGGACGCGGCGCGCGCATGGGCGGTCGCGACAAGGGCCTGGTGGCCTGGCAGGGCCGGCCCTTGATTGCCCATGTACAGGCCACGGTGCGGCCCTTCAGCGATGACCTGATCATTTCCTGCAACCGCAACGCCGAGCAGTACCGGCCCTATGCCGATCGCCTGGTGGCGGATGAGCAGGCGGATTTTCCCGGCCCCATGGCCGGCGTGCTGGCGGGCCTGGCAGTGGCCCGGCACCCCTGGCTGCTGGTGCTGGCCTGCGACGCGCCGCGGATCGACGGCGCGCTGATCCAGGCGCTGCTGGATGCCCGCCCGGCGGACAGCCCCGGCCCGTTGATGGTGCAGCAGGACGGACAGTGGCAACCCATGTTCAGCCTGATACCCACGGCCCTGGCAGCCGACTTGCGCGCCGCCTGGGAGCGCGGCGAGCGCAGCCTGCTGCGGGCCCTCGCCGCCCACGGTCTGAAGCCTCTGGCCTGCGCCGCCGACGATCCGCGGCTGAGCAACTTCAACACCCCTGAACTACTGTCTGAAACAGACCCCGGGCCCTTGGCTTGAACGCCGACGGTGTGCCCCGAGGGTTCGGCCCGGGAGGATTGAACGTCTTTCCACGGACCGGACTCCTGCGTTAATACTGACTCCGATTCCCTTCACCACAGGTGCCATTGTGGACATCAAGCAACTCAAGTTTCTGATCGCCCTGGAGCAGACCCGGCACTTTGGCCAGGCTGCCGCGCGCTGCCACATCACCCAGCCGACCCTGTCCATGCGCCTGCGCAACCTGGAGGACGAACTGGACCTGATCCTGGTGACCCGCGGCCAGCGTTTCGAAGGTTTCACCGAGGCCGGCGAGCGGGTCCTGGCCTGGGCCAAGACCCTGCTGGCGGCCCATGACGGGCTGTTCGCCGAGGCCGCCGCCTGCCGCGGGCAACTGGTGGGTAACCTGCGCCTGGGCCTGGTGCCGCTGAGCGGCTTCAACCCCATCAGCTATGTGCAGAAGCTTTCGGCGAGCTTTCCCGAGCTCAAGTTCAGCCTGTCGTCCGCCAGTTCCGACCGGATCATCGAGGACATCGGCAACAACCAGCTGGACCTCGGGGTCTGCTACCTGGACCACGTCAACCCCAACTACCTGGACTTCTTCGAGATCGGCGAGACCCGGGTCGGCCTGCTCTACGACACCCGGCACTTCCATTTCGAAGGCAGCGAGATGAGCTGGGAAGACGCCGCCGAGTTGCCCCTGGGCATGCTCAGCACCGGCATGCACTATCGCAAGTCCATCGACCTGAGCTTCCGCAGCCGTGGCCTGAACCCGACGCCGATCCTGGAAAGCGATTCCACCTACCAGCTGTTCCAGGCGATCCACGAGGGCTTCTGCTGCTCGATCATGCCCCTGGACAGCGGCCTGGATTCGCCCATCGACAACCTGGCCTTTATCCAGCTGCCGGATGCCAGCGTGCTGGCGCCCCTGGGGCTGGTGATGCGCAAGACCGAGCCGCGCTCGGCGATTGCCGAAAAATGCTTCGCCGAAGCCAGGAAGCTGTTTGCGCTCAAAGACTGAATGAATGCCCCGGGCCGCCCATGGCCCGGGGCGAATCGACTGTATCGAGGTGTAGTCATGGTGTGCCGGATCGAGCAACCGGAGCAACAACCCGAAGCCAACGCGCCGGCGCCGGCGCCGCAGCGCGTGGCCTATCGCGAATACGGCCCCGACGGCGTGGTGGCCGAGGCGCCGCTGGCCGCCGAGATCGCCCTGGCGATCACCTACAACGGCCTGAGCCAGGCGGTGATGATGGTGTCCCCCGGCAACCTGGAAGACTTCATTCGCGGCTTCAGCATCACCAACGACATCGTCAGCGACCTCAGCGAAATCTACGATATCCGCCTCAGCCACTTTCCCCAGGCCTGCCAGGCCGACGTGCAGATTTCCAGCCGGGCCTTCTGGGCCCTCAAGGACCATCGTCGGCAGATGGCCGGGACCAGCGGCTGCGGATTATGCGGCGTCGAAGCCCTGGAACAGGCGCTGCCACAACTGCAGATCCTCGAACCTTCGCCCCTGCCCCCGGCCGAGCACCTGCAGGGCCTGCGCGAGCGCATCGAACAGGCCCAGCACATGGCCCGCAGCAGCGGCGCCCTGCATGCAGCGCTGTACTTCGACGCACAGGGCGAGGTGCGCCTGTGTCAGGAAGACATCGGCCGTCACAACGCCCTGGACAAGCTGATCGGCGCGCTGTTGAACGCCGGGATCGACGGTCGCCAGGGCTTCACCGTGGTCACCAGCCGCTGCAGCCTGGAACTGATCCACAAAGCCGTGCGCGCGCGCCTCGGCACCCTGGTCAGCCTCTCGGCACCCACCGCACTGACCGTGCAATGGGCCAACAAACACCACCTGAACCTGATCCACGTGCCCCATCGCAATGCTCCGCGGATCTACAGCCCGATCTGAAGTGGCGAGGGAGCTCGCTCCCGCTCGGGCGCGCAGCGGCCGCCAACACTGAATCCGCGATCCACCTGACAGACCACGGATTCAGGCCCTGGGAAGGCTGCGCCTTCCAGCGCCAGCAAGCTCGCTCGCCACTGGCTTTGTACGACCGCTTTCGGCAGCCCTTCAGGGCTGGCCCCAGCGTTGAGCGGCTTGCCGGTCGCTCTCGCGCCCGTCGATCCAGCGTTCGCCGCCAGGGGTGACTTCGCGCTTCCAGAACGGCGCCCGGGTCTTCAGGTAATCCATGATGAAGGCACAGGCCTCGAACGCCGCTTGCCGATGGGCACTGGCCACGCCGACGAAGACGATGGGCTCGCCCACCTGCAGCCACCCGACCCGATGCACCAGGCGCACCCGGTTCAGCGGCCAGCGCGCCTGGGCCTGTTGCACGATGCCCTGCAGCGAGCGTTCGGTCATGCCCGGGTAGTGCTCCAGGAACAGGCTCTGTACCGCCTCCCCCAGGTTGAGGTCGCGCACATAGCCAACGAAGGTCACTACGCCACCGACACTGGAGTCGCCGGCCTGCAGCCCGGCATTGAGTTGATCCAGGTTGAAGGCCTGGGTCTGCACCTGAATGTCCATGCCTCAGCCCCCGGTCACTTGGGGAAAGAAGGCGATTTCATCGAAGTCCTCGATCACCGCGTCGAGCTTGCACAGGTCCTGGTTCAGCGCGCACATCAGGCTGTTCTCCCCCAGCACCGCGGCCCAGGTTTCACCCCGGGCCATCAGCCGCCGACGCAGGTCATCGACGGTGCGCAAGCCGGCGTCCAGCGGCAGCTTCTCACCGCCGCTGCCCAGTTGTTCGCGATAGCGGGCAAAGTAATTGACCAGAATCATGGTGCGTCTCCTGCGATGAAAACCCCTGACTTGCCGCCCTGCTTGCTCAGCAGGTGCAGGCCCTCGATGAGCATGCCGCGATCCACCGCCTTGCACATGTCGTAGATCGTCAGCGCCGCGACGCTGGCGGCGGTCATGGCTTCCAGTTCGACCCCGGTGGCGCCGTTGAGCCGGCAGCAGGTGGTGATCTGCACCCGGTCCGGCGGCAGCGCCTGCAGCTCGACGTGGATAGCGCTGAGCAGCAACGGGTGGCACAGGGGAATCAGCTCATGGGTCTTCTTCGCCGCCATGATCCCGGCGATGCGCGCCACGGCGAACACGTCGCCCTTGGGATGCCCCCGGTCCTGGATCAGTTGCAGGGTGCTCGGGTGCATGCGCACCCAGGCCCGGGCCCGGGCCTCGCGCTCGGTGGCCGGCTTGCTGGTGACATCCACCATGCTGGCCCGGCCCTGGGCATCCAGATGAGTGAGTGGGTTCATGTGCAACCTCGGATAAGGACAGTGGTTCAGCTCAGGACATAGTCCACCGGCAACAGCACCGGCGGCAGTTCGGTGGCCCCCTGGGCCTCGAGAATCTCGCGCTCGATGTTGCGCACGATGGCGTTCAGCGGCAGGTCGTTCTCGTCGTGGCCAAAGGGGTCTTCCAGCTCGTCGCCAATGGCGTCCAGGCCGAAGAAGGTGTAGCTGACGATGGCGGTGAAAATCGGCGTCAGCCAGCCCAGGGGCTCGGCCATGGCAAAGGGCAGGAGGATGCAGAACATGTAGCTGGTGCGGTGCAGCAGCAGGGTGTAGGGAAACGGCAGCGGCGTGCCCTTGATCCGCTCGCAGGTGGTTTGCGCGCCGGTCAGCGTCGCCAGGTGATTGGCCAGCAGCTGGTAGCGCCACTCGCTGATCCGGCCCGCCAGGGCCTGGTCCGAACACTGGCGCGCCACCTGGCGCAGGAGACTGTCCGGCAGGTTGCTGGTATTGGCCGGCGGCAGCTGGCTGAGCCAGGTTTCGGCGGCGCCCAGTTCATCTTCCTGGCGCAGCCGGGCCTTGAGGGCGTGGGCGAAACCGCAGAGGTCGCCGAGGATCGCGCGGCGCGCTCCGGGCTCTTCCAGCACCTGGGTTTCGCGGATCAGCGAGCGCACCTCGGTCACCACCGTGCCCAGGGCCTTGCGCGCCTCGTACCAGCGGTCGTAGCAGGCGTTGTTGCGAAAGCTCATGAAGATCGACAGCGACAGGCCGAGCAGGGTGAAGGGCGTGGCGTTGACCTTGGAAAAGTACGCCGGGTGCAGAGTCTCGATCAGCACGATGGCCGAGGCCAGCAGGGTCACCAGCAGGCTGCGCAGGGCGATGCGCTTGGCAATCGAGCCCTTGAGGGAAATCAGTACGCTGATCAGGTTGGGTTTGGATCTGACGATCATCGGGGCGAAACCTGTGCACGAAGGAAAACGGTAAAGACCGGTGCTTCAACCGCCGGTCATGTTCATGAAGCGCACCACCTGCACCTCGTCGTTGAGTTCGAAGTGGTGGCGGTAAGGCTTGAGTTTCATCGCCTCGACCACGGCCCGCCGCAGGCGCTCGGAGTCACCGGGATGGGCCCGCAGCACGGCCTTGAGGTCCACCGAATGCTCGTTGCCCAGGCACAACAGCAAGCGCCCTTCCACCGTCAGCCGTACACGGTTGCAGGTGCCGCAAAAGTTGTGGCTGTGGGGCGAGATGAAGCCCAGGCGGATCTGCGGCGCCTCGGCCAGGCGCCAGTAACGCGACGGCCCCTGGGTCGACTCAGCGGACTCCATCAGGGTGTAGCGCTCGGCGATCCGCTCGCGGACCTGGGCGCTGGAAAAGAACGCGTCGCGACGGCTGTGCTCGCTGATGCTGCCCAGGGGCATCTCCTCGATGAACGAGAGGTCCAGGCCGCGGTCGATGGCGAAGGCCACCAGCTGATTGATCTCGTGGTCGTTGCGGCCTTTCATCACCACGCAATTGAGCTTGGTGCGGACAAAACCCGCGGCCAGCGCCGCGTCGATGCCGGCGATCACCTGGCTCAGCTCGCCGGTGCGGGTCAGCTGGCGAAACAGCCCCGGGTCGAGGCTGTCGAGGCTGATATTGAGGCGCTTGACCCCGGCGTCGAACAACGGTGCGGCGAGCTTGCCCAACTGCGTGCCGTTGGTGGTCATGCACAGCTCCCGCAACCCGGGCAATTGCCCGATGCGTTGGCACAGTTGCACCACCCCGGGACGGATCAACGGCTCGCCACCGGTGAGGCGGATCTTGCGCGTACCCAGGGCGACGAAACCCGCGGCCAGCTGGTACAGCTCCTCCAGGGTCAGGATGCGTTGGCGCGGCAGGAACTGCATGTCCTCGGCCATGCAATACACGCAGCGCAAATCGCAGCGGTCGGTCACCGACATGCGCAAGTAATCGATCCGTCGGGCAAAGCCATCCACCAATACTTGATCTGACATCACAGCCTCTGTCGACGGTTAGGACCCTGGGGTCTTAGTTATTCTTTGCGGCCATGAACGGCCATTGAACAAGTTGTTGGCGGCAAGACTAAGAGTGATTAAAAGTGGCGTCCAATCGCTATTAACAACCGATTGATCAATGCAATCTATCAGATGAAAAAGCCCCCTCTCCCGACATGAATATTTAAATACAAGCCATTGATTCATATCGAGTTAAAGACTTGATAGAGGCTTTCGATCAACCGGTCATTAATTGCGATTAGACAGCCAATACAGGCGCCGAATAGGCTTTATTCGTGGCCCATAGAAAGGGCCTTATAAGTGATTCCGTTACCCCAAGCAGATCCGAACTTGAACGGCTTCACCACAAAACCGCATTTAGCCTGTGCAGTTAAACAATCACTGACATCGATTATTGGTCGGGCGGTTGCCTGCGTGCGCTGTATTGGAGAAATATCATGAGCGAAGTTGATCGATATAAACCCTACAAGGGGGCGGCCGCCGGTTGGGGGGCACTGATCGCGGTGACCAGGAACTGGCTGGGCAGCGAGAACGCCTTCAAGAACATCCGCGCCATGCTCAAGACCAACCAGAACGGCGGCTTCGACTGCCCGGGCTGCGCCTGGGGCGAGTCGCCGGAAAACGGCATGGTCAAGTTCTGCGAGAACGGCGCCAAGGCGGTCAACTGGGAAGCCACCGGGCGCCTGGTCAACCCGGCCTTCTTCAACAAGTACACGGTCTCGGCCCTGGCCGCGCAGAGCGACTACTGGCTTGAATACCAGGGCCGCCTGACCCACCCGATGCGCTACGACGCCACCCAGGACCGCTATGTGGAAACCACCTGGGACGAAGCCTTTGAGCTGATCGCCAGCCACCTCAAAGGGCTGGACTCGCCGAACCAGGCGGAGTTCTACACCTCGGGCCGGGCCAGCAACGAAGCGGCCTACCTGTATCAGCTGTTCGTGCGCGCCTATGGCACCAACAACTTTCCCGACTGCTCGAACATGTGCCACGAGGCCAGCGCCGTGGGCATGTTCGAAAGCGTCGGCGTGGGCAAGGGCACCGTGGTGTTCCATGACCTGGAAGAAGCCGACGCGATCTTCGTCATCGGCCAGAACCCCGGCACCAACCACCCGCGGATGCTCGAACCGCTGCGCGAGGCGGTGAAGCGCGGCGCCCAGGTGATCTGCTTCAACCCGCTGAAAGAGCGCGGGCTGGAGCGTTTCCAGCACCCGCAGCACCCGCTGGAGATGCTCACCAACGGTTCCGAACCCACCTCCTCGGCCTATTTCCGCCCGGCCCTGGGCGGCGACATGGCGGCCTTTCGCGGCATCGCCAAGTTCCTCCTGCGCTGGGAGCGCGAAGCCCTGGCCAGCAACGGCGAGCCGGTGTTCGACCGGGCCTTCATCGCCGAACACACCTCGGGGCTGGACAGCTACCTGGCCGAGGTCGATGCCACGTCCTGGAACCATATCCTCGAACAGTCGGGCCTGAGCATGGCCGACATCGAGCTGGCGGCGCGCATGTACCGCAAGGCCAAGCGCACCATCATGTGCTGGGCCATGGGCCTGACCCAGCACACCCACTCGGTGCCGACCATCCAGGAAGTGATCAACGTGCTGTTGCTGCGGGGCAACATCGGCCGCCCCGGCGCCGGCCTGTCGCCGGTACGCGGCCACAGCAACGTGCAGGGCGACCGCACCATGGGCATCAACGAACTGGCGCCCACCGAACTGCTCGACGCCCTGGAGGCGCGCTTCGGCTTCAAGCCACCGCGCGAGCACGGGCACAACACGGTGATGGCGATCTCGGCCATGGAACAGGGCCGGGCCAAGGTGTTCATCGGCCTGGGCGGCAACTTCGCCCAGGCCACCCCGGACACCCCGCGCACCCACGCCGCCCTGCGCAACTGCGAGCTCACCGTGCACATCGCCACCAAGCTCAACCGCAGCCACCTGGTGACCGGGCGCGAAGCGCTGATCCTGCCGTGCCTGGGCCGCACCGACATCGATATCCAGGCCAACGGCCCGCAAGGCATCACCGTGGAAGACACCTTCAGCATGGTGCACATCTCCCATGGCCAGCTGAAACCCAAGTCGCCGCACCTGCGCTCGGAACCTTCGATCATCGCCGGCATCGCCAACGCCACCCTGGGCCCACGCCCCATCGACTGGCTGTGGGTGGTGGAAGACTACGGGCGCATCCGCGACCTGATCGCCGACACCATTCCCGGGTTCGAAGACTTCAATCTCAAGCTGCTGCACCCCGGCGGCTTCCACCTCGGCAACGACGCCAGCCAGCGGCGCTGGAACACCGCCACCGGCAAGGCGCGCTTCATTCCCAGCGTGCTGCCGGAACACCTGGTCAGCGCCGGGGTGCGCAAGCTCAAGGTCAAGCCGGACCTGATCCTGCAGACCATGCGTTCCCACGACCAGTACAACACCACCCTGTATGGCCTGGACGACCGCTATCGCGGGGTCTACGGCATGCGCGAAGTGCTGTTCGCCAACGAGCAGGACATTCGCCAGCTGGGCTTCGAACCGGGACAGAAGGTCGACATCGTCTCGCTGTGGGATGACGGCCGCGAGCGTAGGGTCAGCGGTTTCACCCTGATCGCCTACGACATTCCCGCCGGCCAGTCTGCCGCCTACTACCCGGAGACCAACCCCCTGGTGCCCCTGGAAAGCTATGGCGACCGCACCTACACGCCGACGTCCAAGTTCATCGCCATCCGCCTGGAGCCGGCGGCGGCCAGCAACCTGATCCAGTCCGTCGGCGTTTGATCCGGCCGGGGCGGCCAAGACGCCGCTCCAGCCCGCCCCGCGCAGCCTCCTTCGGTGCGCCGCGAACCCAGGTTCGCGGCGGCCGCACGGCACCTGCACGGCCACCAGCCATCACGAGGGTTTCGTCATGTTTCATCTACAGGCGCTCGACCTGGCACGCATCCAGTTTGCGTTCACGGTTTCGTTCCACATCATCTTTCCCGCCATCACCATCGGCCTGGCCAGTTTCCTGGCGGTGCTCGAAGGCCTGTGGCTCAAGACCCACAACAACACCTACAAGGACCTGTATCACTTCTGGTCGAAGATCTTCGCCGTCAACTTCGGCATGGGCGTGGTTTCCGGCCTGGTCATGGCCTATGAGTTCGGCACCAACTGGAGTCGTTTCTCGGACTTTGCCGGAAGCATCACCGGGCCCTTGCTGACCTACGAGGTGCTCACCGCGTTCTTCCTCGAGGCGGGCTTTCTCGGGGTCATGCTGTTCGGCTGGAACCGGGTCGGCCGCGGGCTGCATTTTTTCGCCACGGTGATGGTGGCCATCGGCACCCTGATCTCGACCTTCTGGATCCTCGCTTCCAACAGCTGGATGCAGACGCCCCAGGGCTTTTCCATCGTCGACGGGCGAATCATGCCCATGGACTGGCTGGCGATCGTGTTCAACCCGTCGTTCCCCTTCCGCCTGATGCACATGGCGATCGCCGCCTTTGTCGCCACGGCGTTCTTCGTCGGGTCCAGCGCCGCCTGGCACCTGCTGCGGGGCAACCACACGCCGCCGGTACGCAAGATGCTGTCGATGGCGCTGTGGATGGCGCTGATCGTGGCGCCGATCCAGGCGGTAGTCGGTGACGCCCATGGCCTCAACACCCTGGAACATCAACCGGCGAAGATCGCCGCCATCGAAGGCCACTGGGAAAACCACGGCAACGAGCCGTCGCCCCTGGTGCTGTTCGGCATTCCCAATATGGACACGGAGAAAACCGACTACGCCGTGGAAGTGCCCTACCTGGGCAGCCTGATCCTGACCCACAGCCTGGACAAGCAGATCCCCGCGCTCAAGAGCTTCCCCAGGGCAGACCGGCCCAACTCGGCCATCGTGTTCTTCAGCTTCCGCATCATGGCCGGCCTGGGCATGTTGATGATCCTCACCGGCCTGCTGGGCCTGCTGCTGCGGCGCAACGGCGCGCTGTACCGCAATCGCCTGTTCCTGCGCCTGGTGCTGTGGATGGGCCCCAGCGGCCTGATCGCCCTGCTGGCGGGCTGGATCACCACCGAAGTCGGGCGCCAGCCCTGGGTGGTGTACGGCCTGCTGCGCACCAGCGACGCCGCGTCCAACCACAGCGTGGCGCAACTGAGCATCTCCCTGGCGCTGTTCGTGGCGATCTACTTCTCGGTGTTCGCGGTGGGCATCGGCTACATGATGAAGCTGGTGCGCAAGGGCCCGCAGCCCCATCACGAACATCCGCCGAGCGGCCCTTCCAGCCAGGAGCCGACCCCGCGCCGTCCGCTGTCCGCCATCGCCGAGACCTTTGCGTCCAGCGACCACCACCACTGAAACAAGGGATATCGACATGACGATTCAAGGCATAGACCTGTCGTTGATCTGGGGCGTGATCATTGCCTTCGGGGTGATGATGTACGTGATCATGGACGGCTTCGACCTGGGGCTGGGGATTCTCTTTCCGCTGATCCCCGATGCCCGGGAACGGGACGTGATGATGAACACCGTGGCCCCGGTCTGGGACGGTAACGAAACCTGGCTGGTTCTCGGTGGCGCGGCGCTGTACGGGGCCTTCCCCCTGGCCTACTCGGTGATCCTCGAAGCCCTGTACCTGCCACTGATCTTCATGCTCGCGGGGCTGATCTTCCGCGGCGTGGCCTTCGAGTTCCGTTTCAAGGCCAGCCCCGAACAGCGGCCTATCTGGGACTGGGCGTTTAT
The DNA here is from genome assembly GCF_900105185.1 of Pseudomonas saponiphila. NCBI lineage: Bacteria > Pseudomonadati > Pseudomonadota > Gammaproteobacteria > Pseudomonadales > Pseudomonadaceae > Pseudomonas > Pseudomonas saponiphila. Next base: position 2,438,418 of record NZ_FNTJ01000001.1, on the reverse strand, counting down.
CGGCGGCTCGCTGCTGGCGACCCTGTGCCAGGGCATTGTCATCGGCACCTACATCAGCGGCATCCCGGTGCTCAACCGGCAGTTCGCCGGCGGCGCCCTGGACTGGCTGGCGCCCTTCCCGCTGTTCTGCGGCCTGGGACTGATCGTGGCCTACGCGCTGCTGGGCAGCACCTGGCTGCTGGTCAAGACCGAGGGCATGCTCGAAGCGCGCATGCGCCACTACACCCGGCCCCTGGCGTTCGCGCTGATGGCGGTGGTGGCGGTGCTCTGCGTCTGGACCCCAGTGCTGCACCCGGACATCGCCACCCGCTGGTTCAGCCATGCCCATGTGGTGATCTTCGGCGCGTTGGCGGTGCTGGGCCTGCTGGCGTTGTGCGGGCTGCTGGGGACCTTGCGCCAGCATCATTCCCACTGGCCGTTCGTGTTCACCCTGGTGCTGGTGTTCCTCGGCTACATCGGCCTGGCGTTCAGCATCTGGCCGAACATCGTGCCGCCGTCCATCAGCCTGTGGGACGCGGCATCGCCCCTGACCAGCCAGCTGTTCATCCTGATCGGCACCCTGTTCATCCTGCCGATCATCCTGATGTACACCTGCTGGAGCTACTACGTGTTCCGCGGCAAAGTGAGGATTGGCGATGGCTACCATTGATCGAGCAAAGACCCTTTCGCGCCTGCTGTGGATGCTCGGCCTCTGGCTGGCCAGCGTCCTCGGCCTGGGGCTGGTGGCCGGCCTGCTGCGCCTGCTGATGCAGGCTGCCGGCATGCACAGCCACTGAGGATGGGCGCTCACCGCTGAAACCCCGACCCGCAGCAGCGGGTCGGGGTTTTGCGGTTATTGGCCGGTCGGCGCGCGCTCGGCCAGCTGTTCCAGCAGATCGGCGGAAGGCACGAAGAACAGCCCGCCGGTGACGGCCGTGCTGAAGTCCAGCAGGCGATCGTAGTTGCCCGCCGGGCGACCGACGAACATGTTTTCCAGCATCTGCTCCACAGGGCGTGGCGAACGGGCGTAGCCGATGAAGTAAGTGCCGAACTCGCCGGCCCCAGGACGGCCAAAGGGCATGTTGTCGCGCAGGATCTTCACCTCCTCGCCGTTCTCTTCCAGGGTGGTCAGCGAGCTGTGGGAGCAACTGGGCTTGACCGACTCATCGAGCTCGATATCCGACAGCTTGGTACGGCCGATGATGCGTTCCTGGGCTTCCACCGTCAGTTGGTTCCAGGCCGTCATGTTGTGCAGGTACTTCTGCACCAGCACATAGCTGCCATTGCAGAACGACGGATCCTCGTCGCCGATCAGGGTGAAATCCACCGCCTCACGACCTTCCGGGTTCTCGGTGCCGTCGACGAAGCCGACCATGCTGCGCATGTCGAAATAGCGAAAGCCCTGGACTTCGTCCACCACCGTGACCGCCTGCCCCAGGGGCTTGAGCAGTTGCGTGGCCAGCTCGAAGCACAGGTCCATCTGCTCGGCGCGGATGTGCAGCAACAGGTCACCGGGGGTCGACGGCGCGCGCCGCCCCTCCACGCCCACCTCCATGAACGGGTGCAGCGACGCCGGCCGCGGACCGCCGAACAGCCGGTCCCAGGCTTCGGAGCCAAACCCGCAGACACAGGACAGATTGCCCCCCGGCACGCGCTTGCCCACCGAACGGGTCAGCGCGGCGACGTCGGCGCACCAGTCACGCAGGGTTTGCGCGGCAGCGGCACCGGGGGCCAGGGTGGCGACGATGAAAATTGCACTGCGGGTGATGGGATTGCAGATGGCTTGCGGCTCGGGCTTGCGCTCGGCCAGGGAGGAAGACTGGGTCATTGTGGGTTCCACGGGCTGCGGTCGGAAAAATCACCGACAGGAAAATAGCAGATTGCGCCGCCCCCGCGGCAACCATGATCTGGCCTGCAGCACCTCCTCGCCCCTGGAACCGCAGCCGAGGCGGCACCAAGGTCCGCAGGACAGTGCCTGAGGACCTCCCACCGCACACCCGCACCCTCACCCGGCCCCTCGTGGAGCCGGTCAGGCTAGGGTCGAGCGCATCACCCGCACCGGCACCGATTTGTAGGACGGCGTGCCGCTGTCCACATCCAGGTAGTCCAGGGGCACCAGGCGGTTGGCCTCGGGGTAATAGGCGCCCACGGTGCCCGGGGCGATCTTGTACTCGATGGCGGTGATGTTTTCGTAGCGCAGCCGACGCCCGCCGATGACCGTCTCGATGTCCACCAGGTCACCGTGGGCCAGGCCACGGGCGGCCAGATCCCCGGGGCTGATAAACAGCACGTCGCGACGGCCGAACACCCCGCGATAGCGATCGTCCAGAGCGTAGATGGTGGTGTTGTACTGGTCATGGCTGCGCAGGGTGATCAGCCGCAGCACATCGGCGCCGTCCACTTCCTTGTCCTCGTGCAGCCCGGGGAAGACGAAGAACTCGGCCTTGCCCGAGGGTGTCAGCCACTGCCGTTCGGCCGCCGCCAAGGGCATGCGGAAGCCGCCCGGTACGCGAATGCGGGCGTTGTAGTCGTCGAAGCCGGGCACCGTCTGTTCGATCAGGTCGCGGATCTTGTCGTAGTCGGCCACCAGTTCCAGCCAGGGCACGCGGCTGCCGGGCAGCGTGGCCTTGGCCATGCCGGCGACAATCGCCGGTTCCGAGAGCAGCGACGGCGACGCCGGGGTCAGCTTGCCCGCCGAGGCGTGGACCATGGACATCGAGTCCTCCACGGTGATGGCCTGGCGCAGGCCGTCCTGCAGGTCCAGCTCGGTGCGGCCCAGGCAGGGCAGGATGAAGGTCTCCCTGGCCACCAGCAAATGGCTGCGGTTGAGCTTGGTGGCCACGTGCACGCTCAGGTCGAGCCTGGCCATGGCCGGGAAACACTGGCCCGGGTCCGGCAGGGCCACGGCGAAGTTGCCCCCCAGGCACAGCAGCGCCTTGGCCCTGCCGTCGATCATCGCCTGCATGGCCTGCACCGCATCGTGGCCATGGGCCGAAGGCGGCGTGAAGCCGAAGGTCTGCTGGAGCTTGTCGAGAAAGGCCTGCGTCGGCTTCTCGGTGATGCCCACGGTGCGGTTGCCCTGCACGTTGGAGTGGCCGCGCAACGGACAGATGCCGGCCCCCGGCTTGCCCAGGTTGCCGCGCAGCATCAGCAGGTCGCAGATCAGCCGCACATTGGCCGTGCCTTCGTTGTGCTGGGTGATGCCCATGCCGTAGGTGACGATGGTGGCATTGGACTTGGCGTAGGCCGCGGCGACCATTTCCAGGTCCGCCTGGTGCAGGCCGCTGGCCTGCTCGATGTCCGCCCAGGCGGTGGCGTGCAGGTCCGCCGCCAGGGCCTCGAAACCCTGGGTGTGCTCGGCGATGAACGCCTTGTCGAGGACTTGCCCGAGGCTGTCCTCCAGGGCCAGCAGGGCCTTCATGATGCCCTTGATTGCCGCCGCATCGCCGCCGGCCTTGACCTGGAAGTAGGACGAAGCGATGCGGGTCGAGCCGTAGGTGGCCATCTCCACCATGTTCTGCGGGTCGGCGAAGCGCTCCAGGGCGCGCTCGCGCAGCGGGTTGAAGACCATGATCGGCACCTTGCGCCGCGAGGCTTCATGCAGGGTGCCCATCATCCGCGGGTGGTTGGTGCCCGGGTTGTGGCCGATGGAGATGATCAGCTCGCAGAGGTCGAAATCCTCCAGGGACACCGTGCCCTTACCGATGCCGATGGAGCGGGGCAAACCGACGCTGGTGGGTTCGTGGCACATGTTCGAGCAGTCGGGGAAGTTGTTGCTGCCGTATTCCCGAGCGAACAGCTGGTACAGGTAGGCCGCTTCGTTGGAGGCGCGGCCGGAGGTGTAGAACTCCACCTGCTCGGGCTGCAGGCCCCGCAGGATCTGGCCAATACGGTCGAACGCCGCCTGCCACGCCACCGGCTTGAAGGTATCGCTGGCGCGGTCATAGACCAGGGGCTCGGTGAGGCGGCCCAGGTCTTCGAGCTGATAGTCGGAACGCTGCAGCAGCGAGGTCAGCGGATGCTCGGCGAAGAAGGCCGGGGTCACCCGTTTGTTGGTGGCTTCCCAGGTCACCGCCTTGGCGCCGTTTTCACAGAACTGGAAGGTCGACTTGTGCTCCTTATCCGGCCAGGCGCAGCCCGGGCAGTCAAAGCCATCAGGCTGGTTGGTGCGCATCAGGGTCAGGGGCGCCTTGAGCGCATCCATCTGTTCGCGCACCGCCGTGGCGGTGGCCTTGAGCGCGCCCCAGCCACCGGCGGGACCATCGTAGTTGCGGATTCCGGGAACCTTGCGTCGAGTGCTCATGATCGCTCCAGGGCCGACCCGGCACGACGCGAGTCGGTGGTTGCGGATGGTCGAGGCGTACCCGGGCGGGCTGCCAGGGGCCTGGATCACAGGGGGATAGTGCGTGGCAACTGTGCCGACACTGGATAAAAGCTAGCGCTGCGCCCCGGCCTGTCAAGCTCAGGCGCCGACCGGCACAGACGCGACGCGGGCGCCCGGGCCAGCTGGCGTGCAAGCCATTGCCGGCCCCCGCCCTGCCGCCCCGCTGCTCATTGCAAAACCCTGCGCCGGCGCTTGAGGGTCCAGCCCTGCTGCATGCCGGCGGCGGCCAGCAGAATCGCGGCGACGCCCAGCCACTGCAACAACCCCAGGCGATGCCCGAAGGCCAGCCAGTCGACGAAGATCGCCGCGATCGGATAGATGAAGGACAAGGCGCCGGTCAACGCGGTCGGCAGTTTCTGGATCGCCCCATACAACAGCACATACATCACCCCGGTATGCACGATGCCCAGGGTCAGCAGGCTGGCCCAGGCCGTGGCCTGCTGGGGTGGCTCGGCCAGGTTGGCCCAAGGCGCCAGCAGCAAGACTCCGGTACAGACCTGGATCAGCGCGATCAGGTGTGGCGGCGTACCGCTCAGGCGCTTGATCAGCAGCGCGGCGAAGGCATAGAGCAACGCCGCGCCCAGGGCCAGGGCGATGCCCAGCAGGTAGTCGCTGCCGGCTTCGCCCGCGCTGCCATGGGCGCTGACGATGGCCAGCATCCCGGCAAAGGACAGGCTCAGCCAGACCAGTTTCTGCGGGGTGATCTTCTCTCCCAGAAACAACGCGCCCAGGGCCACCAGAATGAACGGCTGGACGTTGTACACCGCGGTGCCGATGGCGATCGAAGCCCGGGAGTAGGAGCCGAACAGCAGCACCCAGTTGCCGACAATCGCCACGCCGCTGAGCACCGCCAGAAACAGGCTGCGTCGAGTCAGAATATTCCTTCGAAAAAAACCGAAAGCGCCGCAAATCAGCAGCAACGCACCGGCACCGAACAGGCAACGCCAGAACACCACGTCCAGCACCGGTTGTCCGGACACCAGGACGAACCAGCCAATGGTTCCGGAAATCAGCATCGCGGCGGTCATTTCCAGTGATCCGCGACGGGTCAGTGCATCCATCATCAATCTCCTCTGACAGTGGCCAAATTATGCCCAGCGGCACACGGCCATCGCCAGTTCAAAACCTGGGCTAGTATGCATTCAGGCCTTTTTTATCAAGGCATAAACGCCCATTCACCTAACGAGGTTGCCATGCTCGACGCCATTGACCAGGCCCTGATCAGTGCCCTGATGCAGGACTCCCGCCGCTCCCTCAAGGCCCTGGCGCAGATCAGCGGGCTGTCCGCCCCCAGCGTGGCCGAACGCTTGAAAAAGCTCGAAGAACGCGGCGTGATCACCGCCTATACCCTGGAAATCGACCCCAAGTCCCTGGGCTATCAATTGCAGGCGATTGTCCGGATTCGTCCGCTGCCGGGCCGCCTGCAGGAGGTGGAGCGGCAGATCCTGGCGATTGCCGAGTTCACCGAATGCGACAAGGTCACCGGTGACGACTGCTTTATCGCTCGCTTGCAGGTGCGCTCCATGGAACAGCTGGACCGCTTGCTCGACCGCCTCAACCATGACGCCGAAACCAACACCGCGATCATCAAGAAATCGCCGATCAAGCGGCGTTTGCCGCCCATGAATTAACCCCGTGAAAGGGGCTTTTTCACCCTGGAAAATGCCCCTGGAACAGGCCTGGAACTGTGGGATGAAAAGGCCGTTCTAGAGGCGTTTCTGACAAAGAAACACCTGACTTCCGGGCCTCTTTTCAGAAAGTTTCCCCTTAGGCATAAGACGATTCTTAAAATCCCCCAGACGTCTTTTTGGCGTCAATTTCAGTGATACCCTGCGAATCCTCTGACGACCCCACTAGCAAAATGCCTGCTCCTTTGCGGAAGCTGCGCATTGTCGTGGGCTCATGCCTGTCGAAAAGCCGAGTACAAGAACCCATGCCGATCCGCGTGCAGATAGCCGATGACCATCCCTTGACCCTGATTGGGATACATACCCTGCTGGAAAACCGCGCCGAACTGGAGATCGTTGCCCAGGCCCACAGCGTGGAAACCCTGTTGGAGAACCTGCAGCGCCAACCCTGCGACCTGCTGCTGACCGACCTGATGATGCCCGGCGGCGATCAGGTGGATGGGATTCGTCTGATCAGACGCCTGCGTTCACGCTACCCGGAGTTGGCCATCGTGGTGATCACCATGCTCGACAACCCGGCGCTGATCAGCAGCCTGCTCAAACTCGGCATCCAGGGGCTGGTGAGCAAGCGTGGCTTGCTCAACGACCTGCCCAAGGCGATTGCCGCCAACCCGCGTGCGCCCTTCGTGTCGCCGTCGATCCAGCATCTGCTGGACACCAGCACCGCCCTGCATGGCAAGCCGCTGCTGCAGCCCGAACAGTTGTCGGCCAGGGAGATCGAGGTGCTGCGCCTGTATGGCACCGGCATGAGCATCGGCGCCATCGCCCAGCACCTGTGCCGCAGCAAACAGACGATCAGCACGCAAAAGAGCAGCGCCATGCGCAAGCTTGGCCTGGACACCTCGGCCAGCCTGTTCCTGTACATCCAGGAACACGGCCTGAGCTGAGCGGTCCTCAAAACTCCGGAGCTTCCCCCCTATGCCCCTGATTTCCCGTCCCCCCCAGTTCTGGAGGCTGATCCGTGTCTGCCTGCTGTTCAGCTTCATGGTCCTGGTCAGCCTGTTCTTCAGCCTGCCCGCCCACTGCACCGAGCCGCAGGAGCCGGGCAATCCGTCGCTGGCCCGGCTGCTCGACATGCGCAGCACCCTGCCCCACAAGGTGCTGCGGGTAGCGACCATCGTGCCTCCCGAGCGGCCCCTGGAAAGTGCCGGCAACCAGGTGCTCAAGGTGATCTCCGACGAGTACCTCAAGCTCATCGGCAAGCAGTTGGGCCTGCGCTTCGAGTACGTCGAGCTGGCCTCGCCCCAGGACGCGATCCGGGCCCTGCTCGAACACCGAATCGACCTGCTGCCCCGGGCCACCGCGCTTGAAGCGCAGAACCCCGGCCTGGCCCTCAGCCGTCCGTACCTGAACAACCAGCCGATCATCGTCGGGCGCATCAACGACAAGAGCCTGCCACCGGACCTGGAAGGCAAGCGGGTCCTGGTGCTGGACAACTACCTAGACCTTGAGACCGTCCGCAAGACCTATCCCCGGGCCGACATCAGCGGCGTGCACACCACTGCCCTGGCCCTTGAGCAACTGGCCGGCAAACAGGCCGACGCCTTTATCAGCGATCGCTTCCGCACCACCCTTTACATGCAGGCCCGCCCGGACCTGCGGCTGCACAGCAAGTTCTATCCACAGCTGCCCGACGCCGGCTTCGCCTTCGCCGTGCGCCATGAGGACGCCACCCTGCGGGCACTGATCGACTACGTACTCAACGCCATTCCCGAGGAGCACAAGCGGCGGATCCAGAACCAGTCGAGCCAGGAGCCCTTTCCCTTCGCCCCGACCGAGTCCTTTTCCCTGACTCCCGGCGAGCTGAACTGGCTCACCGCACACCGGCAGATCAATCTGCTGGCCGAGGAAGCGCCGCCCTACATCTACCGCAATGCCGAGGGCCAATGGGCCGGACTGAGCATCGATATCCTGCGCACCCTGGCCAGCTCGTTCCGCCTGCAACTCAACATTCAGCCCAGTCTTTCCCGGGCCGGCGACCTGGAACAGCTGGCCGCCGGCAGCGCCGACCTGACCACCCGCGACCTGGGCCTGCCCGACAACGCCCGGGGCATCGGCCTGAGCCAGAGCTACGGCACCCGCAACTGGGCCTTTGTGGTGCGTCATGGCGACAGCTCTCCCAGTTCCCTGGACGCCATGCTGGGGCGGCAACTGGCGCTGCCGCGCAACCACCCGTTGCTCGAACACCTGAAACAGCGCTACCCGGACATCCATCTGCTGCTCACCGACGATCATCGCCAGGCCCTGAACCTGGTGCTGCAACGTCAGGTCGATGCCACCCTGGACACCCCGGTGGGCACCGAGGCGCTGTCCGGCTCCGGGCTGCAGTTCGGTCTGGCCTTCGACGCCCTGCCCACGCCGCACCGCTTTGCCGCGGCCCCAGGTTCCAGGGAGTTGCTGAGCGTGCTCGACAAGCTGCTCGATTCCATGGCCAGGAACCCGCAAAGCGACATCCAGCTGATCGCCGAACAACAGTCCAGCGCCGCGCTCTGGAGCTGGGTCGCCGAGCAGGCCTGGCATGTGGGCGTGGTGATCCTGATCATCTTCGTGCTGTCGCTGATCTGGAACTGGCGCCTGAAGATCCAGGTGCGGGAAACCATCTGCGTGCAGACCCGCCTGCAGGACAAGCTGGCCTTCCAGTTTTCCCTGCTCAATGGCCTGCCGACGCCGCTGTATGTCTGCGACCTGGACGGCCGGCTGAGCACCTGCAACCGCGCCTACGAGGAGTTCTTCGCCACCTCCCAGGAACAGGTCGAGGGCTGCCTGCCCACCGAGCAGCCGAACATGCCGCGAGACTTCGCCGAAGTGCTGCAAGAGGAACATCAACTGCTGCTGGCCAATCACCGGCCACGCTTTCTCGACACCAGCCTGTGGATCAAGGAGCAGCAGTACTGCCTCTATCAGTGGCTGGTGCCGTTCTACAACGCCCGCGGGGTCCTGCAGGGGTTGCTGGGGGGCTGGCTGGACATCTCCGAGCGCAAGAACCTGGAACTCAAGTTGCGCGAGGCCAAGCAGATCGCGCAGAAGGCCAGCGCCGCCAAGAGCGAGTTTCTCGCCTCCATGAGCCATGAGTTGCGCACCCCGCTCAACGCCCTGGTGGGCCTGCTGGAGCTGGAAACCAGCGCCAGCCAGACACCCTCGCACAACCTGCGGGTGGCCCAGCAATCGGCGACCTCGATGATCGACCTGATCGGCAACATCCTGGACCTGGACAAAATAGAGAGTGGCCTGATGCAACTGGCACCCCATCCCACCGCCCTGGAACCCTTGCTCGCCAATGGCCTGGGACTGTTTGCCGTACAAGCCCGGGAGAAACGCCTGCAGCTGAATTTCGACTATCAGGCCAGCCCCAGCCGGCTGTACTGGGTCGACTCGCTGCGCCTGCAGCAGATTCTGCACAACCTCTTGAGCAATGCCTTGAAGTTCACCGACCGCGGCCACATCCAGGTCACCCTGCGCGAAACCCATGTGCAGGGCGACAGCAGCCTGCTGACCCTGAGCGTGCGCGATACCGGCATCGGCATTCCCCTGGCCAACCAGGCGGGGATTTTCGAGCCCTATCGCCAGGCCACCGCGCGCACCGCCCACCTGTACGGCGGCTCGGGCCTGGGCCTGAGCATCTGCCATCAGCTGGTGCAACTGATGGGCGGGCGCATCTGGCTGGAAAGCGAGCCCGGCCAAGGCTGCTGCATCCACGTCGAACTGCCGGTGAGCTGGCAGACGACCAACGTGGAAGTGGCGCAAACACCGGAAGTGCCACCGATCACCGGCAAAGCCTTGCGGGTGCTGGTGGTGGACGATGTCTCCACCAACGGCCTGGTACTGACCCTGCAGCTGGAGCGCATCGGCCACTTTGCCGAACACGTCAGCAGTGGCGAAGAAGCCCTGCAGCTACTGCGCCACCGCCACTACGACGTGTTGATCAGCGACTGCAACATGCCGGGCATGGACGGCTACAGCCTGGCCCGGGCGGTGCGTGAAGCCGAACAACAGAGCGGGGCCAAGCCGCGGCTGATCGTCGGCTACACCGCCAGCGCCCTGAGCAACGAAGCGACCCAATGCTCCAACGCCGGGATGAACGACCTGATGATCAAGCCGGTGACCCTGGCCCGCCTGCAGGAAGTGCTGGGCAGTCACACCGGGGCCGGCGAAGAGCGGGTGCGCGCCTTCGACATCGACCACCTCAAGGACCTGGGAGAAAACAGTCCGACCCTGCATCGGCGCATCCTCAACGAACTGACCAAGAACCTGCAGCAGGAAATCGCCGAACTGCGCACCTGCGTCCTGGCCAATACCCCGCACCTGATCAACGACCTGACCCATCGCCTGAGCGGCGTGGCCTGCCTGATCAACGCGCCGGACATGACCAGAACCTGCGAGGCCCTGAGAAAGGTCGACCCCGGCCATCCAGCGTCGGTGCGCAGTTGCCAGCAGGCACTGCTCAATGCCATGGAACAGGTGTACGCCGAGGCCCGCCAGCAGCTGGCCAGCTTGCGCGAAGCATCCGACGCCGACAGCGGCCCCCAGCCCCAGACACCCCAGGCCCAGGGTTCGCCGCCCTGAAGCGGACGCCGGTGACGGGCTGCCCGCCCCGGCCCCGGCGCCACTCTCGTACTTGTCTCATTCAACCGCCGCCCCCTGCTGCCTAACCTTGCGCCGGCTTTCGAGCACTGACAGTCAATGGCGCCAGACTCCCGGTGAGTCGCTACGCCAGCTCTCGATTGCTTGTTGAATCCAATAACGTCCAATCAGGGAACAATCGATGATCACGCGGCATACCTTCCATTCATTCCTCAAACTTCCGCTGGCGATGGCCATCGGCATGGCGGCGCTCAGCGCGCAACAGGCGGCGGCGCACGGCTATATCGAAAACCCCAAGTCCCGCTCGTACATGTGTAGCGCCAAAGGCGGCAACCTGAACAGCAACTGCGGTTCGGTGGCCTACGAGCCACAGAGCGTCGAATACCTGGCCAACGGCAGCCGCGACGGCTTCCCCAGCACGGCCCAGGCCTGCCACGGCGCGTTCACCCAGTGCGGCCCCGCCAACGGCACTATTGCCTCCGGTGGCCTGCGTCACTTCGCCAACCTCAACGAGCAGACCGCCAGCCGCTGGACCAAGGTCAATATCAAGCCCGGGCTGAACACCTTCGACTGGCGCTACACCGCGGTGCACGCCACCCGCAACTGGCAGTTCTACATCACCAAGAAAGACTGGAATCCCAACCAGCCGCTGACCCGTGATTCGTTCGAAGCGGCGCCGCTGCTGACCGACAACTGGAACAACACCCTGCCGACCAAGACCGGCGGCATCACCAGCCACAAGGTCAACATTCCGGCCGACCGCAACGGCTATCACATCGTCCTGGCCACCTGGATGGTGGGCGACAACACCAACACCTTCTATCAGGTGGTGGATGTGAACATCGAGAACAGCGAAGTCGCACCGTCGAGCTGGAAGAACATCGGTGCCGTCCAGCCCGAGCCCCTGAGCATCGGCGACAAGGTCATGACCCGGGTGTTCAACGACCAGGGCGAACTCGCGGCCAAGCAGGTCACCCTGAACATCGACAGCGCGGAGCTGGCCAAGGACAGCATCTGGCCCAAGGCGCTGGCGGAAAAGGTCAACCAGGCCAAGCTCGGCTACCAGATCGGTGAACTCAACGACAAGGACCAGGTGGTGCCGCAGTTCGGCAAGAACAGCATCTTTGTCAACCAGAACAGTGACATCAACAGCGTGCTGATCGCCAAGGAACAGGCCGCCAAGCCGGCTGAACTCAAGGTTTCCGGCATGCAGCCCGAGTACAGCCTGAAGGACGGCAAGGTCGACCTGCACTTCAACGCCATCGCCCTCAACGGCGACTTCACCATCACCGCCAGCGTGCTCAATGCCAAGGGCGAAACCGTCGCTCACCAGCAAGCCGACAGTGGCAACAATGCGCCGCACTTCAGCCTCGCGCTCAAAGGCGTGACGGCAGGCCAGTACGATCTGGTGGTGGTGGCCAAGTCGAAGAAAGGCGAGCTGCTGCAAGAAACCATCAGCTTCAAGCTCAAGGCCGAGCCAGAGGTTGAGGAAACCCCGGGCGGCGGTGGCAACGAGGGCGGCACCACCCCCGAGACGCCAGCCAAGTACGACCACGTGTTCCCTGAGGGCCTGAAGTCCTACAAGGCCGGCACCCTGGTGCTGCAACCCAAGAACGGCAAGACCTACCAGTGCAAGCCGTTCCCGTACAGCGGCTACTGCGTGCAGTGGAAGGCTGGCGCGACCCAGTATGAGCCAGGCACCGGTTCTCACTGGCAGATGGCCTGGAACCTCAAGTAAGCCAGCAACTCCCCAGTTGCTCCTTGGGGCGTGACGCGCAAGCGTCACGCTCATTTTTTTTGCTGGCCAGGCCGCGCCGCACAAGGCGCAAAAGACTCACCCGAAGTGCCGCACGAGCCGTTGTCGAACCCACCAAATGCTTGTTCTAGAGCCTTGCGACTCTCGTACTCGTCCCATGTGAACACCCGGGAGCAGCACGTAGCCTGTGCTCGCTGGCAAGGCTGCCGGAGCAGCGGACATCCAGGGTGTCCCACTGCCCCATCACCGGCCCCTCGCAGCGCTGCAACACTCATTTTTCAATTGCTCAAGGCATACACAATGATCAACTCCAACCGGACTCGTTCCTTCCTCAAACTGCCAATCGTCATCGCCATGGCCGCCGCCGGACTGGCCGCCCAGCAAGCCTCCGCCCACGGCTACATCGAAAGCCCCAAGTCCCGCGCCTTCATGTGCCATGCCGATGGCGGCAGACTGAACGCCAACTGCGGTCCAGTGATGTACGAGCCACAAAGCACCGAGTACATCGGCGTGCCTGGCCGTAACGATCTCGAGCACTTTCCAAGCAACGCCCAGGCCTGCACCGGCGACTTCAAGGTATGCGGCCCAGCCAACGGCACCATCGCCGCCGCCGGCCTGGTGCGCTTCTCCCAGATCAACGAGCAGAGTGCTACCCGCTGGGCCAAGACCACCATCAAGCCGGGCCCGCAGAACTTCACCTGGCACTACGAAGCCGGTCACGCCACCCGCTACTGGCAGTTCTACATCACCAAAAAAGACTGGAATCCGAACCAGCCGCTGACCCGCGACTCGTTCGAAATGACCCCGCTGCTGGATCAGCCATGGCCGTCCGGCACCGTCCCGGCCCCGGCCAAAGGCAAAACCCATCACACCGTGAACATCCCGTCTGACCGCTCCGGTTACCACGTGCTGCTGGCCACCTGGAAAGTCAACGACACCGACGCCACCTTCTACAGCGTGGTCGACCTGAACATCGACAATGGCGCGGTCATCCCGTCGAACTGGGACACCGTTGGCGCGGTACAACCTGAAGCCCTGAGCATCGGCGACAAGGTCAAGACTCGCGTCTTCAACGCACAGGGCGAGATCAACGCCAAGCAAGTGGTGCTGAACATCGATAGCGCCGAACTGGCCAAGGCCGACGTCTGGCCGCACGAACTGGCGAAGAAGGTCAATGCCGCCAAGCAGGGCTACCAGATGGGCCTGCTCAACGACAAGGACGAAGTGGTGCCGAACTTCGGCAGGAACGAAATCCTGGTCAAGAAAGGCAGCGACATCGTCAACGTGATGATCGCCAAGGAACAGGCCGCCAAACCGGGCGAGCTGTCCATCACCGGCATGCAGTCCGAATACACCCTGAAAGACGGCAAGACCGAGCTGCACTTCAACGCCATCGCCAAGAACGGCGAATACACCGTGAAAGCCACCGTGCTAAACGCCAAGGGCGAAAGCGTAGCCTTCCAGCAGGCGCCGGCCGGCAACACCCCGCACTTCTCCATGCCGCTGAACAATGTCAGCGCCGGGGTCTACGACCTGGTGGTCGTGGCCACCTCGAAGAAGGGCGAAGTGCTGCAGCAATCCGCCCGCTTCACCCTCAAGGCCGAAGCCGGCGGTGGTGAAGGTGGCAACGAAGGCGGCAACGGCAAGTACGACTACGTGTTCCCCAATGGCCTGAAATCCTACAAGGCCGGCACCGTGGTCCTGCAACCCAAGGATGGCAAGACCTATGAGTGCAAGCCTGGCGCCGTCGCCGGCTGGTGCACCCAGTGGACCAACGGCTCCAACGCCTACGAGCCGGGCGTAGGTTTCGCCTGGCAGTCGGCCTGGAACCTCAAGTAAGTCATAGCGTCAACCACCCGAGCGTGGCGCCACGGCGCCACGCTCCTTGTTAGCGGTAAAGCCCCCATGAGCTCAACCCCCTATTCAAGAATCCATGTGCTGCTGCACTGGACCTTCGCCGCGATCATTCTCTGGGCAACGCTCAGCGGTTTCGGCAACGCCCTGTTCGACCTGCCAGCCGGTATCGCCGAGGGCATCGGCTTCATCAATGTGTCGTTGACCTTCATCCTGATTCCGCTGTTCGTACTGCGCATTGTCTGCGCCCTGAACCATCAGCGCCCCGCATCGCGCCAGCCCCTGGCAGACCTGCTGGCCAAGGCCGGGCACCTGGCGCTCTACGTCGTGACCGGGGTCGTGCTGGTGACCGGCGTGCTGATGATGGAGCGCCCGATCGACCTGTTCGGCCTGCTGCAGATCAGCCAGCCATTGCATGAGCCAGTGCTCACCGGCTTTTTCAACAGCATTCACCGCTATGCCTGCATCGCCCTGGCCCTGTTGGTCGCCGGACACATGGCGGCCGTGGTGCTGCACCACTGGCGAGGTGAAAACCTGCTAAGGCGCATGTCCTTGTGAGCGCCCTTCGCCCCTCGCTTCGCGCTGGCCTCATGGCCGGCGCCTTGTTGTTTCTGAGTGCCTGGCTGGCCTGGCTGGCCCATGACAGCTGGCAGTTGCGGCAAGGCCTGAACGCGGCCACTCACCAGGCGCCCTCCGCCGTGGAGCCACAGGCCCGCGCCCAGCCCGACCCGCAAGCCATCGCCCGGCTGTTCGGCGTCCAGCTGCAAGAACCCAACAGCGATCAGCCCCGGGTGCCCCTGGCCCTGCTGGCCAGCCTGGTAGCAGCCCAACCGGAGCTGTCCCGGGCCCTGATCGAATCCCCGGAAGGCCGCCGCTTCTATGGCATCGGCGAGCCCTTGCCGGGCGGTGGCAGCCTGCGCCAGATCGGCACCGACCAAGTGCGGGTGCAACGCTTCGGCGAAGAGCTGGTCCTGAGTCTGCCGCTGCACGAAACGCCGTTGCTGACCCCGCAGGCAGAGGATGCCGCCACAGCCCAACCCCATCCGCAGCCAGGCAGCGGGAGCCTGCTGCAACCGTCTCTGCAATCCCCTGGAGCATCATGAATCGAGCCTTTATCGCCGGGTCCCTGCTGACCCTGGGCACCCTGATCAATCCCGTGCATGCCACGGAAAAAGCCACCGCCGCCCAGCAGTGGACCCTGAACATGAAGGACGCCGAGCTGCGCGACCTGGTCAACGAAGTGGGCCAGATCACCGGCAAGACGATGATTCTAGACCCTCGCCTGAACGGCAAGGTCACGGTGCAATCCAGCACCGCCATGGATCAGCAGGGCATCTATTCGCTGTTTCTCACCGCCCTGCGCAGCCAGGGCTTTGTCGCCATGGACCAGGGCGACCGGGTGCTGATCCTGCCGGTGGCCGAAGCCAAGACCAAGGCCCACGCCGAGCCCAGCGGTGCCAGCGAAGAGTTCGTGACCCAGGTCATCGAACTGAACAATGCCAACGCCAGCGAGGTGGCCAGCGCGGTGCGCCCGCTGGTAGCTGCGGACGCCTACATGGCGCCCTCCACCACCTCCAATGCCCTGGTGATTTCCGACAGCGCCAACAACGTCGAGCGGGTACGCCTGGTGATCAACGAGCTGGATAACGCCGGTGGCCGGCAGTTCAGCATCGTGCAACTCAAGCACGCCTGGGCCACCGAGGTGGCCAAGACCCTGACCGACAGCCTGGCCGACAGCAACAGCGCGATGACCAGCGCCAAGGCCATTGGCGACTCGCGCAGCAATCGCCTGATCCTGGTCGGCCCGGCGCCGGTTCGCCAGCAGATGCAGCGTCTGGCGCAGAGCCTGGATGTGCCGACCAATGTCGGCGACACCGCGCGGGTGCGCCGGCTCAACCACAGCGATGCGAAGAAGCTCGAAGAACTGCTCAGCGGCATTGGCAAGCGCATGGAATCCGGCAACCGTGGCGGCGACAGCCAGAAACCGGACAGCCCGGTGCTGGTCAGCGCCGACACCAGCCAGAACGCCCTGGTACTGATGGCCTCGCCAGCCCAGCTGGCAACCTTCGAAAGCATCATCAACGAGCTGGACCGACCCCGGGCCCAGGTGCTGGTGGAAGCGGCGATCGTCGAGGTCAGCGGCGACATCAACCAGGCCCTCGGCGTGCAATGGGCCGGCAACCGCGGCAAGCTGTCCGCCGCCAGCAATTTCAACAGCGCCGGCCTGTCCATTGGCACCCTGCTCAACAACCTGCAGGACGACAAGCGCCCGAACCTGCCCGATGGCGCGATCATCGGCATCGGCGGCAGCAACTTCGGCGCGCTGATCACCGCGCTGTCCAGCGACTCCAACAACAACCTGCTGTCCACCCCGAGCCTGCTGACCCTGGACAACGAAGCGGCGGAAATCCTCGTCGGCCAGAACGTGCCGTTCCAGACCGGTTCCTACACCACCGACACCGCCGGTGCCAGCAACCCCTTCACCACGGTGGAGCGCAAGGATGTGGGGATCACCCTCAAGGTCACCCCGCATATCAATGAGGGCAACTTCCTACGCCTGAATGTCGAGCAGGAAAGCTCCGAGCTGGCCGCTGCGCCGCCGGGCATCAACACCAGCGACGTGATCACCAACAAGCGCTCGGTCAAGAGCACCATCCTGGCCAACGACGGGCAGATCATCGTCCTCGGCGGGCTGATCAAGGACAACGTCAAGGTCCAGGTCAGCAAGGTGCCGCTACTGGGGGACATTCCCTGGGTCGGCCGCCTGTTCAGCAGCAGCAAGGAAGTCAACGAGAAGACCAATCTGATGGTGTTCCTGCGTCCGACCCTGTTGCGCAACGCCGCCAGCACCGAGCAGATGAGCCAGCACAAGTACAACAACATGCGCTCGCTGCGCGCCCCGGACGGCAAGACCGGCGGCCAGTTGCCTGCCGACGCCAACCGCCTGTTCGACGCCAACCGCCAGGGCGATGCGGGCCTGATCGACATGCGCGCCCCGGGCGCCCAGCGCCAGCCATGATCGCCAGCCCCGAAGACGCGCGTCTGGCCTTTGCCTACGCGCGCCGCCACGGCGTGGTGCTGGACCCTCAGGAAGGTGGCGCGGTGCTGTATTGCCGCGCCAGTACGCCATTGTCGGTGGTGGCCGAAGTGCGCCGTTTCAACGGCTCGTTGCTGCGCAGCGAGGTGCTGGACGACGAGGCCTTCGCCCAGCGCCTGGCCGCCCACTACCGCGATGGGCAGAACGGCGCCAAGCAGGTGGCCGACGGCCTGGGCGAGCAGTTCGACGAAGAGTTCGACCTCAACAGCCTGGCCGAGCAACTGCCCAGGACCACCGACCTGCTGGAACAGGAAGATGACGCGCCGATCATCCGCCTGATCAACGCGATCCTCAGCGAGGCGGTCAAGAGCAAGGCCTCCGACGTGCACCTGGAAGCCTTCGAGGAACACCTGTCGGTGCGCCTGCGGGTCGACGGCCTGCTGCGTGAAGTGCTGCGTCCACGGAGGGAACTGGCAACCTTGCTGGTGTCGCGGATCAAGGTCATGGCCAAGCTGGACATCGCCGAAAAGCGCATTCCCCAGGACGGCCGGATCGCCTTGCGCATCGCCGGTCACGAGGTGGATGTACGGGTTTCGACCCTGCCCTCCAGCCACGGCGAGCGAGTGGTGATGCGCCTCCTGGACAAGCAGGCCGGGCGCCTCAACCTGAGCCACTTGGGGATGAACGAGACGGTGCGCCAGCGCCTGGAGATCGCCCTGCACAAACCCCACGGCATTCTCCTGGTCACCGGCCCCACCGGCTCCGGCAAGACCACCACGCTGTATGCCGGGCTGGCCAGCCTCAACAGCCTGGAACGCAACATCCTGACCATCGAGGACCCGGTGGAGTACCACCTGACCGGGATCGGCCAGACCCAGGTCAACGCCAAGGTCGACATGACCTTCGCCCGGGGCTTGCGGGCCATCCTCCGTCAGGACCCGGACGTGGTGATGGTGGGCGAGATCCGCGACCGCGAAACCGCGGAAATTGCCGTGCAGGCGTCCCTCACCGGACACCTGGTGCTCTCGACCCTGCACACCAACAGCGCCATCGGCGCGGTGACCCGGCTGGTGGACATGGGCATCGAGCCCTTCCTGCTCTGCACCTCGCTGCTGGGGGTGTTGTCCCAGCGCCTGGTGCGCCTGCTGTGCCCGGAGTGCAAGGAGCCCCACAGCGCCGATAACGCCGCCTGCGAACGCCTGGGCCTGAGCGCCGATACCGCGCCGCAGCTGTACCGGCCCAAAGGCTGCAGCGCCTGCCAGCACACGGGGTATCGCGGGCGCCGTGGCATCTATGAACTGGTGCTGTTCGACGACACCTTGCGTCAGCTGATCCACACCGGCGCCGGCGAGCATCAACTGCTGGAGCATGCGCGCAAGCACAGCGCCAGCCTGTTCGACGACGGCCAGGCCATGGTGCTGCTGGGGCAGACCAGCCTGGAAGAACTGCTGCGCGTGACCCAGAGGGACTGATCATGGCCGCTTACGAATACCTGGCCATGTGCGCCGCCGGAAAAAAATCCACCGGCGTGGTGGAAGCCGACAGCCCGCGCCATGCCCGGCAACTGTTGCGCGAGCGCCAGCTGGTGGTCCTCAAGGTCAGCACCGCGCAGAACAAGCGCGTGCGTGGCAAAGGCTTGCTGCAGGTGTCCGGCGGCGGCTTGAGCAGCGCCGAACTGGCCTTGCTCACCCGTCAGTTGTCGACCCTGGTCCAGGCCTCGCTGCCCCTGGAGGAAGTGCTGGCGGCGGTGGCCGCGCAGTGCGAGAAGCAGCGAATCAAGAGCATGCTGCTGGCCATCCGCTCCAAGGTACTGGAAGGCTACAGCCTGGCCGTGGCGCTGGCGGCCTACCCTCGGGCCTTCCCCGATCTGTACCGGGCCACGGTAGCCGCCGGCGAGCGCTCCGGGCACCTGGGCCAGGTGCTGCTGAACCTGGCCGACTACACCGAAGCCCAGCAGGCGGCCCGCCAGCAGATCCAGCTGGCCATGCTCTATCCGAGCATCCTGATGCTGGCGGCGGTGAGCATCGTCGGCTTCCTGCTGGGCTTCGTGGTGCCCGATGTGGTCAAGGTGTTCATCGATAGCGGTCAGGAACTGCCGCTGCTGACCCGGGGCCTGATCGCCAGCAGCGCCTTCCTGCAAGACTTCGGCCTGCTTCTGCTGCTGTTGCTGGCGGCCCTGGTGCTGGCCGCCCGCGCCGCCGTCCGCAACCCGGCCACCCGCGAGCGCTGGCACGCCCTGGTGCTGCAATTGCCGCTGCTGGGAAGGCTGATCCGGGCCAGCAACTGCACGCGTTTCGTCAGCACCCTGGCGATTCTCGGGCGCAGTGGCGTGCCGCTGCTGGACGCCCTGGGCATCGCCAGCGAGGTGGTGGCCAACCAGAAAATTCGTACCGGTCTGAAAGACATCGTCCGGGGGGTACGCGAAGGTATCAGCCTGACCCGGGCCCTGGAACTCAACGGCAGCTTCCCGCCGATGATGCTCTACATGATCGCCAGCGGTGAGCGCTCCGGCGAGCTGGACAGCATGCTCGAACGCGCCGCCAAGCAGCAGGAAGAACAACTGGCCAACCGCATCGCCCTGCTGGTGGGCCTGTTCGAGCCGGCCATGCTGGTGTTCATGGGGGCCTCGGTGCTGATCATCGTGCTGGCGATCCTGATGCCGATCCTCAGCCTGAACCAACTGATTACCTGAATCCGGAACCCCCTACGTGCAGACTCAGAACAAGCAACGCGGTTTTACCCTGATTGAAATCATGGTGGTGGTGGTCATTCTCGGGGTCCTCGCGGCCCTGGTGGTGCCGCAGATCATGAGCCGCCCCGATCAGGCCAAGGCCGCCGCCGCCCAGAGCGACATCAAGGCCATCGCCATGGCCCTGGACATCTACAAGCTCGACAACCACCAGTACCCCAGCAGCCAGCAAGGGCTCGAAGCCCTGGTCAGCAAGCCCAGCGGCAACCCGCCGGCGCGCAACTGGAACCCCGACGGTTACCTCAAGCGCCTGCCCATCGATCCCTGGGGCAACGCCTATCAGTACCGCCTGCCGGGCACCCGCGGCAGCGGTTATGACCTGTTCTCCTTCGGCGCCGACGGCAAGCTCGGCGGCGACGGCCTGAACGCCGAGATCGGCAACTGGGACCGCTGAGTGGTGCAACGCTCCCACAACAAGGGCTTCACCCTGATCGAAGTGCTGGTGGTGGTGCTGATCATCGCCCTGTCCGCGGGCATGATCGGCCTGATCAACCCCGACTCCGCCAGCCGGCAGGCGCGTCGTGAAGGCGATCGCCTGCTGGCGCTGCTGCAACTGCTGCGCCAGCAGGCAGTGTTGAGCAACAGCGACTACGGCCTGCGCATCGAACCCGACGCCTACTCCGTGCTGCGCCTGGATGAACAGGGGCAATGGCTGGCCGACCGTGACTGGCGCAGCCAGACCCTGCCCGCCAACCTGCGCCTGCGCCTCGAAGTGGCCGAAGCCGGCCCGAGCCTTGGCCAGGCCGGCAGCCGTAGCGCCATGCCCCAACTGCTGGTGTTGTCCAGTGACGAAACCAGCGCCTTCAGCCTGTGGATCGAGCACCGCAACACCCCGCTGCTGGTCCTGTCCAGCGACGGCCTACAGGAGCCCCGACTTGAAACCGCGAACTGAACGGGGCTTCACCCTGCTGGAAGTCATGGTGGCGCTGGCGATTTTCGCCACGGTGTCGATTGCGCTGTTCAGTGCGATCCAGCATGTGGCGATCAACAGCGGCAACCTGGCCGAACGCACCCAGGCCACCTGGATTGCCGACAACTACCTGAATGAACTGCGCAGCGGCATGCAGCCGCCCAGCGTTGGCCGCCAGCAACGCCAGGTCGAGTTTGGCGGGCGCAGTTGGTGGCTGTTCAGCGAGATCGAAGCGGCGCCGGACTCGCGGCTGCTCAAGGTCAACCTGCGGGTTTCGGCCGAGCAGGACCCGCAACGGGCCCGGCAATACAGCCGCGCGCAGTTGCTGGGTTACATCGAGGCCAACCCATGAACCAGCGCGGCTTCACCTTGCTGGAGGTGGTGGTAGCGATCGCCATCTTCAGCCTCCTGGGGCTGGCGACCTATCAGTTGCTGGACCGGGTGATGCGCAGCGACCAGCGCATCCAGACCCAGGAGCTGCAATTGCGCCACCTGCAACGGGCCCTGAGTCTGCTGGAGCGGGACCTGGTGCAGGTGCAGCGCCACGCCCTCAAGGACGACCATAGCCATAGCCAGGCGCTGATCAGCCAGCCCCAGGGGCTGCGCCTGCTGCGCGGCGGCTGGCGCAACCCCCTGGACTATCCGCGCAGCGAGCTGGTGCAGGTCAGCCACCGCTTCGGCGACGGCCAGTGGCTGCGCGAAAGCCAGGGCCTGGAACAAGGCAGCCTGAGCCAGGCGCAATCCTTGCTCAGTGAGGTCGAGCTGATCCACCTGCGCTTCATCGACGCTGCGGGCCAGCCCCACGACAGCTGGCCCATCAGCGGCGAAGCCCTGAGTCTGCCGGCCGCCGTGGACATCAAGCTCAGCGCACCGGGCTTCCCGAATATCCGTCGGGTCATCCTGTTGCCGGGCGGCGCCGAAGCGGACGAGGACGCACCCGGTGAATAAGCCTCGCGCCCAGCGCGGCGTCGCCCTGCTCAGCGTATTGCTGATCACCGCCCTGGTGACCCTGGTGGTGAGCAACATGCTTGCCCGCCAGCGGCTCAGCCTGGCCAGCAGCAGCCACCTGGTGCAGCACCAGCAGCTCTGGCAACTGGCCCTGAGCGGCGAGAGCTGGGCCCGCAGCCAATTGCGGGAGGATGCCCGCAGCGAAGGCGGCCTGCTGGTGACCCATCTGGGCCAGCACTGGGCCCGGCCGGCTCCGGCGTTCCCGATCGAAGGCGGCAGGCTCAGGATTCACATCAGCGATCTGGGCGCCCGGCTCAACCTCAACAGCACGCTGGTGCAGGATGATGTGATTCCTCGCGCCCGCTACCAGCGCCTGCTGGCCCTGGCCGAGATCAAGCCCCACGACCCGGCGGCGCTGCTGCGCCCCCGGGACCGCCTGGGCCGCCCTTTGCCCCTGAGCGACATCAGTGAACTGCGGCCACTGCCAGAGGTGGGCCCCGACACCCTGCAACGCCTGGCGCCGCTGGTGGCGGCCTACGAGCCGGGATACATCAACCTCAACACCGCCGACGCCCTGGTGCTGGCCAGCATCGAAGGCATCGATCTGCCGACCGCCCGGACCCTGGCTCAGACCCGCCCGGCCAAGGGCTACCCGACGGTCGCTGCGTTTCTCGCCAATCCCATGCTTCAGGGCCGGGACATCACCGCACGCGGGCTGAGCGTCAACAGCCGCCAGTTCCGCGCCACCATCGATGTTGAGCTGCATGGCCGACGCCTGCGCTTGGTCAGCGACCTGCGGGTCATGAGTGCCGACCAGGTCCGCGTGCAACAGCGCACCTTGCTACCCGCGCCGCTCAACGCCCCTTCGCTTACCGAGTAACCCGTGATGAGCCATTGGCTTTACCTTTCACCCCATACCCCGGGCGACCGCCCCTGGCATTGCCACTGGTGGTCTGTCGACAGCGCCCCTCTGGAAGGCGATCTGGAGCAGGCCGCCGAACACTTGCGCGGGCATGCCTTCGCCCTGCTGCTGCCGATGGAAATGGCCAGCTTTCATCAGGTCAGCGTCCCGGCCCGCAGCGGTCGCTGGTTGCGCCAGGCCCTGCACAGTGCCCTGGAAGAACAACTGATCGACGATGTCGAAGAGCTGCACCTGGCCCATGGCCCCTTGCGCGAGCGACGTCACTGCGCAGTGCTGGTCATCCACCGCGAGCGCCTGCAGCGTTGCCTCAAGCGTCTGGCCGAGCACGGACTGCAACCATCGCGCATGCACATCGACGCCGACTGCCTGCCCCAGGACCGGCCACGCGCCCTGGCCTGGGACGGCCGCTGGCTGCTGGGCGGCGGCGCCGCGCTACGCCTGACTCTCAACCCGCAGGAGCTCGGCGAACTGGGCCGGCTGTTGCCGGATGGGCTGCTGTGGCAGGGCGCCGAGCCCCCGGGCATCGACGGCCTGGAGCCGGAGCACTGGCAAGCCGAAGAGCAGCCCTGGCAAGTGCTCAGCCAGGGCAGCTTGCAGGCGATCGACCTGTGCCAGGGGCAATTCCAGCGCCGCACCCGCAAAGCGACGCCCTGGCGCCTGGCGCTGCTGGTGCTGGCGATCGCCGGCGGCGCGCAACTGCTGCAGAACGTCGGACACCGGCTGTACCTGGAGCAGCGCAGCGACCAGCTGCACGCGGCCAGCCAGAGTCTCTGGCAAGAACGCTTCGGCGATGAACCGGCCAGCGCCGACCTGGCGCATCAGGTGCGACTCAAGCAACGTCAGC
Organism: Pseudomonas saponiphila; assembly: GCF_900105185.1. Classification (NCBI taxonomy): domain Bacteria; kingdom Pseudomonadati; phylum Pseudomonadota; class Gammaproteobacteria; order Pseudomonadales; family Pseudomonadaceae; genus Pseudomonas; species Pseudomonas saponiphila. The sequence continues at coordinate 2,414,766 of NZ_FNTJ01000001.1, read as the reverse complement.
AGGTGCAGGAAGCCCCAGGCGTGGCCCTGCGCCTGTCGCAACTGGCGGAGCAATGGGCCGCCAGCGGCGGCGCCCTGTCACAGATCCAGCGCCTGGATTACCAGGCCGAGGAAGGCTGGAGCCTGCAAGTCAGCGCCCCGGCCTTTGCCGATCTGCAACTGCTGCGTGAGGGCCTGATCAACCAGTGCCTGAACGTCAGCACCGACTCATCCGTGCGTGACGCGCAAGGCGTCTCCACGCGTTTTCAAATCAAGGAGTAAGCGATGAAGCTTCCCATCGCCTCGATCCCGGCCCGAAACGCCCTGACGAACCCACTCCGGCACCGCTGGCAGCGCTTGGCAAAACGCGAACAACGGGCGCTACAGGCCCTGACCGTGTTCGCTGGCCTGACCAGCCTCTACCTGCTCTGGCAACCGCAACAACAGGCTCTGGCCCAGGCCGAGCGCCGCTATACCGAGGAAACGCAATTGCTTCACGATCTGCAACAGCTGCCCGCCAGCACCTCTTCCCTCCCAGGCCCGGTCATTTCCGGCGATGCCCTGCCCGGCCTGCTGGCACGCTCCAGCAGCCAGGCCGGACTCAACCTGGAACGCATGGATCAGGAGGATGAAGGACGGGTCAACCTCAGTCTGGAGGGGCCTCTCAACGGCCTGATCACCTGGATCGACCAGTTGGAACAGCAGCACGTCTCGGTCCTGTCGTTCTCCATCGAGGTCAACAAGGACGCCATGGCCAGCGCACGCTTGCAGCTGCACAGCCCTTGAACCCCTGTCACGCCGGAAACCCGGACAACAAAAAGCCCGCCGAAGCGGGCTTTTTCATGGGTTCAACAACCGGGATCAGTCGTCGCGACCCATGATGCCGAACAGCTGCAGCAGGCTGACGAACAGGTTGTAGATCGATACATACAGGCTGATGGTGGCCATGATGTAGTTGCGTTCGCCGCCATGGATGATGGCGCTGGTCTGGAACAGGATGCACACCGAGGAGAACAGCACGAAACCGGCGCTGATCGCCAACTGCAGGCCACTGATCTGGAAGAACAGGCTGGCCAGCACGGCGCCCATCAGGACGAAGAAACCGGCGGTGATGAAACCACCGAGGAAGCTCATGTCCTTGCGGGTGATCAGCACATAGGCCGACAGACCGCCAAACACCAGGGCGGTCATGGCGAAGGCCGAGCTGACCACTTCAGCGCCGCCCTGCATGCCCAGGTAACGGTTGAGGATCGGGCCGAGCAAGAAGCCCATGAAACCGGTCAGGGCGAAAGCCGACACCAGGCCCCAGGCCGAGTCACGGAGTTTGTTGGTGAGGAAGAACAGACCGTAGAAACCGATCAGCACCACGAAGATGTTCGGGTAGCCGACCCGCATCTGCTGCGCCACATAAGCCATGACACCGCTGAACGCGAGAGTCAGGGCCAGCAGGCCGTAAGTGTTGCGCAGGACGCGGCTAACCTCTAGCTGCTCGGCCTGCACGCCGTTGTTAACTGCGTAATCCTGTTCGCGCATGGCGACACTCCTGTTGGGGGAAACATTTAGTGGCAAGGATAATAACAGAGGCTCTGTAACTCGCGACGCAGAGAGTTTGACAGTGTGTTTCATTCGGGTATTATGGCGCCCGCAATGCGATCTGGAGGTGTGGCCGAGTGGTTTAAGGCAGCGGTCTTGAAAACCGCCGACTGTAACAGGTCCTAGAGTTCGAATCTCTACGCCTCCGCCAAATCTCAACGAGAAAGCCCTGATTTTTCAGGGCTTTTTTGTGTCTGGGGTATTTTCCCGGAAGCGCTTCCTGAGCATCGTTACAAAACTATTTAGTAACCGTTACAAAACTTTCCTCTCTTCGGCGTCCTGCCGACCGTAAACCATCCCCATCAGACACATTTCGTCGGCTCAAATCGCGATCTCCTAGAACCTGAATTACTGTATGCACATACAGCATTGGATTCGAGGTAGTACCGTGCACACCGAAGACGACACAGCCGATTGGCTGGGCATTCCCACGCCCCTTGAAACTTGCAGGCAGCACATCCTTCTACTGGAGAATGAGATCGCTGAGCTGACCCGCCAACTGCGCGAGAGTCGACACAACGTCTTCAAGCTCGTAGAAATGCATGATCAGGCCCTCAAAGAAAGAGACAGCCAAGCGAGGCTTTTAACAGCTGCCGAAGAAAGGCTGGCGCGTTTGGAAATTGAAGCTCGCGACCTGAACAGCACCATCTACAGCCTTCGAATGATTGAGGCTCAACGGAACCATTTGCTACGTGAAAAACTTGAGAGAGATGAAAAGGAGTTCGCCGAGAAAAATCACCTAAGCCGGAGTGAGAGCTAACCTCAAGTATTAAGCCGGAGGCCTCTATGTGCGGACGACTCTCACAATACCGCGGCATCCACGACTTCGTCGCAGCCCTGAGCATGCCCGGGGCCCTGATTAATAACGTCGGTGATCAGCCCCTGGGGCGATACAACGCAGCGCCGACGATGCAACTCGCCCTCTTCCACATCGCCGAAGACAAACTACACGCCGACGCCGTGCGCTGGGGGTGGCGGCCGCACTGGGCCACTGACCGCGCTGCCCCAATCAATGCCCGCGTAGAGAAGGTCGCCCATGGGCCATTCTTCCGGCAGATATGGCCACACAGGGCCATATGCCCAATCGACAATTGGTTCGAGTGGGTGGACGAAGGCGGCCCGAAGAAGCAGCCCTACCTGATCCGGCACCGGGACGGTTCCCCCATCCTCTGCGCCTCAATCGGACAATTGCCTGGCCAAGATCGAAGCGAGCACGAAGGCTTTGTGATCATTACAGCAGACAGCGAAGGCGGCATGGTCGATATTCACGACCGCCGGCCAGTGGTCCTGGCCCCGGACCTGGCCCGGGAATGGCTCGACCCGGCCACGCCGAAAGAGCGCGCCGAACAGATGGCATTGCTCCAGGGCGAGCCAGCCGAGGCTTTCGAGTGGTTCAAAGTGAATCCCGCCGTCGGCAACATCAGGAATCACGGGGCGGAATTGATCGAGCCCTTGGCGATACCGTCATAGGCCTGCTCGCACGTCACTCCCCTGCTCCGGCTTTGATCAGCATCTGCCGCCAGGTCTCCCGCTCGCTGGTCAGCGCGCTTGAACACGTCGGCAAGCACCAGGGCTGTGCGGGTTGCTGCCGCGCTTGCGGCGGCAGTGCAGGAATTACCGCGGCCTTGGGCTGCGAGACGGCCGGCGAGGTCGTCGACTGTCCGCTGCAGGCTCCCAGCAGCAGCGCGAGCGGTAACAGCATCAGCTGCTGCTTGATCGATTTTTCGTTGCCCATCTTGCACCGCCTTGTTAATTGAGCTCTGCCTGGCCTGCTCTTTGTCGCGCTCGGCTTGCTCGGCCAGGGCCCAGGCTTGTTTGTCGCCAGCATCACGAACTGCCCAGCGCGCTTGCCACTCACCATCCTTTACGGATAGCCCGTGCTGATAGACCCCCCCAGTAGGTGGCGAGAACCAATAGCAGGGCGCCGGCGCGCAGCACCCAGGCACTCATACCGCCTCCAGGAACAGCGCTCGCTCAGCCTCCCGGCGGCGCGTCAGGCCGGAAAGCACCTTGCCGCCGGCCTTGTTCCAGCGCAGGAACTGCTCAGCGGCACCGGAATAATCGCCGACATTGAGCAGGCGCCGCAGAGTCGACGACTCCAGATTCCCAGCGCCCAGGTTGTAGGTGAAGCTCATCAGGGCGTCCCACTGATTTTGATTCAGTGGCGCGGTGATCATGCGCTGCACCTCAGGCTCGAAGCGCTGCACATCATTCAGCAACATGCGTTCGGCTTGCTCCTTGCTGATCGACATGCCGGTCTTCACGCCGCGGGTGGTTCCATAGCCGATGGTCCAGACGCCAACGCTGTCTTGGTAGGCTTGCAGGCGCAGGCCTTCGAACGACTTGATCAAGTTCAAGCCGCGTTGTGATGTACGCATTACTTTTCTCCAGGCAATAAAAAACCCGCTCGGGGCGGGCATATCTGAACGGTGTAGTTACAGCTGTGGATTGAACGGGTACGGGTACTCAGCAATGTCTATGTATGGGCATCTCGGCAACCTGTCCCCCGCCATATTGAAGAATCGTACAGGCGTCGTTGTGTGAACACTGCCGAACGTCGTCTCAGGAGCAGTCCATATTAGGTGGTGTACTCCACCGTCCGTTCCTGAGCACCCTTCCTCACCACTACCCCTGAATTGGCCTACGTGCCCGCCACCGGTTTCGAATGGGTATACCCACTCAACGCCACGGTTCCAAGGTATGTGTGCTGCATACTTCTTAGTCGGTTCAAGATTTATCTTGACCCTAAAGTACATTGAGCCAGCCCTGCCCGAGCCCATAGTTGGGTACTGAAGTATGTATCCGCGACCTCCGGCGAATGGGCGAATACTATCTCCGCTAGCCCCTCCAACCCATTCAACGGGAGGAGGTATTGATGTACCGGCCACGTTTAGCGGCCACTGGAGGCTGTTAAATGTGAATTTTCCATTTTCGGCCCTTGTCTTAAGTGCAGGACCAGAGAATATCGGCCTCATAATGTCAAAACAGTAAACCTTAAGCTCTCCTAGTAATGGCCCAGCAAAATAGAACACATGCTTTGTGCCTTCCTTGGATTGATACGGTTTACCACAGTCTCCATACACAAACACAATAGGGCTTATGCCACCTTCTACTTCAAACTTGTAGATATCATCCTGGTAGCTCGGGTACACCCCTCCAGAAGGGTACAAGCGCATCCATCTCCCATGATATGTAACAGTACCGCTCTTAATCAGGCCGTATATGGACTTCGAGGTGTCATAGAGAACATTGCCGCTCTCGTCGCGAGCTATGAGTGCGGTCTTCATCAGTAGTACCCATAGAAAATTTCACAATTCATTACGAAGCCGGACGGGATCGCATAAGCCCACTCCAACCTGTTTTGCGTGATGGTGACGCCAGGTTTCTTGCCTGCTGTCCTTTGCGAGTCCTCCAGCGGAGATATGACATAGAAATACTCACGCCCAGCCGGAAGCGAGATCCCTATCGAACCGTTCTGCCTGTTCGTGATAACTGATCCTTCGGCCTGACTCAGTTTCGTTGTCATGTTTGCTGTGATGTTGCCGTTTGCATCACGTGTTATCAGTCCGACGGTCATGTCGCGTCCACACTCAAGTCGATGGCTTTAACGCCGTTCGGATGGAATACATACAGCCCTTTGTTGTTGATCATGAGTCTCGCGCCTCCAGGGGTATTGCCCATCATCTGGAACGTTCCGTCGGGTCGGAATGCCCAGCCAGAAACGTCGGGAACGTAGTTGTTCGACTGCAAGTTGCTACCGATCTTGAGCATGTCGATTGAGCCGTTTTTGATGAATGCAGTGTCGATATAGGCGGCGTTGTTTTGAACAACAAACGGGTAATAAATCTGCGCTGCGTTCGGGTCGACGATTGCGAATCGACTCGCGGCGATCAGCACTTGACTGGTGATGATCCCCTTGTCGTTTTCGACCCCTATCCCTATACCGGCCAGGTATGGCTTGTTGTCGACTGTGAGCTGGGTCTTGATCGAGTACATGGCCGCGAGCTCGCTTTTCAGAGCCTCGACCTCGACCTGTGCGCCACCGCCAGAGTCGATCTTTTCCAGCAGGTGCTGACTCAACTGCGTCTCTGTGATCTGGTCGTTCAGGTACTCAAGGATCACACCGGCGTCAGCGGAAGATTGACCCATCACCGGCCCGTAGAACGCCCCCACGTTGCCGATGCGATCCACTAGCCGGGCCCAGAAGAAGAACCGCACACCGGCGGCCAGACCCATGATCGTCAGGTCGGTCTGCGGATAGGCGTAGTCCCCGAACTTGGTTGCCGTCGCTACCTGGTTGGTCTGGCTGTACCAGATCTCGGTCCGCTGTAGGTCCGCGGTGGTAACTCCGGCCGGAATGCCCCAGGCCAACTTGATGCCGAACACGATCGACTCTGCGGTGAAGGACGACGGCACGGGCGGCGGCGTGGTCTTGCCGTTCAGCACGGTCTCGACCGAGGTCGCGAACACCGAGCCGATATCCAGCGAGTTGATGGCTCGAACCTTGGCCACATACCGGCCCGCGTAGATCCCGCTCACATCAATGGACGTGGTGCCCGTGCGGCCCGCAAAGATCCAGTCGCCGTCGTTCTTGCGCCAGTAGACCTCGTAGGCGATCGCCGCTTCTGGCTTCTCCCACTCAATCGTCATGACGCTGACCGCACTACCCTGGTCAACGAAGTGGTCATTGCTCAGCGTCACGTTCGCTGGCGGCCGCTGGACGCTCGGCGGGATCACGGTCACCGGTGGCCGCTCGATGCGCGTGCCGTTGTCGATTGCGCCGTACTTGCTCGCGTTGTGGCGTACCGCGCTGATCGTGAACTTGATCTCGGAGTCGGAAAAGTCCTCAGCAACCGACATCACGCGAAACAGCTGCGTGGCCAGGGTTGTCGAGTCAATCGCCCACATCGAATGCTGGGGCGGCAGTTCATCCAGCTTCTGCGCCAGTACCACCTGCTGGACTTCAGCAGGAAACCCGGTGGTATCCATCGTTACGCGGCCACTCGACCACTTGATCCCCTTGTTGCCCCAGGTCAGTGGATAGCCCACAGACTTGATCTGCCGGGAGACTGCAGTGCCCGTGGGCATGATCACGGTGATGGTGTCGCCGGGGTATGCCTTCACGTCGGCATCCAGTACCAGGGTATCGAGTGTGGACGAGCGCAGGCGCCCGCCAATGCGCCGCCCTGCCCGATCGTTGTCCGCAATGCGGATGATCTGCCCGGGGCGCGCCAGGGTGCCATCCAGGCCCACAGAGAACCCCACGCTTTCGGTTTCCAGGCGGTTGGTGAGCAGTGCCCACTTGCCGATGCGCTGGGCCTGGGCCTGGGAAGTACAGCCAGTGGCGGTGATCTCGGTCTGCTGGATCCCGTAGCGGGTGATCCCGGCCTGGTCGTCGACGTACTCGACTTTCTGTCGGTAGAAGTCGGCCGGATCGTTCCAGCTCACCAGGGCCACGGTGTAGCGGGTCTTTTTCGCTGAGCCGAAGTAACCGAATTTCCCGTCGATCACATTGGCGTTCGAGTAGGTGTAAACCGGGTCCTCGGGTATGTCGGCAATAGCCATGACCGACCCGGCGGCCCAGTAGGATGCGGATTTCGGTGAACGTGACCGAGCGTTTCGCTAATACGTGACCGGTGCTTCCACCCCGGTTGCGCGGGTTCTGGATTGTAATCGCATCGGTCACGATGCGGCTTGTTCCTCGGCTTTTTTTCGGCGCAGCGACTCGCCTTTCATCGTCAGTCGGTAGGCGTTGTGCACCAGGCGGTCGAGGATGGCATCGGCCAGGGTCGGGTCGTTGATCCAGCCGTGCCAGTGCTCGATGGGCAGTTGGCTCGTCAGGATGGTGGAGCGGCTGCCAGCGCGGTCGTCGATCACCTCCAGCAGGTCATGCCGGGCTCCTTCCTCCAGCGGGGCTAGCGCCCAGTCGTCCAGCACCAGGACGTCGACCTTTGCCAGCTGTTGCAGGGTACGGCCGAAGCTGCCGTCGCCATGAGCGATGCGCAGTTGTTCCAGCAGGCGCGGGGTGCGCAGGTACAGGGTGCTATAGCCCTGGCGGCAGGCCTGGTTGCCCAGGGCGCAGGCCAGCCAGGTTTTGCCGGCACCGGTCGGGCCGGTCAGCAGCAGGTTGTGCTGCTGGCGGATCCAGTCGCCACTGGCCAGGGTGGCGATCAGACGCTCGTCCAGGGCGCGTCCGGTGCGGCGGTCGAGATCTTCCAGGCAGGCGTTGGCGTACTTGAGCTTGGCCTTCTTGCGCAGCCGTACCAGGCGCTGGTTGTCACGCCAGGCCAGTTCGCGGTCGAGCAGTAGGCCGAGGCGTTCATCGAAGCTCAGGCTGTGGCTGGCCGGCAGCGTCCATTGCTCTTCCAGGGCGCGGGCCATGCCGTCCAGGCGTAGCTGGTGCAGTTGATTCAGGGTGTGTTGCGGCATCATCGAACAGCTCCTGTTGCGGGGGTTGGTAGTAGTCGGCGCCACGGACGTTCTCGTGGTCGCCGGGTAAGGTCGTTTCGGCGGCACGCTGGGGCAGCGGCTGTTGATCCAGGCCTTGCTGGAGCAGGTTGCGCACGCTGCGCCCGGTGAAGGCGCGCAGGTGTACGGCACGTTCGGCAGCGGCTTCCAGGCGTGCATTGCCATAGCGCCGGGCCAGCGAGAGCAGGCCGAGGCAGGCGCGGTAGCCCATCTCCGGGTGCGGCTTGTGGGTCAGTTGGTGATCGATCAGTTGGCGCGTGTAGGGGCCGATCCGCGCGCCCCAGTCGAGCAGGCGTTGTGGCGTCCATTCGCGATGCGCCTGGTGCGCCGCGGGCATGTGCTCGCGCTGGGTACTGTAAGCGCCGCGTCGCCCCAGCAGCAGGTGGCTGGCCACCCGCCGGTTGCCATGCAGCACTTCCAGGGTGTGTGCCGTCAGTCGCACGTCCACGTTCTGCCGGGCCAGGGCGGAGGGCACGCTGTAGAAGCTGCCATTGACCTCGATGTGGTAGTCGATGCTGACCTTGCAGCGCTTGAAGGTGGCGACCTCGTAGGGATGCACCGGCAGCGCTCGCAAGGCCGGGCGATCCAGGCGCTCGAACCAGTCGCGCCGGCAGCCATCGAGCCGCTTGAACGGGCGCCGATTCAGATCCTCCAGCAGCTCGGCGATGGCCTGGTTAAGCGCATGCAGGCTGAAGAACTGCCGATGGCGCAGCCGCGCCATGATCCAGCGCTCGACCACCTGCACCGCCACCTCGGCCTTGGCCTTGTCCTGAGGCTTGCGTGGCCGTGCCGGCAGGATCACCGTCTGGTAATGACGCGCGCACTCCAGCGTGGCCCGGTTCAGGCCCGGCTCGTAGCGATCCGGCTGGGCGACCAGGGCGCGCGGATTGTCCGGCACAACCATTTCCGGCACGCCGCCAAAGTAGGTCAGAGCCTGGCCCAGCGAGGTCAGCCAGTCCACCTGGGTTTCGCCTGGCGTCGCGCAGGCATAGGTGTAATTCGAGGCGCCCAGGGCGGCGACGAAGATGTGCGCCCGGCGCACTTCGCCGGTGGCCGGGTCGACCACCGGCAGCGTCGGCCCGGCATAGTCGATGAATAGCTTCTCGCCCGCACGGTGCAGCTGACGCATCGAACGTTTGAGCGTCTGGGCGTAGCGCCGGTAGTGCTCGACGAACTGGGTGTAGCGGTAGGTCGGCTGGCCCGCATGCGCGGCGAGATATTCCTCCCACAGCAGCTGCAAGGTCACGCCCTTGCGTCGCAACTCGCGGTGGATGCTCAGCACATCGGGCAGCACTCGCTCACCGCGCGGCTTGTTCGTCGACGTCGGTGCAAACAAGGCGGCCGCCAGCGCGGCCTCGTCCATGGCCACCAGCGCCGGCCAGTCCAGCCCGGCCACCCGCGCCGCCGCGATGTACTTGCTAACCACGCCCTTGGACAGCTGCAAGGCACGGGCAATCTTCTCGTGGGACAAGCCGGCCTCAAACTTGAGGCGCAGACATTCTTTGATGTTTCGCATGGCTACTCGCGGCGCCGCCATCTTCCTCTCCCGAAATCGGTCGAGGATGGCGGCGCATCAGGTCATGCGCAACGAAGGGGAAGGCTTTCGCTAAGTCGTGACCGGCGATTTCGGTAAGCCGTGACCACCTGTTTCGGAACAGGCGGAAAATCGGTCACGTTGCTACCGAAATGAGCGGTCACGCGTTAGCGAAATGACCGGTCACGATCAACCGAAACGGCCGGTCACGGTGCTCCGAAATCCGCAGTAGGACATGCCGCGGAACGTGGTGGCCAGATCCTGCAGCACGTCCAGCGCGTTCGACCTGGTCTGCAAGAACAGGTTGCAGGTGAACCGCGGTTCTTGGCCGCCCTTCCCGTCCGGCACCAACTGATCGCAATACTGGCCGATGCGGTACAGCTCCCACCGGTCCACCTGGCCCTCATTCAGCAGGTGGCCCAGGCCATAGCGGAAGTGCAGCAGCAGGTCGTAGAAGATCCAGGCCGGGTTGTCGGTCCAGGCCGTCTTGAACGAGCCATCCCAGACGCCGGCGTACTGCCGGCTTTCCGGATCGTAATTGCTCGGCACGCGAATGATACGGCCGCGCAGGTCAAAGGAACGGGTCGGGATCGCCTGGAACTGCGAGGCATCGAATTGCAGGCCGACCACCGCCGAGCCCGGATAGCGCAGCTTTGCGTCAATCACCTCGGTGATGGCGTCGATGTTCGTCTTGTCCGCGATCGCGCCGCTGGTGCTGTTCGGAGTCAGTCGGGTGACACGGATCTGCCAGTTGCTGCTCGCCGGCGGCAAGTCGACACGGTGCGAGCGCTCGTACTTGGTCGAGGTCTTGCCGCTGAAGGCACCGACAAGCACTTGCACATAGGGCCCACCGTCGGTGGATACCTCAATCTTGTACTGCACGGTGTATCCGTTGGTGTCGCCGTTGCTGGTATTGGTCTGGGCCAGGCGTGGCGTTGAAAGGCGCACGCGCACGGCCGACAGCTGCAGGTTCTGCACAGCGCGAACCCAGGGCTGACCATACTTCAGCTCAACGCCCACAGCGATCTCGCTCTCCACTGCGGGAAAGCCCGGGATGTGCAACTGATCCTGGCTACCGGTGCGTGCGTCCATCGTGACGCCGCTGAAGTTCCGGGTGCCGTCGGCATTGGCCAGCGGGGTTTCATCGAGATAGACCGAGCGCTCACCCGCGACCAAGCCCTGGATCTCGCCCTCGCTGACAAGATCGAGGATACGTGCATAGGCCGTGCTCTGCAGGCTATCCGGGGCCTCAACAGACGGCCGCGGCTTCGACTCGCCGCCCTTGGCGCCGGTGATGATCTGGTTGTTCATGGCTTTCCTTCAGGCAAAAAAATACCCGCACTTGGCGGGCCTGGTGGCGTGTTCGCTTTACATCTGGTCTTCGGAGTAGATCCCGGCGCTGATCACCGCGCTGCCGACGATCATCCGGCCATAGAGCAACGGGACAGGGTTGCCCTGGACGCTGGTGTTCACGGCACCGTTGAAGCTGTAGCTGGGTCGGTTGTTGGGGCTGTCCTGGGTGCCCAAGCCCTTGGCTTGCGGGCTGAGCATCTGGATCACGCCGCCGGCGGTCATGCCTACACCCGCGCCGAGAAATGCTGCTTGAGCGCCAGGTGCGACAAAAAAAGAAGCGATGATCAGTACAGCTCCAACGATGGTCTGCAATAGCCCGGCACGCTTCGAACCTGCAATTACTGGGACGATCCGAATCACTCCTCGCCCCGTTGGCTTTCCGAGATCATCTTCGGAAAGGTTCTGCTTGTCGTTGAAGATCGCGAAGCGCAATCCTTTGCTGGCACTTTCCAGCATGTGCTGCTCGAAACCAGGGAACTGTTTGAAATAACCACGAATATCATTGAAACCTGCGCCAGTGACCATACGGTGGCGTCTCCCAAACTTTCGAGCCAAGGATCCAGATAGCAATACGGTTTGCATCTTTTCAGCAGACATATTTCCTCCAGGCAACAAAAAGCCGCCCGAGGGCGGCTCATTAGAAATTTAGTTAGTACTCAACGTATGGCCCTATATACATGCCTGCCAAATCTGAACTTACACGGAATATTTTTTCTCGATCAGCCACAGCTTCAGCCGCCATGGTTCTAATCGCCTGCCCCATGCAAAGCCCCGTTCCAGCCAGACCTACACCGAGATTCAAAGAGCCCGGTTTAACGTAGAAGGTGACCTTCTGGCTGGACCCAAGTTTCGCGGCTTTTTTCCCATCGACATAGATAACGAAATCACAAGCTGATGCGTTTATGCCGCCATCTCGAAGAACAGTTATTGCTCCGTAAGCACCGGCAGGTCGGGCTTGAAACGCATACACCTGATCCTTCGGCACTTGCTTGGCTTGCTGAACAGTAATGGCATTCGAGGAGCACCCCGCCAGCATCACCAAAGCCACGCCCCCTACCAGAATTCGCATGTCGGTCCCTCTATATGGTTTGAGGGCAATCTACCATTGCAAATCACAAGCACCAAAACCCCGCATAGGCGGGGTTAGTGAAGCTGGGCGGATCAGACGCCCTGCAGGATCTCTCGGAAGCGCTCTACGGCAGCCTGGTTGTAGTGGAATGTCTCGACTTGCTTGCTGCTGTACCGTGACTTATCGAGCCGATATTCACCGTACTGCTCGATCTTCATGCCGTGCTGATTCGCAAGTTTGCCGATGCGGTTGCCAGTCACGCCGAACAGCTCACCCACCTGTCCAGCCAGGAGCAAGTTTTCCTCTACTTTTGGCAAGGGTATCAAGCGCTGACCATAGGCCAGCTCCGAGATATGGCTGAGCAAAGCCTGCTTGCTGGCATCGCCCAGGTTCGGCAGGTGTTCCAGCGCAAGCTTGGCGAATTCAACAGCAGAGTCGTTGGCTGCTGGTAGCTGCGCTCGAGGATTTACGGCATGCCCGTCGTTCCAGTACTGCCAGAGAGCGTCGTCGCACTCATTTTGATACTCGATGATCTTGCTCTTGACCTGGGGATTCTTTACCCGGGCCACCTGCACAGTGGATAGCCAGCCGGCCAATTTCCTTAAAGGAAGACATACCGCATCCTGACAACCGCCAGCCGAAGGGATCTCCGTAACGGAGACACCCCAGCGCCCAGGATTGGCGGTCAACTTCTTGTGCTGCCCGCCCCAATCAAGGCCAATACCCTCCACAACCGGGCGCATTGGCACAAATGGCTGGCCATCCAAATCGACGAGCATCAGGTTCACGCCATGAAACGGAACAGTCATCAGCGCGCTCATGCTACAGCTCCCATCTTGATCGCGTATCGGTGAGGCTCATCAATCACACAGGTGAGGCCATGGGCAAAGCTAGCAATCTCCCGCATCTTGTTGCGATAAGTACGGAGCTCCCACCAAGCACCCTCAACCTCATAGCCCGCCCTGCGCAGCTCAATGAGAATGGCCTCGCAAGGAGTGCTGCCCTCGTGAAAGTCGCGCAAATCGTTAAGAGACACATCGAGCCACGCATGACCATCGCCGCGCGGCTTAACCATTTCAGGCCTGCGTTGAGCGAGAGCCTCAACTGGGAAGTGGATGTTCAACGGTTGCTCAGCCTTGAGCTCTTCCTTGCCCAGATACTCCCCCTCAATTGCGTAAGCGGCGACGAAGTTACAAGCCGCATCCAACTGATCGCCCGGGATCAACTCCATGCGAGGAACATCGAAACGTGCATGCAGGGCCGACGCCAGTTTGGCTGTAGCACTGCGCTGATGCTCGGCATCAAGCTTGGCAACTCGACAGCGCATGATGTTCCCGAGCTTTCGGGCACCTTGCGGCCCAAGCAACTCATCCACCATGGGCTGCATCTTGCCTTGGTCTTCATAGCGGCCATGCTTGCGGATCGCGGGAAGGACCTCGGCGGTCACCCATTTCTTGAAACGCTTGGCTTCGACCTTACGGCTGCGCAGGATTGCCGAGTAAAGGCCAGACTCATTGATGACCAGCATTTCTTGGTCACCGCCAAGGGTCTGCACAATCGACAGACCCTTTTCGTCATCGTCCAGATGGCGAGTCATCGCCGACGCTTCGCTGTACTGAAGGGCAGCGGAAACATCGTTGGCCACAAACCATGGCTGATCATCAATCAACAGCGTGCGCACTTGCTGCTTGCCGAAATTGAACGGGATGACATTGGGTACTGCTGTGCTATTATCGCCCATGACGATTTCTTCTCCGAAGTTGATCTCGTTTCCCGAAGCCCTGGCGACTCTCACCTCGTCGGGGCTTCTTCGTTTCAGGCGCTTGCCTGCTTGCTCTGATGTTCCCGCCACCTCAACCCCTCCTCTATAAGCAAGCCAAGTTCGGCATTTAAGCTCCGACGGTTCTTCTTTGCTTCGCTCTCAGCTTGATCCTTTACTTCGGAATGCAGATTGAGGGGATACCTGGATTTGCTTGCACCTTTCATGACACCTCCTTACACATCACTTGACATCATTAGGCATCACTTAGGACGTCAAGTCAACATCATTTGCCATCATTTTCTTGCGGGAAATATATTTCGCCGACATCATGCATTCCATACGAAACTGTGGAGTGATCATGAAGCATCCAGAGGGATTCCCGTCAAAGCTGGCACGCCTCCGCGCCAAAGCTGACATGACCCAAAAAGACCTAGCCAAGGCGGCTGGTATAAGCGTTCCTCAGATCGGCCGATATGAGACAGGCCTGTCGAAGCCGCGTATGAATGCGCTAATAAAATTAGCCAATGCGCTAAGCGTTGACGTGAGCGAACTCCAAAATGCTGAGGATGAACCAGCTTCAGTGTCGGTCATCTTTAATGAGGAAGGCACTCTTCACCCGACAAACATGCCGCAAAAGCTTTTTGAAACAATAGAAATGGTTTCTGAAAAGCTGGGCATTTCGCTGAATGCTGCGATGATGGTGAGTATTGATGCGCTATCGGCGAGCATGAGGGGGGATGAGCCACAAATTGATGAGTACATAAAAAAAGCTCTGCACTTTCTCAACGAAGAAGCCCTCCCAAAAAAGAAAAAAAAATAGGTCTTTTACGACCATCCTCTTCCTGTCTGTACGCCCCCAGTAACGCGCATAGTTACCGCTCCTAGTGAGATCGGCAGACGATAGCATTTTGATCAGGGCCTTGCGCCCCGGTGTCGCCAGTAGCTGACGGTCACTTCTCGCCAGTAGCCGCCGTAGGGGTCGCGCTTGCTGTCTCGGCCGTACAGGTGATGCAGTATCGATCCGGGCGCTGGGAAGTGCTGAGGCTCGGTCTTCAGCACGCCATCAGCCAGATAGACCCCGGCATGATTCGGCACCTTCGAGCGGATCTGCATCAGCACAATGTCACCATGCTGCGGCGCGCTGACTTGCGCGAAGCCGGCGGCCGGCAGGTTCTCCAGGTATAGGTTCCCGCCCTTCTCCCACCACCCGTCCTCCCGCTCGTACCGGCCCAGGTCGATGCCCATTTCGCGGCAGTAGAAGTCGAGGATGATGCTCAAGCAGTCGTGCACGCCGTGGGCGAACTTGCGGCCGATCAGCGGGGCCTGGTAGCCCTCAGGCGCGAAGCTCACAAGCTCACCTGCACGCACCTGCTCATCATCGCCCTTGCGGACCTCAAGGATGTGCCAGGGAAGTCCGGAGGCCTCGCAGGAGACGCGATCAGCCTCGCTGGGTGCTGCTGGGTGGTCTGGGTGGCTGTGCACGACCGCTAGTACCTGGCCGCGGTCCTCGGCGGCGGCGAAGTCCTCGGGCGCCAGGCGGAAATGCTCGCTGGGCGTCGAGGCCGTGTTGCGGCAAGGCAGATAGACCTCCTTTCGCCCCTCACGAATCACCAGGCCGCAGCACTCACGCGGGTACTCGGCCAGCGCATGCCGCTCGATGGCGGCGCGGGTGGACTTGTTCATGATCAGCTCCGAAGCAGGCCGGCGGCCGGGAATGAGCCATAAGGCAGAGGGTTGTTCGCGCCGAAGCGCAGCTTGCAGCTACTCAGGCGCCCGCCGCATTTGTCCTTGGAGGCGTCCGTGACGATGATGTCGTTCTCATCCGCTACAGGCCCACCGTTGTAGCCGC
Organism: Pseudomonas saponiphila; assembly: GCF_900105185.1. Lineage (NCBI taxonomy): Bacteria > Pseudomonadati > Pseudomonadota > Gammaproteobacteria > Pseudomonadales > Pseudomonadaceae > Pseudomonas > Pseudomonas saponiphila. The sequence goes on along the minus strand of NZ_FNTJ01000001.1, from coordinate 2,399,160 downwards.
AGTAGGGCCCGCGGTAACCGCCGCAACTGAGCCACCAGCAGACGTTGGCCACGATCTGCCGGCGCGGCAGCTGTACACCGGCAAAGTCCAGGGCTGATGCTAGCTCGAACTGCACCGTTTCGTTGTTCTCGGCGGCCTTGCGCTCGACGTACCAGATGTCCGGCGGCAGCTCTTCGTCTGGGTCGGCTTCTGGCTGGCCGTCCAGGTACTTGCCCAGGGTTCGATGTCGGATCAGCTTGGCCCCGACAAGATCCTCGAAGTACAGCACCAGAGCCGTGATGAACCCACCGACGTTGCCGACAGACAGGGTCGGCATCGGCTGGGCGCCCTGCCCGGTCATTTCGAAGCCCTCGGCCTTGATCGGCCAAGGCGAATACTCCTCGCCCTGCCAGTAGATCGACGACTGCTGCGGGTAGCCGTGAAAGCGGTACAGCTCGGCGCCCAGCGCGGTAGCGTCGAGCTCGAAAAGCTCCACCCACGCGCCAGGCTCTAGGGTCTGGATATCGGCCGTAATCGGCATCGTGTTTCCTCAGGCAAAAAAAATCCCGCTCAATGGCGGGCGTGGCTGGGTGTTGCAGATTTAGATCAGGCTGCGCGCCTCGGCACGCTTCTCGGCGATATCCGTGGGAACGTCCTTCCCGGTTTCCAGCTTGCGCACAACAAGCCAGTCGGTTTGCTGCAGGTACTCCCTCGCCTCTTGCACCTTTTGGTCATGCTCAGTGAAAGTTTTCTTGCTCTTCGAGAAGTCCATGGTCGCCCTCGATGGTTGGGATCTCTGGAGGTTGTGCAGGGTGATCGGTGGGAATGTCCACGGGGCCATCGGTGGTCACCATCACAGGCTCAGGAAAGCGAATGGCATCGGTAGCCGTGGCTTCGTCGTAGGGCATGAGCAAAGTGACTGTAAGGATCCCGTCGACGGACATCACGGCTTTGTCGGCGAACAGGGGTGATCCGATGGCCTCAAGCGAAAGTTCGTAGCCGGGCAGGAGCGGAGAAAAGTCGAACTGTTCACCGTTGATAATCAGCTTGTGTCCTTTGACGGTTACCGACTCAAGGGGCTGCCAGTGCGGCGCGTACACCGGTGAAAATATGATCGTCACCATGTTATTTCCACCTTCCGATAGCCATATACCGTATGACGTACTTACCGTTTGAGCCGCCGCTGAAGCCGTTAATCGTGCACTTAACAAGATCCTGCCCGGCGCCCACGCAGCACCAAACATAAGCATTCAAAGAGTACGCCACGGTCGGAATCACACCCGCCAAAGTCTTGAAGGGGACGGGGTATGTGAAGGTGTCGTCGTTCCCGGCCCAGATAGACCCATTAGGGTTGCTTGTCGTTTTCTCCGCGCCCCCTTGGGCGTAGCAAATCATGGTTCCGTCTGGAAACTTTACGGCGGTTCCGTTGGCATTCGTAACTACTTCAGCCGGGCCATCAGGAATCCGGTACAGCCCATCCGCGCCAAGAAACTTGAGTTGGTCACCCGCTGCCGGCGCAGGAACTAGCCCTTTAATCCCGGCAGTAGATGCAGTAGCCCCGACGAATGGAGCGGTGTAAAACGCCGCCGGCTGCCCGCCAAGCTTGTCAGAGTCCGTCGCAACTTCGCTCCTGCCCAGCTTTGCGTTCAGCTGTCCCTGCAACTTTGCCAAGGCCTGCAAGACCGTGTCGCCAGCCACGATAGCCGCATTCACAAGCGCTCCCAGGCCTGCAAGAGTCGTTGATCGAACCCTGGCCGCACTGAAGTACTGGTTTGTCGCCCCTTCCGGGACCTGGTCCGTAGAGCCAGGCGAGGACGGAATCAGCACATACGCCGCGCCGCTCCAGCGGTACTGACGCGTCGGATTTGTAGGGCTGTCGCCGTCGTTGATTGCGATGTAGATCTTTCCTGTTTCGCCAATTGCCGGGAAATCGGCCCGCGCTGGAAACTCCAACACATCATCGACGAAACTCGGCAGCTGTGAAGCCGGCACCACTCCATTGACCAACTGAGCAACGGAGGTGCCAAGTGCCACCGCGGGCACTGCTGCATCCGCTTTGGCCTTAGCCACCGCAGCATCCGCTATACCCTGATCAGCCTTTGTCCGTGCTGCCGCTGCGTCAGCAACACCTTGCTCAGCCTTCGCTTGCGCTGCCGCAGTTCGGTTATCGAGCTCCGCGAAGTTGGCATTGATCTTTATCCCGCCATCGCGCAACGGGTCGCCTGTTTCGTCGTTTGGCTCTTGGCCAACGTCAATTGGAACAATGCTCATGGGTGGAATGCCTGTTCGAAAGTTGCGGTCAGGGTGTAGGCATCGCCCCCCATAGCCTTGGGCTGATACTCGGAGCATCGGTAGAGCATTTGATCGCCCAGTGGGTCAGCCCAGAAAAACGGCGTTGCGCCGGCATGCCGGTCGAGAAACGCCATGATCTCCTTGATGCGCGCCTTCTGGCCCGTGAATGTCAGGGGCCAGGACTGCGAGCGGTTGTTGATTCCGTCCTGGGCCCGCTGCTCGTAACCGTCGCCGAACTTGGCCGACTTGGTTCGAAACGCAATGGTCGCCGCCGGATCGTTATTCGGCTTCCAAGTGAAGGTTTCAGTTGCCATATTTTCTCCAGGCATAAAAAAGCCCGCCGGAGCGGGCAACACCAATTAACCACGTCCCCTAATGGCCATGTAGATCTGACCTCCTGGTCGAAGGTCCTTCGCGATCTGCTCCTGGGCGCCCTGCTTGGCGGACTTGGCATAGGCCTGCGCTAGGACCTGGCCATCAGCCTCGCTGGCCCCGCCACTCCCTTCAGGGACGTTGAAGGTCTGCTGAATCACCACCTGGTTATTGCTCGAGCTTGAAGCACCGCCCAACGCTCGAATACCCAGCTGGCCGCCTGACGTCCTGGCCAGCGGAACAATCGCCTCGGGCCCGGCCTCACCAACGACTCCGGTCTTGCCGCCTGCCATACCGAAAGCAGTCGGCTTGCTTACGATGCTGTTCGTGAAGGCGCCGCCATCCTTGAAGAACTGAACGCCGCCATCCCAGCCTCCGCCATTGGCCTGATAGCTGGAGAAGTCCACCCCGGTATACCCGGCCTGCGTTGAACCGGCCGAGGCGGTCCCTCCGCCGAAATACGAGCCCGCAGCAGAAGCGGCCATACCGAACAACGAACTGAGCGCCGAGGAGCTGGCCTGGCGAACGGCGATCCGCGCCATATCAGCGAGCACCGACTTCGCGAAGTCAGCGAACGAGAGCTTCCCCGTCATCGCAAACTGGACGATTGCGTCCTCCATTGAGCCGAAGGCGTTGGTGAACAGGCTCTTGGTCTGGCCAGCAACATCCCGCGCCGACTCCAGGTAGTTCTGCCAGGCCGAGGATGCTCCATTCCTCCAGTCGCCCTGGGCTGCCGTCATGTCGTCGTAGTTGCTGACCACGGTGTCGTGCAGCTTCTGCTGAGTGGCTTCCAGCGCCTGCAGCTTCTGCGTGTACTCATCGAGGCTCATGCCCCGGGAGCCATCGCCGTACTGGTTGGCCAGGTCCAGCTTCTGCTGGTTGATGCGGTCGTCGATCGCGTTCTGCTGGTTGGTCAGGTCGCGCTGGCGATCACCCTGGCCAAGGCCAGCGGCAGAACGCATACCCTGCTCGCGCAGCGTATCGACTTGCTGCTGCAGGGCGCTGGTGTAGGTCTTGACCGCCAGTTCCTGCTTCTTCAGCCGGCCCTCTTCGTTCTTGGCCAGTACGCTCAGCTCAGTGTCAGCGTCCCGCTGAGCCTTGACCATGGCGGCTCGGGCATCGGCGATCTTCTGGTCCAGCTGAATGCGCTGGGCAGCGGAGGTACTGGCCTTGCCCTTCGCTGCTTCGAGCGCCGCAATTTCCGCCTGATAGGCAGCCGTTACCTCGTCCCGCTCATTGCCAATCATGGCCTGGCGTTTGAGCAGGTAGTCGGCCTGGGACACAAGCCCCGCCTTCTGCGCCGCGTCCAGTTCCTTCTGGGCGTTTTTGTACTCGGACAGGATGCCGGAAAGGTTGTTTTTCGAGTTGTTGAAGGCCGTCAGGTCTACCGCGCTGGCGGCAGATTTTGGGTCCTTTTTCTGCTCGTCGATTGCCTTGCGCAACTGGTCATAGGCGCCGCCGGAAAATTTCTTCCCGTCAAACTGAACGCCATCCAGCAGAGCCGACTTCTGGCCAGTTTTTTCCGCGTTCTGATAGAGCGTGGTGAACTGGTCGTTGAGCTTTTTGTAGGCCTCCTGACGCTTTGCGAGCGGGTTCAGGTTGTCCATTTGCTTGTCCAGATCCTTCTGGACCGCAATGAGCTCCTTGTTCGCCCGCGTTTCCTCGCCAGTTGCTACCGCATTACTCTGGCTGGCTGCCTGCCGTGCCTTCAGCGCTGCGAGCCTTGCTTCCAGCGCAGGCGTGGAGTCGTCGTTCTCCCCGTCAGCCAGCCCAAGGAAGGAGTTGAGCGAGCTGAGACCATTCGAAACAGCACCAGCGACACCACCACCTTTACGGGTATCCAGCACCCGCTGGGTGATCTCGATTTGCTTGGCTAGGTCCGGGAAGATCTCAGACCGAATCTCAGCGTAAGCACCCTTGATGGCGACCTTCACCCGATCCCAATCGCGCTCGATGTCCGACAGCGAGTCGCGGTAGTTTTTTAGCCGCTCCTGCGCAGACTGATTCAGGTTTTCACTGAGTGTATCCAGCGCGCGCTGGTGGTCACCCTGCTCATCGATGGCCTTGATGACCTGGTACTGCTCGTAGGTCAGCAGCCCATATTGATCGCTGATCTTCGAGGCCGCTTCCGTTGCGGTGTTGCCGGCATTGGCCAGCGACTTCGCAATATCACCCGCCCCCTTCCCAGTGACCTCACCAATGGCCGCTGCGGCCTCGGCCAGGTTCTGCATCTGGACACCACTGGTGGCCGCTCCTGATGCCAGAGCGATTACAGCCTCGCGCGCACCGGCCAGGTTGCCGGTCAGCGTACCCGCCGAATCACTCATGGACTTGAGACTGGCGACACTTTGCCCCGCATCGTTTGAGCCACCATTGATGGCGCTGTTGAACTCCCGCGCCTGCTTCATGGCGTCGAAGTAGGCATACCCGAGACCACCGATGACGCCCGCCAGCAGCCCCGCGGGTATCAGGGCGGCCGCAAGACTCTTCGCAGAGGCCCCGGCCCCAGCGCCAAGCTGTGCAATAGCCCGCGCACCACTCCCCCAATCTCCAGATTGCAGGGCGTTGGTCAGCTGCATGACGTTTTCTTGAGCCTGGCGGGTGCCGAGCTTCAGCTTGTCGAATGCGCCCTCTGTCGCGGTGATACCGGCCCGATCCTTGCCGACCTTGGCCAAGGCCTCGCCGTAGCGTTCCGCGTTGATTGCGCCAAGGCGGAAAGCCTCATGGGCGGCCTTTTCCTGCGACTCCAGCTTGGCCAGCTTCACATTCAGGGGATCGATGCTGTTGACCGTGCGCTTCAGTGCCTCAATCTGCCGGTTCTCGGCGTCGATCAGGCGCTGCTTCTGCGCCATCTCCTTGGCTTCGGCCTTCTCGATCTTGTCGAAGGATTTGCCGAGACGCTCCTGGTAGGCCTCCTGCTGCTCAATGGTGACCAGGCCACCCTTGCGGGCTCGCTCAAGCAATCCCTCCGCCTGGACCAGCTTCTCCATGCTGTCGATATTGCCGGTCATCGCCCTGTCGAGCTGGCTGATGATGGCGATTTCGCTTGCGGCGCTTGTTCCGGCCTTGCGGCTGGCCTCGACCTGACGTTCCTTCGCACTGGTAGCTTTATCGATGCCCTGGGCGGCCTCCGCCTCAGCTTGGCTGATTTTCTTGCCGGTGTTGGCCAGGCCCTCCCCAGCCTTGCCAAGGTCATCGACGGCCTTCTCTGCCCCTTCGGCAGCGTCGACCAGTTTATCCAGGTCATCGGCAGCCTTGACCGCCTGAGACGACTCAACCGCAATGCCAAGCGAAGCGAAGGTAGTGCTCATTTGTTGTCTCTCTGTTCAGCCATTACGGCCAGGACCTCAGCCTCCATCTGCCGGATGTCACTGAAAATGCTTTGCCTGGAGCTTGCCGGCACGCCACACATTCGAATGACGCTCGGCAGGACGCCGTAGTCCAGGCCAGTAGCGCCGCACGCGCCGACCCGCCACTGGGTGCCCATTGCCTCGAAGACGGTGAAGGCCGGCCAGTTGTCCGGCCATACCTCGCAATCGCCCGTGAGGTCGCCCACCCGAAAGCCAAAGACCTTCAGTTCCTCGGCCAAAGGCTCTTGCTGATAGAGGGCCCGCGCGGCGCTTAGGAGTTTCCCAGGCGGGCCTGGTTGAACGCCTCGGAATATGCGGCCAATACCGCGCTGGGTATCGAGACAATCGAGGTGACCAGAATGCGGATGTTCCGGTCGTTGAACTCTTCTTCGAAGTCCCAGCCGGCCACCACAGCCTTCACCTGATCCACCTGCAGGTCGATTTGGGCTGCAGTGAAGGCTTTCAGGTCCATCTCGTCAGCCTTCAACCCCAGGGCCTTGTGGCGCTCGCCCCACTCAGCGTAGAGCTCGGCCAGGCCGGTCCGGTCCAGGTACTTGAACTCAAACCCCACCTTCACCGGCTCGCCGCCCAGCTGCGGGATCAGCACGTCGGCCTTGAAGGTTGGATTCTGGATCAGCGAGAACTTGGCCATGGATTACACCGAGGTCAGATAGCGGGTTGGCTCGGACTGCAACGCCAGGTTGACCGTCCGAGTCAGCAGGTTGTTGCGCGATACTGCCGGCTGCTTGGAGAACGAGGTGTAGGCCCCGTACAGCAGCGTGTCATTGCCCGGGAGATTGAGCCGTGCAGCCTGCACCTTCTTGCCCGCATCAGCCGACATCAGCACCGCGTTGAAGGGTTGGGCCGGATCATCTGCGATGGTCAGCACCATGCTGGCTGCGGACTTGTCGGTAGGGATCTGCTTGCCCTGGTCGTCTTCCAGGAAGGTGACATCGAGGTAGTTCTGCTCGCCGCCGGAAAAAGCCAGGTCGGTGACCTGCGGAATCAGTACCCAGGTGAGGATCTTCTTCATGGTGCCTGCACCGTTACCCGCCGGGAACAGCTGCGTATCGGTGGTATCGATCCCTTCAAGTGTGATCGCCGTGGCAGTCGCGGCTTTAATCCGCGCCACCTTGTTGTCCAGCTTGCTCCAGCCGGAGGTCAGCAGCACGATGTCGCCGGCGTCCAGGTCGGCGCCCACAACGGTGGCGACAGCCTCGGAGGCGTTGGAAATTGCAGTGAAGGACAGAGCGGTTGCGTAAGTCGCGGCATGCTGGAAGGTGCCGCCGTTCGGAATCTTGTAGCCCATGGGTGTTTCCTCTCTTCAGAAATAACGAAACCCGCTCAATGGCGGGTCTGTGGGGTTGCCCGATGGGCGGAATCAGTTGGTATCGGCGCGGTACTGGAAGGACACGGACACGGTGTAGGTAGTGTCACCCTGAATGCCTGGGCCCTGGTCTGGTGGCGTCATGGTGATCACCGTCAAACCGGCCTTCTCGTTCCGTTCATACAGCGGAAACAGCGCGCTGATCTCATCAGCCAGGCCTACGGCCGGACCGCGGCGCTTGCCCGATGGCGTTACCACGCTGGCCTGGAAGACGCCGGTGTACAGCCGGTGATCGCCGCCCAGGGTGTTGCTCGCAGTGTCTGCCGGCAGCGTGTAGACCCGGAGGTAGGTTTCTCCGTCCTTTGGCGTGTAGGCCTCGTTCTCGACAACCACTTTCAGTGGAGTTGTCCTGGCTTTCGCCCAGGCGATCACCCGAGCTTCGAATATGGACGCAATGAGGTTGTGGCTCATACCTGGTTGTTCCTGATGGCTTCGTCGACGATCTGCTGGAACCTGGCCAGCGTGATCCGGACCATGCCGCCGGGGGCCTGCTTGGAGTGCCCGTACTCGAGCGGCACCGCATAAGGCAGGTTGTTCACGATGTAGGCTGTCTGGCCTGCTGTCAGCTGCCCGACCTGCAGCCGCAGCTTGGCCAGAGTCACGCCGCCAGAAGGGTCGACCTGATCCAGCGTGCCGTCGGCGGGTGTATCGATTGAGAACTGCCAGTTCCCCCGGAAGCGACCGCCGACATAGTCCTTCCCGGCGACCAGGCCGTTCACGTTGAAGTTTTGGTCGCGCTCGGTCTTGGTCAGGGGCTTGGCGTACTTCACGCCGCGGCGCAGCTTGCCGGCCTTGGTGAAGTTGCTTTCGTCCAGGTTGATCAGCGTGTTGCGCACCGAGACTTTGAAATCGTAGTCATCAGCCGCCCGCGTGTTGGCCGCACGGTGCGCCACGTTGGCCGCCCAGATATCCGGATTGCCCACCGGAGACATGCGAATCACGCTGCTGCCGATCTCGATCACGATCTCGCGAAAGGTGGCGTCAATGCCGGCCTGGGCCTGCTCAGCGAACTGGCGGATGTTCTCGGCGAAGCTGCCGTTCCTGCCGGCGTAGCGGTTCATGACCGCACCTGCAGCTCGTACAGAATCGGCGTACCGGCGGGGTTGATCTCTTTCAGCGGCGGAACGATGGACCAAGTGCGGCCCTGAATGATCACCTTGTTCAGCAGATCAGGCGCCCACTCCAGCCCCTGAGCGGCGACCTTGAGTTTCTTGTCGCCCTGCTTGATGAGGCTGTTGTTCTGGAACTCCAGGCCTGTGAAGTCGAGCAGGATGCCCTGGGCCGTCTGCTCGATGATGGTGTCAGGACCGGCTGATCCTGTCTCAGGGTCGTACTCGCCGGGCTTGATGTTGCGGATGGTTACAGGCTGGCCGAACTCTGTGATCATCTCCAGAGCCATCACAGTCATTTCGTCGTAGAAGGCCATGGTGGCTCCGTTTCAACTATGCGCGCACTGCAAACAGCCCGCGCTTCTGGAGATAGTCCGCAAACTGCGTGGCGCTCGGCCGGTCCGGCGCCGCTGGCAACAGACGGCCGCTGGTGTTCGGGATGGTGGCGTACTCGCGGGTTACCGCCCCTTCGACACGCTCCAGGGTTACCGCGCCTTTGCGCTTCTCGATCGGGTCAACATCGTCCTGATGGATCTCGGCAGCCAGAGCCATCTGGCCGTACTGGATCCGAGCCGGCAGGTAGTTGTTGGGCTTGATCTCCTGATCCAGCAGCACTTCCCGGCGCGGCCAAGCCAGAGCCTGCTCGCTGCTGGTCCTGCGCCCCTTCCAGGTCATGCCATCCATTGCCAAGGCGGCCCGGCGAAGAAGCGCTTCTTGTGCAGGCACTTCCACAGGGATGGTGACGCCGAATTTCACGGCGTACATGGCCAGATCCTCGGCGGATGCGTAGCTTTCGGCGTCAGGCTTCCCGGTGCCGTCCTCGATGATGAGTGTCATACGTCAACTCGCTGGAATGGGTGGAGGATTGGCCGCCGGATCACCGGCAGCCAGCAGTATCAGGCCTTGGGCAGCTCGGCAACGAGCTTTTCAAGCGATTCTTTGGAGGCGTTGGCCCGGTACTGCACACCTGCAGCGTCGAGCTTGGCCTTCAGAGCCGCGATTTCGCCAGCCTCGTCATGCGGCGCCGCAGGGGCCGCTTTCTTCAAAGTCTCGAGCTCACCGCGCAGCGCATCGACAGTCAGTAGCAGGCCGTCACGCTCAGTTGTCAGCTCACCGACTGAGGCATGGATGATGCCCAGCGATTCAAACAGGCGGGTCGCCAGCTCGCCAGACCTGGGTTGCTGGATTTCGCCAGCATCCAGACCATCAAGCAGGAGAATGACCGCGCCATTTTCAGCTCGCAGCTTTGCAACTTCGTCTGCCAGCTCACCAGATGCAGGTGCCTTGGCGCTTGGGACAGGTACGGCCGAGGCCTCGACAACCGACACATCAACACCGGCAGCCTCATAGGCAGCGATAATGTCCGGATAGTCGCCGACGACCACCACTGCCGTCGCATCGCGCTCGATACCGCGAAACAGACTTGCAGTCCGGTAGCGCTTGTCCGGGTCGAAGCCTTCAAGCTGGTTCGTGTAAATCAGTTCCATGGAAATCTCCGTAGCGGCCATCGCTGACCGCTTCCAGGGTGGCTATCAGGGCTTAGTGGTCAGCGTAATCATTACGCCGGCGGTGACCTTGTTGCTGTCAGCGTGCTTGACCCAGTTGGCTGCCGAGCCTACGGCGGCCAGGGTTGGGTTGGCACCACCAGCAGACTCTTTCCAGCTGTAGCCCAGAACATCGATGTTCACGGTGCCTTCGGCGCGGTAGCCGATGCCCAGGTTTTCTTCATCGTTCACTGGATACGAGCGGAAGCCCGGGGCCTGGGATTCGGTGATGACCACAGCATTCGGCAGCAGACCGAAGATCACGTCCGCAGGCGCGGTGTCGGTTACCAGTACCGGCTTGCCGAGGGTGCCCGGCAGGCCGCCGTAGATCACGACGCCGGCTTCTTCGTAGATCTTGTTGGTGATGGCCTCGTCGACGATGTCGAAGTAGGCGCTGGAGTGCATGACCCACAGAGCAATTCGGCCGAACTTGTCACCGAACTTGCGCATGCCGCGCGTCAGGGTCTTTTTGCCGTCGGTTTCGATGTTGGCAGTGACCACCATCCCGGCGTTGGAGCCAATCGACGCCCGCAGGGCAGCAGTGGCGTACTGGATGAAACCTTCCAGAGTCGCGTCAGCCACGTCGGCGCCGATGATCTGAGAGAACTCATCCACCGGACGGCCGCGACGCTTGAACGCCTCTTCGGTGGTCTGGTACGGGCCGTACTTCCATGGCGCCTTAACGCCCACAGCTTCGCCGGCGCCGATCTTCTTGGCGGTCACCTTGCCGGTGGAGTTCACGTCGCGGTGTTCCAGCGAGCCGCCGATCTTGTAGAAGGCGCGCTTGCGGAAGTCACCTTCGATCAGCTCGTTGTCGAGGACGATCGCACCATTGGAGGATGCGTTGAACACGTCCAGATTGTCCTGGACACGCTCCAGGTATGCGGTCTGCGCCTCATCGTTGTAGATGATCAGGTCGCTGTTAACAGTGGTTGGCATGGGTGTATCCCCTTACTTGGGCAATGCGAGGTATGCGGTTTGGCCGTGCTTGCGCTGGTAGTCGCGCTTCTGCTCGGCGGTCATTTCGGAGCGCTTGAATGCAGCCTGGCCGCTACCCCCGCCCGGGGCTTGTGTACCTGAAGCCCTTGGCCACAGGTGAGGTGCGCTTTCGCGCAGAGACTCCGCCCATTCGAGTGGTGTCAGAGGGGTCTTGCCGTCCTTGCCGAGGATGACCTCGCCAGATTCATCAACAGCAACAGCTTCGCCCTCCTCGTTCAGGGTGAACACGCCTTTGGCGCGCAGGATGATGTCGTCGGTTGCTTCAGGGAGAGCGCCGGCCTTCAGCGCTGCGCCGCGTACCGAATCGCCCAGGACCTTGCCCTGGAATTTGGCAGCGAAGGCCTCGGCCTTCTCGGCACGCGCGGTGACAGTCTTCAGTTGCTTGTCGTAGTCGCCACGCAGGCGCTCGGTGCGACGGTTGAAGACTTCGTCCACCTTGCCTTCAGTCAGCAGCTTGGTCTCCTCATCCTGGCCGGCCCGACTCAGCAGTCCTTTGACGGCGTCGATGTCGATGCCTTCGAACTGGGTTTCAAACTGGGTCAGCTTGCCGGTGGTTTCCTTCAGCTTGCCCAGCAGCTCGGAGTTCTTGGTTTTCAACCCGGAAACGGATGCCTCAACAGCAGTCGCGATAGCGGCCTTGACTGCCGGGTTTTCCAGGTCGATTTCGTTTTCTTCTGCCACGTTGATGCACCCCTTGGGTATGTGTTGCCCGCTTTGCAGGCATAAAAAAACCCGCCGGAGCGGGTTGGTTTTCAGGTCGAGGTCGTTAAGATCAGTTAGATCTCATTGCGATCAAATGAGCAGTTCATAGTCAAGGAATCCGTATGACGGAAAAGCACGCACACTCACCAATAAAAAAAGGTCGCGTCCCCGAGGCGATATTTGCGGCCGGAATTGCTGCATTCGCGGCACTTCTTGCCACCGCTCTGACTTGGTATTCCTCAGAGCGAGCATTGCGCTTATCCACCACAGAAAGCTGCATCAGAAAGATTGACCAACAAGAGAATGAACTTAGGGAAAAAACCGGCAAGTTTCTGGCGCTGAATGCCGAGTGGCTTGTGACGTCGGAGAATCCAAATTTCAATATCGATGACTACTACAACGCAGGCGCAAAGGCCATTGCCGCTGCTCAAGAGCTTTCCGTAAACGCGCCTCTCAGATTTGGATTGGCCGCAGTAATGGCGGGAGACTCCATCAGCCAGCGCATGAACGCCAAATCTAAAGAAGAAAAAGCTGCCATATTGAAAGAGCTCAAAAGCGACAACTATGACCTCTTTAAATTTTTCTTTGATGAAATGGATACCTTTGAAAAGCAGCGCACAGCGTGTAGCTCACGAGGTTAGGTGATACCTGACCTCTCAAACGCCAGCGGCTCCAACTGCTTCATCTGCACCAAGGTCAGCGGCGCGAAGTTGCGATCAAGCTGCAGCTCTGCGAACCGCTCCACAGTCAAGCCGCCCTCCCGGAACAACTTGCCCCGGACAGGCCCGATTGCCACGTCCTGAAACGCCGCTGGCTGCTGCTGAAGCCACTGGTAGTAGTCCAAGCCTGCGCTGACCTGCTTGGGTCCGTCATCACCGACAGAGGCCCGGGTAGCACCCTTGGCGAATACCGCGCTCAGTTTGGTGATGAGAACGAAGGACGTCCGGCAGTTCGGGTGAAACGGCGGCCTGGGACCGGAGTCAACCGGAAACCGCCGCTTGTCCATCGATCGGCAGGTCTGGCTGGTCTTGCTATCCAGCGTGGCGACCATCTCAACCTCGGACACAATGTCCGTGTTGGCCTTGGCCACCTCCATGCGCGCCTGAGATGACACATGCTGAATCGCGGTGTGAACGACAGTGCTGGCATTGCGGCTGGTTGTGGCCAGGATGCCGTCCTTGTAGCCGGCCGCCTTGGTACCGCGGATGTTACGGATGATCTGGAAGTTCGTCTGCCCTTCGAAGAAGCCCTGCCGGATCGTGCCTGTGACGCGCTCGCGCTCGGCAGTGGTCCAGCTCTTGATGAAGGCCTTCAGCAGCTTCCCGCCACCGGTGCCGCGCACACTGAGCGGTTTTGTCAGGACCGCAGTACGAACAGCGGCAACAGTGGGCGCCGCCACATCCAGCGATACGCCAACCGGCGCGGACCGGGCAAGGCTGGCGGCTTCGAACTCCGCCTCATAGTTGGCAATGTCCACCAGGTCGAGGTTCAGTTGCGCGCTGTAGCGGTCGAAGATGCCCAGCAGCAGGCTATCGACCTCCTTCAGCAGCGTTTCCAGGCGCTTGACGTTGTACTCGGTCAGGTCCGACCGGGTGAGCTGATCCCGGATCGAGCGATCAATCTCCTTGAGGAAGGGAGCGAACTTGCCTACCTCCCCCGCCTTCAACTTCTCGAGAAAGACCGCGTGCCGGATCGTGGCGTCAAGGATTGCTTGGTTTGCCGCCATTGGGTTCGTCCTCGTCGTCCAGGCCCAGGCCGTCGCCCTGCTCCTGCAGCTCGCCATCGATCTGCAGGTCCGTGCGCTCAGGAGCGATCAGCCCCAGCTTGCGCAAGTAGGCTCGCAGGTCAGCCTTCGCAAACCCGCCGTTCTGCCAGAGCCCAACGAGCGCGGTGATCATCTGCGGATCTGCTGTCAGTTCCACGAACTCTTGGTTGACCTGGTAAGCGACCTTCTTGTCAGTGATGCCCATGTACGCGCAGCACCACATGAGCGCCCTGGTGTAGGCCTCACTGACGTTGGCCACGCACCCGGCAAGGACAGAGGTCGATGCAGACTGATCGCCGCGGGCCTCGGTTGCCGTCTTGGACGATAGAGACGCCACGACCATGCGAGCACCCAACTCGATCATCATCTGGTTTTTGTCGGCCATGGCCTCCTTGACCAGAGTGTTGGGTAGAGGCTGTGCGTACCCGAAGGAACCACCAGCAGGCAGCATCATCGGCGCCCTGGAGCCCACATAGACGCCGTTCTTCTCCATCCAGTCGCGCCACTGCTCATCCAAGCCGGAGATCCACGGCTGAGCCTGGCCGCACCAGAAGACGCTGTCTTCATAGTCGGCACTGTTCCGGTAGTGGCCCAGGTTGATCATGGCGATGTCGTAGAGCGGCGATTCATCAATGCTCGGATCATTGTTCTGGGCGCCGACGAAGGTGAACGGGATCTCTTTGAGGCGCCCGGTGCCACCTTCAGGCCTGAACTCCTCAACGATCGCCAGCGGGCCGCCGCCTTTCGGTCCAGATCGCCGCCAGACCCGACAGACGAAGCCATCGGGCTCCAATGCCAGCTCTCGATACTGCTCAATCACCTTGAAGCCGAAGCCGTCTTCCTCCTCCGGCGCTTCTCGCAGCACCACCAGGGTCAACACGCTGTGACCATTCACCATCCCGGTACGCCAGTTGATGATGTCTTCAGCGCAGTAGGACAGGATCACCGAGTGGCCACCGATGCCGTCGTCCTGGTGATAGTCGACATAGAGGCCATGCCGACCCGCCTCCAGCACCTTCTCAAGCGTGCCCTGGGAGTGCTGGTAGATGCTCACGCCGGAGCCATTGGCGTTGTCCTGCAGGTACTCCAGCTTCTTCGACACCGCCAGTGTCGGGTCTTTGTGGAACGCCAGGCCCAGCAACCCGTTTCGGGTGTGCCCGGTGGCGTTTTTGAACACTGCTCGCTCGCGGTAGGCCCGGTTCCGGTCTTGGTTCTCCGGCGACTTGTCATGCGCGTTGATGTACGGCAGCCGGTCGACAACCCGATGCTGGCCGGCACACACATCGCGCACTGTTGCCCATCGGCCCAGGGCCTCGATGTAGTCCGCCCGTTTGAAGGAGACGTCGTTGCTCATCGGGCGTATCCCATTTTAATTGCAGTGACCGGTTTGATGATCGGGTACTCGCGGTGAATGAAGTAACCGCCGCCGTCGTTGGCGTGGTCGTTTCCTTGTGACTTGTCAGGTTCACCATTGGATGCCCATACCTGTTGTTCCAGGCCGTCGGCGTAGGTCGGACAGGTAAAGGGGTTCACCAGGTAACGCCGTTCGCCCTGGGCATTGCAGAACATGGCGTTCATGGCGTTGATCCGGTCCTTTACCGGCGGGTTGGCCGCTGGAGCGATGACCGAGAAGCCGGCCTGCTTGAGCATGGCAATGTCCGTCATGCTGGCGTTGACCGATTTGCGCGAGTCGCCCGAGGCGTCCGGGTAGATCCTGATCTCGCACGTTTTCTTGAAGTCGTTACCGTCGTGCTGCCAGTAGCGCTCCTTGATGCGGCGGATCATGTCCGGCGTGTCGTAACCGTCGATCAGCTCATCGACCGCCCTGGGCAGCCCCTGGTCGCGTTTGACGTGGGTGATCGCGGCCATCTTGCCGACGTTGAAGTCCATACCGATAAACAGCGGCTCGCCAGCCTGGACCGTGTCGAAGCACTGGTTCAACTTGCGGTCGTAGGCGTGGTAGATCGAGCCCGAGGTCAAGTTGACGAACTGGCCGTTCAGATAGGCCCTGATCAGCTGCTCAGGGTACGACTCCATCAGCGATGGGATGTAGTCGTCGGGCAGGTTCAGCTCGTTGTCGAAGGTGCTGGCCTGGACCAGGCCATACATCTCCTTGAGCGCCGGCTTGTCGCGCAGCTGCTTCACGAACTGCTGGAAGACGAACTTGAAGCCCTCAGGCGTCGTGGTGACATCTACCCCGTTCTTCAGGCCCGTCAGGTTGTAGCGCATCCGGGCAATGATCTTGCGCCAGGCCTGCTGAGCCTTGATCGACGTCAGCACGTCCAGTTCATCCACCAAGGCGTGGCCGATCTTGAAGCCGACAATGGTCTGCGGCTTCTCCATCGACCGGCAGATCACAGTGCCGCGGCATTGCCGGCCGCTATAGATGTGAACCTCATGGTTCGCCTGGTTGATCTTGGTCTTCAGCCCCCAGTCGTAGGCCACCTCATCCATGGTCGGATAGAAGATGTCCCGGATCTGCGGATAGGTTGGCGCGAAGTAGCCAGCGTTGACGCCGGGCCACTCCATGAAGTGCTTGCTCAGCGCCGAGCAGCCTACCCAGGTCTTCCCCGAGCCAAAGCCGGCAACGAAGGCGCGGAACTTGTGGGGCAGCGTGAGGAACTGAGCCTGAGGAATGTTAAGGCTCGGCATTCGGCTTCCTCGCATCCACCACGTCGACCTGAATGCGGGTGGGGATCAGCGGCTCATCGTCTGGCTCTTCCTTGCGGGTACGATTGACGTACATATCCCCGCACTCCTTGGCGGCCTGCTCGTAAAGCTGGGCAGTCAGGGCGAGGTTACGCATGCTCTCGGCCTTCTCGGCCATCCTGGCCAGGCCGCGGAGGCGAAACGCGCGGTTGGCGATTGGGATATCAGCAGTGTCCTCTCGGAAGCGCTTGCGGGTCTCCTCGAACAGCTGCTTCCACTTAACCGCGAGCCCTTTCCCGGACACCTTCGTTGGGTCATGCGATTCAATCTGCTGGCGGGTGATAGACAGGCCGAATTCCTTTTGGACCGACTCGACCACCTGGGAAGGCGTATCGAAGCAGGCCAAGGCCTGAATTACGAAGACCTTCACCTCACTTGATAGGGCTGCCATAGGCGTTCATCCGTCCAAACCTGTCCAAAATCAGGCCGACTTGAGCAGACAGGTTCCGCAGGCCCTCGATATGTTCAATTTCCCCACCTCAGCAGGATTGTTTGCAGCGTCTACCAGCGCCTGCACTTCTCGACTCGCACCGTAGCGGCGGACCACACCGACAAACTCTTCGACGTCATGGCCACGCAGCTTCAGCTTGGGCGCGCCTTCTTGGGTGAAGGCTGGCTGGCCGTACTTATCGGTCGCCTGGGCGATGTGGTACAGCTCATGCTCGATCAGTGCACAGAATTCAGCGTCGGAGCACTGAGCACTGTAGTCAGCAGCCAGGGTGATGATGAAGGCCGGCACATCACCGAACCATTCACGCATCTGTTGCTCCATCCGAGCTTTCTGCCAACCTCCGGCGCGGAACGCTACCTGCTCGGCCTGGCCCAGGACTGTGCGGCCTTGCTTCTCGAAGCTCGACGATGCCCACATGACCCGGATGTCTGCATCCAGTAAGTGGGCATGGTCTTCGTTGTGGATGCTACCGGTGTCAGACAGGATCTCGGAGTTCAGCCAATCCCATACTTCGGGGGCTGGAGTCAGGCGGATGCCGAAGCCGGATAATTCAGAAAGCTCAGTTATCGCGATTGGTGGATATGGCCTATTAATGGTCATCTCCCCCACCCGGTGAACTCAAGATATGGCTATGCGTGGATGCAGCCAAGAATTGAAATCAAATCAAAAAGCATAGGGCTGGACGGAGTGTGCACCGTCTACACCCAGCAGCGAACCCGACATCACGACGCCCACAGCAGCATTTCGAAGGAACGATTTGAAGCTGCGGTTTCGTTTTTTCATCTTTGTGCTCCGAGAGCTCTTAGTAGGTGATGTTTTTTTGTTTTCGCTAGGGAGAATTGAACTCCCGACCTGGTTTTTGCATGTACTGACATTGGTCTGCGTGAAAATCACGGGGCCGTTATTCCCAGTGATCGTTGTTACAGGTGCCGTCGTGCAGGCTGCGTTCTGCCAGGTTCGTCCACTCCTATGCTTTCTGGTCGTGCAATGCTACCTCATCAGCACGCCGCAACTAAACATTCGCAAAGCAGTTTTTGGAAAAAAGCAACAACTATTAGTTCACCATGATCACGGCTTGCGAGTGTGCCTGGCCATGAAGCAATGCTACGACCAGGCCCTGTGGCAGGCCGGCAGACTTGGCATCCTCGATAGCCTTAGCGATCGCGCTATCCAGCTCGGTCAGGGCTTTATTGATGTCCTGGCTCAGCGGCAGCGCGTGATGAAGTCGCGTGACATTACCCATCAGCTGAAAGGATCAGCGGGTTTGGCGATCGAGCGCACGAACCACATGAAACCCTGCTGCAAGTAGGTCTTGGCCAGGGCTAGCAGCCGCGGGTCGACACCCTCGATTTGGCCAATCCACTTGAACAGCTTGCCGGCATCCGCCTCCAGGGCCTTAATCGAGTTCATGCCGTCGATTTCGGACTGGCTCAGATCACGGTAGCCGGTGATCTTCTTGTGCTGGTGGTCCACAGGTGACTCCTCATAGTTGCGCGCCACGATTTGGCGCATTCGAAAACGTGGCGCGGATCAGCCCTCGGCCTTGCGGCTCATGAAGCGATCGGAGTAGTCCCGCAGTTTCTCCACCCCTACAAAGCCGACCATGCAGCCAGCGAAGGTGGCCAGGTTGGCCGGGAGCGTGAAGTATTCAAGCAGCGGGATAAGGCTAGAGCCAATCAGGCCGCAGATGACGGCTTCGAGCACCATCTTGCGACCACTGCCACCGCCATAGATCACGCGGAAAACGGCAACAATGGCAGCCGTGCCACCTGCATAGATCTGTGGCTGATGCACAGCAAACCATGCCAGTGCTGCCGCCCACAGGTCAGGGTTCTTTTCTGGCATGTTGGACATACTCGATTCCTCCCTTTCGGGGAGCGAAAATGAAAAAGCCCCGGCAAATGCCGAGGCTCTATTGGGTACAAATGGCCGCTGTTTTAGAGTCGAGCCAACAGTTCCGCTTTCTTGGCGCTGAATTCTTCCTCGGTCAGCACGCCGGCAGCCTTGAGCTCACCCAGCTTAGTTAGCGCTGCCATGGCGTCACCGCCTGCCGGGGGCGCTGCTGGAGCCGCCGGCTGAGCGCCTGCGTGGCGGCCCTCTTCAATTGCGTCAAATAACGCCTGTTCCTTTTCCTTCTTAAAGGTCTTGAACTCAAGCGCGTCATGCGACGTATGCAGGCGGAGCGAACGGTGTCCCATGAAAGACTTCCGCTCGATGGAGGTGATGCCCTTCAGAGGCATAGTCTCGATGACCTCGCCAAAGAGCCCCTTCCGGTAAAAAGCCGCCCTGGAACCAGTGATGATCAATACACCGTTGTGTTGAGCATCCTTCCCTTTGCCCATCATTTCGCCGATGTAGCCTTCACCCCAGGCGACAATTTGCTCACCGCTCTGAAGATGGTTGGCCCTGAATTTTGCGACATGTTTCGACTCATCAGCCACTTCGAAGCTCCTTGTGATTGACCCTTTGCCGGATCATATCCAAGAGCCCAAAGCCCTGCCAGCAAAAAGCCACTACCCTACGCTAGGCGCCACTACCGACTTAGCTCATCCGCTTACATGGCGGCTGCTCTACCGCTGAAGCTATGGCGGCGAATTTCAGGCATAAAAAAACCCGACACGTTGGCCGGGTTTTGCTTGTCACTCCTCGATACGCGCAGGAATGACAGGATGTATAAAATGATGGCGGAACGGCGGATTGATGTCAACACGCTATTTCGTCTTTATGCGGCATCACTCAAAAGAAGCCCTTCATCCCGAATAATGTGACCGGCCTCGACCAGTGATTCATCAATCAAAGCATCGAGTGCCGCGAAGATCTTCTGCCTCCACTCTCTCCTGGTTCGCTCAGGCGTGCCGTCGTTGTCCCAGGTGTTCATGTCGTAGAAGCTGTCTTTCAACACGATCATGTCGGCGGATCGGCTTTCGTCCTTCTTCGCCTTGGCCCGGCCGGCCGCCACTGCCGCCTTCACCATCGACTCCCGGCGCCACGCCGGTGCATCAAGCGGGATCTCGACCGACACGGACGTCGCCACCTTCTGCCGCGCCCCCTTGAGCTGGGGAATGGCCCAGGCGGTGGTCGCCTTGAACAGGAATAGCTTCGGTGCCGGGGTGCTGATCAGAGCCTGCAATGCCGAGATGGCTTGCACCTTCCGCCCCTTGTGGGTGCTGTACTTGGCCATAAGCGCATTCCAGTATTTAGGCTCTAGTCCATGGTGCAGTCTGGCCGATACCCAGCAATCCACCTGGGTACGGTCGATGGTTTCTGCTCCGCGGGAGCGAACCAGGGTGGCCAGATCACCGCCCTCCTCCTCATCGGCCGAGTTGTACAGTTTCTGCCATGCCTGCTTGCTGGTGTTGTCGATAGCTTCGGCGGCGAGGGCCGAAACAACTGCGCTTAGAACGCCTGGGTAGATCATGCTGCAGCCCTCTTCAGTTCTTTGATTTTTTCGCGGTAGTCGGCCTTGATGGCCTTGACCTCTTCGATGGTGTACTTGCGTACTGGATGTGGCCCCTCCAGCCAGGCCAACTTCTCGGCGCCGATTCGCAGCAGGAGCGAAAGCCGGTAGTTCACCAAGTTGCCGGACAGGTGCGTGTTGCACGGGGCGCACTGCTTCCAGACGTTCAAAGGCTCGAAGCGAATTTCTGGGTTCGCACCTACGGTGCGATAGTGGCCAGCGTGGTATTGGCCGTCGTGGTGCCGCCCGCAGCTGACACAAGGCAGATCGGCGTCGCGCAGGCGTACCCATTCGTTGAACACGGCCTGGGCTTCCCGGAGGTGGTCCGCCCTACTCTTCAGCTCCTCCTTGCGGACTTTGACCTCCCGGCGCTCAACATCAGCCAGGGCTTTCCGGGCGCTTGCCCGCCCCCTCTCCGACTGGCCATGAGCGATGGCGCACTCGATCTCCCCACATACAGCCTGGAAGGCGCGCGCAGGCGTGAACATCGCCCGGCAAGATGGACAGCGCTTGCGACGCTTGCCTACGGACGTGAGTGGGGTTTTGCGCTGCAGTGGGGTGCGCTTCATGCAAAGCTCCCAATCTGATCAGCTGCTGCCAGGGCGGCGCCCTCGGTATCAAAGTGCGCGGACAACACCAGGCGCCAACAGGCGTTGAAGACGTCGCGGTACAGGGGCTCGAACTGGGTATCGTCCATGTTCGCCCAACTGATGGACCTGGCCTCTTTACGGACGCCGTCGGGGGTACGCACCAGGTGGAAGTGGCCGGCCTCGATGGTCACCCACTCACGAAAGGCTTCGCGGGATTTGTCGACTGAGGGGAAGCGTTCGGCGCGGGCCTGCTCAAGCCCGGCGATGTAGGCATCCACCGCATTCGATAGCTGTCCTGGCCTGCCGTTTTGCGCTTCGAAGAACTTGGCCAGGCCGCGGATGCCGCGCATCTCCTGGCGCGGGATCAGGCCGCCAACCGGCTCCCAGTATTCCCAGGCCAGATCCAGCATGGCGAAGAACTTGCCGTGGAATCGAGCGTTCCTCATCTTGGTGAACTTGCCGTGAATGACCTGGCCAGCCTTCCAGCACTGAATGGTTTCACGGTCTGCCTCTGTGGCCGGTACCAGGCCCTGGGCGGTGCGAATAAGGGCGAGTTCAGCCATGGTTGGCCTCCTTGCATTGAGCGGCAGCGATGGCCTTTCGAGCCTTGCGCTTGCGCAGATAAATGTCGACTCGCGCCGCCTGGGCCTTCTTGAGGCGCAGGCGCTCATTCCGAGCCTTGGCCGCGTCGACAATCTCGCGAACCTCGGCGATCTTCTTGCGCAGGCTGGGTGATGCTTCAACTGGGGAACCAGTGAGCAGACCGGCTATGGCCTGGCCGTCAGAGGTGATCGGCGCGATGCGCAAGTCGGCCAAGTACTGGGTGCCGGCCTGCTGAGTAATCAACTGCATCCGGACCGCAGACTCGATAGCGAGAACCCGGCGACCTGGATCGAAACCCAGTGACACGGACCAGGACACAGGGGCCGCTTCAGCTCGGGCGGTCTTCACCAGGCGCGCGTATGCGTCAATGAAGGCCATGCGAGCCCCCACCTTGTCGCCCAACCTGAGGATGGGCGTTGCGGCGGTCATGGCCTGTTGAATCTCCGAAGTAATCACCACAGTCTCGATCTCATCGGCAGCGGTAAGGGCGATTGACCAGGCCTCATCCTTTCCCGGGCGCCCATCTGCCGACTGGGCATGCTTCAGGATCGTTGCAACCGTGAGTCGGCCACCTTCGATACGGCAGCTGCGAAGCGCCGCGGTAAGCACAGGCTCGGTGTATTCGCGCAGGTCCTCGACCATCAACAGTGCTGCAGCCTGGGTGAGCTGCTGCCCCATAACCTCGGCAGTGGCAAACAGGGACAAGAGCAATTGGTCTTGCTGTGCGTCATTCAGCATGAGTTGCGGCTCTCCTGGCTCGAAGCGCTTCGAGGGCCTGCTCGGCGGCGCTGAAGTTGGTTTGGGTCTGCTCGATCTGCCGAGCCGTGGTCCCGTTCATCTGACGATTGGTGGCCCATTGGGTGTGGTACGCCTCGGCCTTAGCCAACAGGTCACCGATGCTGTGCATGTTCGAAACAACCCTGGCGTCGTTGATGGTCAGGAAATACGCGGCGACGTGGTGTGCGACGTCAATGCCAAGGCGGTCGATGACCTGGCCCAGCTGCCCGGCGACCTTGGCGTTCCACACTGGCCATGCACCGTGGCGTTTGCGGTAGGCCATGGCATAGTTGGCCCAGGCCTTGAAGGTCTTGCAGGACTGGTCCTTGGGGCCCGGCATATCGGCCGGGATTTCACAGCGCGGCTGCTGGGTAGCGAATGGAACGACCTGCCCCATCGCGGCCTTGGCGGCAGCCTGGGGCGCAATTGGTTCAGTGACCGGTTCATTGACTGGTTCAGAAGAGTGACTGGTTCTGGGTGCAGCTCCTGCACTACCCTCTGGTGCAGGAGATTCACTAGGGGGTGAACCTGCTGCATTACCCTGGTGAATCTGCTGCACTACCCCTGGTGCAGGAGGTGCACCACCATCAAGGGTCAGGAAGTAGACGTTCGACGAGTTGCCCTTCGGGCCGCCCTTACGAATTTCCTTACGCAGCAGCCCCGCCTCACACAAGGCGGAGATGTGGTTCATGACGGAGCGCTTGCTGATCTCGCACTGGTCGGCGATGTGCTGATAGGACGGCCAGCACTCCCCCATATCGCTGGCGTTGTCGGCCAGCTTGATCAGTACCAGCTTGCGCAATGGATTGCCGACGCGAATCTTCATCGCGGCGACCATAAGGCCCATGCTCACGCGGCACCTCGCAGGGCCTTGTCGTGAGTGAACAGACCGTCCCAGGTTTTCTTCATGGGTAGCTCGCCGGCCAGGTACAGGTCGTACAGGCGCACCGCGCCCTTCCTGAGCAAGACTGGCGTGAAGGAAATGAAGGCCTCTTTGCCGTGGGGAGTGACTTCGTGCTGGTGCTCGGTCATGTACTTGTCGCGGGCGTAGGAGGCCACACGAAGGCGCAGGCCGGTCTTGCTCTCGTTGTAGAGCCAGTTCCGGCTCTCCAGGTACTTGCCCACCTGCATGACGTTGACCCCGTTGAGGCCCTTGCAGAATTGGGTGTGGGTCATGCCTTCCTTGAACAGGTTTTCCAAGGAGTGGATTTTTGAGGCCTGGGCTTCGACCTGAATCGTCAACTGAAGTCGGGCCTGCTCAGCCTCAAAGGCCAACTGGATCAGATCCATACGGGATAGCTCGCGGGGCTGGGAAACCTGCCCCTCCAGTTCCTGCCAGCGATCAACGAGTGCCGCGGTGAACTCCGGGCTGAGCTGAGCGACGACTACGAAGCTGTCGCGTTTGCCAACGTGATAGACGCGCTCAGCCCGGGGGCGACCAAGAGAGTCACGGAATTGTTCATCCCCCATTGGGGGCTGGACGATTACACCGCGATCTACCAGGCGCTCGATGGATTGCTTGACCTTGTCGTGGCGGGAACTGACCAGGTCGGCAATTTCGCGGGACGACATAGTCCGCGCCACGTTTTCAGATTGCGAAAAACGTGGCGCGATATTGGTGGGGGTATTGCTTGAGTGGGATTGGGTCTGCATAATCAGCTCCAGATCGTTTTGATTTGCAGTACGAAGAACCACCCCGCCAGGTGGTTTTTTTTCGCCTGCGATTTGGTGTTGCGGGTGAATTGGGTGTCCGGCGCATCCGTGATAGCTTTCTGCATCCACACAAGAAGGCCTGGGAGGCCGGACATATGAAATTGGATAGAGCGCTTCAGAAGCGGATTCTTGAGGCGGCAGCTGAGGCGTACCCGTTCCCTGCCCCGCATGGCCTGTACTTCGATCTTGGCGCGGCGGAGACAAAGGAGAGGGTCGATGCAAATCTCTGCTACCTGGCGGAGCACGGCCTCATCAAAAAATGCATTGAACTCACTGGTGATGGATTTGCCCTGCATACCAACAACGGTATTCAGTGCACGAAGTCCGGAATGGACTTTCTCGCCGATGACGGAGGGCTTAGCGCAGTCCTTGGAGTGGTCACGATCAAGATTCATGAGGACACCCTTCGCGAGCTTCTAGAAAGGAAAATCCTTGAGAGCGATGCGCCGCCAGAAGAGAAGAGCCGCCTTGTTCAAAGTCTGAAAGGACTCTCTGCCGAGGCCATAAAACACCTGACATTGAAATTATTGGATGAGGGGGTTGGGCGTCTGCCGGCAACAGTTGCGCTAATTGGTACGTACCTTCAGCAAGTCCTTCAGTGACATTGGTAGTAGCCAACTCGAACTTGGCATAGCCCATTTTCGAGCGTTGACCACCATCCTCTCCCCACAGCTCCAACCAGAACTCAGGTAGGGTCAATCCGGTAATTGAGGGGATGATTTCCGTGCTCGCAGGACTGCGCCGGCCTGCAATGGAAACCTGCACGACCTGGCTTTGGGTGATTTTCATCACTACGCCGCCTTCACCGAGGCATCCATCACGTCAAGGCTGTGGCGCACATGCTGGATCTCCTGGCGGATCTGGGATTTCTCAAAAGCACTGACGTGGTTGTCATCCAGGGCCTCATGTACCGCGATAGTCAGTTCAGCCACTTCCTTGCCAACGCTGATCAGTGACTTGGTCAGGGCCTGCGGCTTCGGCGCGGTACGAGTCACCAGGTCAAAGCCAAACTCACTGGCCAGTGCCACCAGAGGCCGCATATCCCCGGTGTGAAGCAAGATCCCGAACAGATGCTCAACCGTCAGGTGGTGTGCATCGTTGTCTGGGTTGGCGCGCTGCAGCAGGCTCACATGTGGAACCCCCATCTTGGCGGCCAACGCCTTCGCCTCGTTGTCCAGCACGGCGCTCTGGCAGGACCGCAGAAAATCTTCCATTCGTAAAACCTCAGTTCTGTTTCCGTGGCGCCCTGCCGATGCAGAAGCGATCATTTGCTCAATGGATCAGTGGACAGGGATGTCGCTTAGGCGGCCATCTCGGCCCATGGAAACGACGGACAAAGCTTTTCTTTTTTGAAAGCACCCTCGGTCAACGCCTCCGCTCGCTTAGCAATAACCGGAGACATGCCATGCTTCCCCCGAACCCAACCAGAAACGGTGCTTTGATCAACCTTGAGCTATTCGGCAGTGGCCTCCTGGGTGCCGAAGTAATCAACGAGGCCCTTGTAAATTGCGTTCATGACGCCCCTCCATACGGGAATACCCATATATTAATTTATGGGAATGCCGATTTGCAAGGCTATGGGAGCACCCGTAATACTCGCAAGATGGAATTCAAAGACAGACTCAAAGCGGCCCGCAGACACGCCAAGCTCAATCAAACCGAGCTTGCAGAGCGCGCTGGCCTCACACAAACCTCAATTTCTGACCTCGAGCGCGGCAAGTCGAAGGCGACCGCCTTTGCTGCTCAGATAGCGTCGGTGTGCGGCGTCTCCCCGATGTGGCTCGCTGAAGGCGTCGGAGAGATGCTAAAAGGCACGAGTGCAGAGCTATCAGCGCCCCCTCAGCCAGGCGTCAAACTCTCCAGCATCGAGACCTGGGATGACGCGACCCCGCTCCCTGACGATGAGGTCTACGTCCCCTTCCTTCGCGAAGTAGAGCTGGCAGCCGGCTCTGGCCGGTTTGTGATCGAGGAAAGCGACAGCGCCAAGCTGCGCTTCTTCAAAAGCGATCTGCGCCGCAACAATGTGCAGTTCAGCAATGCCAAGTGCGTGATCGCCCGCGGCAACAGCATGTTCCCCGTGCTACGTGATGGCGCCACAGTCGGCGTGAACACTGGTAAGAACTCGCTTGGCGACATCGTTGATGGCGACCTCTATGCGATCAACCATAACGGTCAGTTGCGAGTGAAGCAGGTTTACCGCCTGCCCACCGGATTGCGACTGCGCAGCTTCAACCGCGACGAACACCCAGATGAGGACTACACGTTCCAAGAGATCCAAGAGCAGCAGATCTCGATCCTGGGTCATGTGTTCTGGTGGGGGATGTTTGCCCGATAATGTCGTGATGCTCCAAGGAAGGAAGCAATGGAAGTTAACGAACGGAAATGTCCAGATTGCACAAAACAAGCGCAGATCTCCATGATCAAGCGCAATACTCGCGGATCTCCCGCTACAGATCCGACTAAATCAAAAACCGTCAAGGTCAGCTCACCGCAGAAAGCTGATCTGTGCCGGCTTACAACAAAAATCAAAACGCCCTCGAATACCTCAAAGACCACGGGTTTGAACGCGGCCAAGCCTAGCGACGACGGACATTTCCACCAAGCGATTGGCTATTTCTGGAAGAGCATCGATAGCAAGACCGAATGCATTACGCAAGTTGCTTGCAATAGATCCCATTCACTTGCATCACCGCAATCAATGTCGGACAACGAATATACGCACAAAGCAACATATTCCGACGAATACTATTGCACACGCCTCATACTGAACCAAGCATGCAAACCAATTTAGTTCAGGGCAAAAAACCAGAAACACGTCTGCCAATATAGGGATAATTCATGGCCTTTAAGCTCATACATGCCGTTATTCATTCTTTCGAAAAAGAAAAAGGCACACTAACCGTTGACAATAGTAAAGTCATAAGAAAGGGACTTTTTGAACCAAGCAAACCAACCGTTATCTCACTTGCCGAAGGAATTAACAGCCTCCTCGGAAAAAAAGGGAACAACGTAGTATGGGGACAATTTGAAAATAATAATCGGCAAGGTCGTTTTCCGAGTGCTGCAGAGCACTTTCTTGGAAATTTAGATGCCGATGAATTTGAGACTCTCACTCACATTGCACTAGACGAACTAATCGAGCAGGCGAAAACGGAAACCTTCGCGACCGGGGGGCATACGCTTTTTGCACATTACACCAGCGAAGCGATCCCATTTGTTCTCATTGCCAATATTAAGCAACGCAATGGCCTACGCCTCGGACCCGACTATATACCAGAAGAAAGTGTGGATATCGATATGTCTGCAGTCCATCAGGCATGCCGAATTAATCTTGCCAGATTTTCAGAGATGATTGCATCGCCCTCTGATGACGAAACATCAGAAGACGAATATGATGAGACGGCAACAGATAAAACATACCTTTGCTTCATAAGCAAAGGGCGAGACAGCGAAGCATCTGCATATTTTATCAAGGGACTTGGCTGCACCCCAGGGATTGCGTCAACACGAGCCACTTCAAACTCAATTGATGTCATTGAAGACTTTTTTCGAGGCAAGACTGAGCTAGCTCCATATAGCTCTCAAGCCAAAGAGAATGTCATTGCATATCTCTCCCAAAAACAGAAAGACCAACAAAAGGCAACTCTGCAAGGGCTGCACGCTGCAGCTTCCTCATCAATCCCTCCAGAACAAGCAGACCTCGTTTCAATCCTTGAAGATCTTTCGGAAACGCTAAACTCCGAAGAAAGTAAAATCCCAGCAGAATTCACTGTAAGCAAGTCGGTGCTTGATCGAAAAACAAAGATAAAAGGGAAGTCTAATAGATGGTCAGCACAGTTTGATAGAAGTGCGCTGAGCACCAGCCCCGACAGCATAGTATGCTATAATTCATCAGAAGGAACTTTGACCTTCTCAGACATCCCAGCCCCAATGAAGAGGATGATTGAGAACGAAATAAATAGCCGCATTGGAAGCGATTGATAAATGTTCGAAGCCGTCGTTGAACTGTATAGAAAAATCGGAAGACCCCCCATTAATACGGAAGGGTCGTTCAGCTTTTCGGGACCGGCAACAAGCGAACTACTAGAGCTACACAACAGAGTCCGTGAATTACCAAGTAGCTTTGGCGAGATGTCTTACTCTCGAATAATTAATTCCGAGATAACATTCGAGTACACTGTAGTTTCTGCTGGCGAAAACAGCTTCTTTGAAAACTTTGAATTACTAGTTCAAAAAACCCCCTCACTGGGAACCGGGAGCCATTTAAAAAATTTCTATGTAATTAGTGATGACTGGGCTTCATTTGATACATCACCGAACGACTCTAACAGTAAAATTATAAAGGTCTGCGAGCTAATCAAAGACCTATCGAAAGTTGCTGCATCCGAACACCCACAAAGCAGCTTCTATAATCTAGTTTTTTCCACTCCAGCCGCACCTAACAAACCTCCAAAAACGATTGTGATTCAAACAAAAATCACAAAAGAGATCTTATTCATCCCCCTGAACAAAACCTCATTAATCCATAGCCTTGCCAATGAAGAGCACAAAGGCCGGATTCATCTAGAGGAAAGGCGAGCGATACTGAACGGCGCTATCTGTGAGTGTTTGGAGTCACTGACTGAAGAGCAGGGCAATAAATTCATGCACATACTTCACTCATGGAACTCAATCATTGACAATTACTGGCGTAACTTTCAGATTTATATCCATTCATTTTCATTCGAAAAAACGAGAAAAGAATTTGCACAGGCCGAACTGGATTACGGCACAAAGCTAAGCTCTGCTTTTAGCGATCTTGCAGGAAAGCTTCTTGCTCTGCCAGTTTCACTTGTAGCACTCCTCGCTCTAAATAAGGCAACAGGAAAACTAGAAATAGCTGTGGCAGCCACTGGGCTATTTATAACCTCTCTAATAATCTTCGGCATTCTGATAAATCAAGCCTTAAACGTTCAAAGGCTCAACAACAGTCTTGAGGCCTCATTTGACAATCTCTCAAAAAAACTTACAACATATCCAAAAAATCTACAAAGACTAATAGAAAGCTCAATAAAAAATATCAGAACACAGAAAAAGGTAGTTTCGGCAACCTTAATTGCGTTCTCAGCCTTATCTTTTGCGCCTTCTATTGGCGCCATAATAGTCCTCTATTTCAAGTACCAAGAACCTATTAATTCCTGGGTAGAGAAACTGATTCAACAGTGCTAATCAGACCATTCAGCCCCCTGCGCTGAGTGCATCCACTATTAGATGATCTTGAACCTTCATAGGGGATAGCCATGCGCCCCCCTGATGTGTCCAGTCCCACACTAAAGACAAATGGTAAAATTCCAGACCTATTTGAGGAGTAGTCCAATGAAAGGAATTGGGACGCTTGCCCTGGTGGTGGGCATTTGCTGGGCTGTGTTCGCACTGAGCATGGACGTGTCTGTCGCTACTGGATCTGGCGGCAGAGTGAACAATCTTGGGCTTATGGCTGATCGCCAACTACATACCATTGTCGGCGGGATGATCGCCCTCGCCGGCCTGCTTATGGTGCTGCTCAGCGGTAAAGGCTCTGCCCAGTCAGCAACCACTGCAACTGATACCCGCCCCTGCCCCGCCTGCGCGGAAACCATCAAGAATGCCGCCATCAAGTGCAGGCACTGCGGGGCTGACGTTGCTGCAGAAATAGGCAGACCTAACCACCCATCACTGGAAGCTCCGACCAGCCCAGCCGTAGCGGCGAGCCCTAACGATCCGGACTCTCCTAAGAAATCCAGCATCGAATTCAAATACCTGTGCTTCGCCCTCATCTGCGTAATAATCAGCGCGGCTGTTTACCACCTAACCAAAGCTTCCCCGATCGCCATCAACCAGCCTCAGAAAAAAGCCTACGAACCAAAGGCTGATGAACAGGTGATTCTTGGCTCTGGCGCATTCGGCTGCATGTCTTTGTCTGATTTTGAGCGCGCGCAGGATCATTACAATCGGGCTGAGTACTCAGCTTGGGCAGAAATCACTGCTGACAAATACTGTTTTTTCCGGAGGGATGGAGAAGCAGATATTGCATGGACGGTACTGCAGGTGCGTGACGATCTCATGCAAATTGGTATAAAGCGAGCGTCCGAGTACTCGAAGAATCCTGATCTAGGCAAATTCAACTATTGGACCCTCAAGCGGTGGGCCTCCCCATCGCCATCGAGATAACACCAGCAAAACTTAATCCAAGCCCGCCCAGCGCGGGCTTTTTTTCACCCATGAATACGGGTACGAGCAATAATATGGGAATACCCGTTGACACACAATATGGGTATGCCTATATTTATTCCCAAGCCAATGCAAACCCGGCCCAGCAGCGAAAGCCGCGCCGCTCTTTAACAACCTGCGCCATTAACGATTACCCAGCGATTCGCCGGGAGGTCAGCCCCGGCCACACCTGTGGGGCGAGAAAAAGTCAGGTGAACAAAAACGCGCTGCCACTACTGGCGACCGGCGATCCGATAGCCCCGAAAGGCTACCAACGCGCAGAACTGCGACGGCGGACGAGGTGTTGACCGAACTGGCGAATGACCCGGTAGGAGGCGCGAGAAAGCAGGAAAGCATCACTGAAGCCCGTTCATTGAGCGGGCTTTGGGATGACAACCGGAGAAAGGCATGGCCAAAAGAATCGGTAGGACCACAAAGACAGAAGCAATTGCTGCTCGCGTAAGTCCGCGAACGCGGCACCTCTTGGATGTAATGGGGCGAAATCAGCGGCGTTCTCTCACCGCAGTCATTGAAGTGGCTATCGAGAGCTATGCCACTGACGCCGAACTGAAGCTAGCGCGCGATACCTGGTCAACTAATGAGGGTGAGCGCTTGCTGAGCTTGTACCGAGAGGCTCCACACCTCTGCTCATTCGATGAAGAGGTCGAAGCCAAAGCTGCTTCAGCGGCGACTGGCAAGTGAAAAACAGACTTTACAGGCTGGCCTTGGCAACAGGGCCAGATGGAGAGTCAATCACCTGGAAATAAATTGCATGGCCAAGTCTTTCAAGCAAATGATCAAGGACGGGGACCTGAAGCGTGCTGACGCGATGAAGGCCCGCCTGGAAGATCTCCACGAAGAGCCCGGCTTCAACCTTCGTGCTGAAGGTGAGGAACTGGAGGAAAGCATCAATGCCCTGGCTGAGTTCATCTTCGCCGGCGGCCAGATTCCGGCACTGGAGGTCAGGCCCCGCGCAGAAGGTGGCATGTGGGTTGTCGATGGCCACCGCCGTCGCCGCGCCTACTTGAAACTGGATCAGGCAGGTCGCCTTCCAAGAGTGCCGAGCAAGGATGACCCCGAACGCCTGGAGGCCTGGATCTCGATTGTTCCTTTCGAGGGCAACGACGCCGAACGGGTAGCAAGGGTCATCACCAGCCAGGAAGGAAAGAAGCTCTCCCCTCTTGAGCTGGCCGACGGCTACAAGCGGCTCACCGCATTTGGCTGGACGTCTGATCAGATCGCCAAGAAGGTCGGCAAGACCCGCCAACACGTCGAACAAGTAATGACGCTCGGCAACGCCAATACCGACGTTCAACAGCTGGTCGCTTCCGGCCAAGTGTCCGCTACAACGGCGGTGCAGGTACTGCGTCAGCATGGCGAGGAAGCAGGCAAAGTGCTCGGCGGCGAGCTGCAAAAGGCCAAGGCCACCGGCAAGTCCAAGGTGACTGCGGGATCGATGCGCGGCCCTACAACTTCCCGTCAACGGCTCGAAGCGATACGTGCAGCAGCACAGGAAATCTTTAAAGCATTGCCTCATGGTTGCCTGGATAGTTCAGGGCCAGAGATCAGCCTTCCTACAGCACTGATCCTGAAGCTCCAGAGTGCAGTGAGCGAATCTGCTTAGCAATTCAATTGCATCCCCAGCCAGCAACTAGGGCCACGCCAGCCTGTCGTTAACTGCCCGAACCCTGGCGCTCACCAGCACCAGAGTTCGTAGGAGATCTGCTTGTGAGCCTTAAGCTGATCAGTCGTCCCTGTCATCATGATCGCGATTGCGATCACGCCATCGATCACCATCGCGGCGATCATGCCTATGGTAATAACCCTGATCGTTGTCATCGCCCTGGTCATATCTCCGATCGTGATCATAGCCCCTATAACGATCACGACCGTACCCTCCTCCGTCGTCCCAGACAGGCACGCAACCTCCCAACAAAAGGGAGCCTGATAGAGCCAAAAGAACGATTGCAGCGCGCTTCATTTTGAATGTCCTGAAAGCCAGTAAGGGCAGGATATTTGACTGCAAATAGGTTCAGAAATTCATTGGCGAAAAGTAAATATCGCCCCCTCCGACACCACCCGCATGCACTTACCTCCGCGCCCATCGGCAACCAGCGGAGCGGATGAGTGCATCCGAGTTTTGTTGGACCAGCACCCGCCACTCTGGAGGCAATCATGTCAGCACTACGCAAGGCTCAGCTCGAATACGACAACCGTATGCCGCCACCGGTGAGCGATGACGACCTGGCCGAATCGGAATGGCTTGAAGCGAACGCCGAGCGCCTGCTGATGGGTTACCGGATTTCCTGGGGCTACCAACTTTCAGAGCGCGGCGAGGTCACCCAGGCCGACTTTGCAAGGGCCGTGCAGGACCACCTGAACCAGCGCCAGATCGACGGTGAGGACCAACAAGACGCTTTCGGCCAGCTGGTGATCAATGCCATGGGCTTTCGCAGCTCGGGGCTCCTGATGGATCTGGCGGTGTACCTGCTGGGTAAGAAATCAGCCTTGAAGGACATCGCGCTTGAGCTTTTGAAGCCTCACGCAGAGGCCGCGGTGGCCTTTGAACAGGAGCAGGCGCGCCTAGAGCAGGAGTGCGGGTTTTGAGCCCTCACATCCTCATCGACCAAGCCCTCGAAGGCGTTGCCGATCCCAACAGCCAGTCCGACATCGATGTCCTGGTGCAGGGACTGATCACCCGCCTGCTCACTGACGGGGCAATCACCACTGACGAATTCACTCACTACTGCAAGCGCCTGATGGAAGCCTGTCACCGGCGCAAGGAGGCAGAATGACCACTTCCCCAGTCAAGTCGCTCATCGAGGAGCAACTGGAAGACATTACCGCCCACAACCTGCGTGATGCCTACAGCCTGGCCGAGCGCCGGGGCTTCTTCGGGCCGCCAGTTGAACAGTATGCAGAGCCAGGTTACCGCGGCCGGGTGCTGCAGGTTCTGCGCTATCGCGTGGCTCAGTTGGAGCAACGGCAATGAGCGGCGCCGGCGCACACAAGCGCGGGCAGCAGTTGGCGATCCGCTGCGCAAAACTTAGGCGCGAAGGCCTTTCTCTCTCAGAGGTTGCAGAGCTCACAGGGATCAGAAAGGAACAGGCCAATGCCAAGATCACCCTGGGCGAGCGCCTGCTCTCGCTGGTCGAGTCGTGATCGCGTTTCTCTACTGGCGTAGCTCCTTCCCTGCCCTCGCGCTCTGCACCGCCGCAATGCTGATCAGCACCCTCGCCGATCACCTCACCCAATAACTCACATCTTTCAAAGCTGCGCACCTGCGCGGCGGGAGATAGTCATGCCTGTACCTAACCTCACCCTGTGGGAGGAGGTCGAAAAGACCGACCCCAAGTTCACCAAGGAATACACCGGCCCCGGTGGTTTCACGGGTACCGCGGTGAATGCCCAGTACCTGGCCAAGCGCGCCACGGAGCAGTTCGGCCCCTGCGGCACCGGCTGGGGTTATGACGTGATTGAGGAGCGCTTCGACATCGGCGGCCCGCTGCTGAGCAAGGAAGGCGTGGTGCTGGCCCACGCCCAGGTGCACACCCTCAAGGTCGCCCTGTGGTACCTGGGCGGCGACGGTGAGCGCAAGACGATCACGCACTACGGGCACACGCCTTTCATCACTCAAAACAAGTTCGGAAGCATCGGCACCGACTTCGACGCACCGAAGAAATCCCTCACCGATGCGATCGGCAAATGCCTCAGTCAGCTTGGCTTCTCTGCCGACGTTCGTCTGGGTCTCTACGACGACATTCACTACGTCAACGAGCGCCTGGGTGAAGCCGAGATCGAGCGCGCCGAGGACAAGATCGAAGCGAAGGAGCGTCTGGCCGCCGAGTACCGCGAATGGCTGGCTGAGACGCTCCATCTGATCGGCACCGCGCAGTCGCTCAACGAGCTGCAGCAGCTCTACAAATCGGCCATGCGCAAGCTGGACCTTCGTCAGAACGATCCAGAACGCGAAGCCCACAAACTCAAATTCACCCGCGCCAAGGACGCCCGCAAAGCGGACCTTGAAGACTCTATGGAAGGTGCAGCATGACCGAGCTCTACGCACTGACTGGCCAGATGGCCGAACTCGCCGCCCTGGCAGATACCGACGACGAAGGGCTGCGCCAGGCCATTCAGGACACCATGGACGGCATCAAAGGCGAGTTCGAAGTAAAGGCCGAAAGCATCGTCATGTTGCGCCGGAACATCGAGGGCGACATCGATGCCATCGACAAGGAAGTCGACCGCCTGAACGAACTCAAGCGCATCAAGAAGAACACCGTGGGCCAGCTCAGCGACTTCCTACGCCTGAACATGGAGGCCGCGGACATCAAGTCGATCAAGCGCCCGCTGTTCACCATCACTCTCGCCCTTTCGCCAGAGAAGGTGATTGTCGATGACGAGAAGGCGGTACCTGATGAGTTCGTGTCGTTGAAGAGCGTAATCACTCCGGACAAGAAAACCATCGCGGTACGCCTCAAAGAGATCCGTGACCACAACGAGGCCGTGCACAAGCGAATCGCCGCCGGAGAAGACTGCGAGCACGAGCTGATGTCGGAACCAACCTGGGCACACCTGGAGCGCGGCGAGAGCTCGATTCGCATCAAGTGAGGTAACCATGACCAACAACTACATCCTGGTCCGCTCCGAGCGCCAGGAAGAACTCGAGGCAGCTAAGGCTGCCTTCTTCATGTCTGGCAACAAGGTCCAGGTGCTGGAATCTTTCAGTTTCCAGCCTCGCCGGCCACGCAAAGACCTGGCTGGCCAGCATGGCAAACGCGCCACCCGCCCGCAGCCCAAGCGCACCTACGAAGACCACTTCGCCGAGCGCAAAGCCTACGTCAACACCATCCGCGAGCTCGCCAAGACCATGACCATCGACCAAGCCATGGCTGCCACCGGAAAGTCAGAGTCAGCCATGCGTCGGGCCGCCCACGAGGGCGGCTTCATGTTCAAGAGCAAGGTCGTTGATAGGGTGCGGATTTCGGTGAACGTGACCGAGCGTTTCGCTAATACGTGACCGGTGCTTCCACCCCGGTTGCGCGGGTTCTGGATTGTAATCGCATCGGTCACGATGCGGCTTGTTCCTCGGCTTTTTTTCGGCGCAGCGACTCGCCTTTCATCGTCAGTCGGTAGGCGTTGTGCACCAGGCGGTCGAGGATGGCATCGGCCAGGGTCGGGTCGTTGATCCAGCCGTGCCAGTGCTCGATGGGCAGTTGGCTCGTCAGGATGGTGGAGCGGCTGCCAGCGCGGTCGTCGATCACCTCCAGCAGGTCATGCCGGGCTCCTTCCTCCAGCGGGGCTAGCGCCCAGTCGTCCAGCACCAGGACGTCGACCTTTGCCAGCTGTTGCAGGGTACGGCCGAAGCTGCCGTCGCCATGAGCGATGCGCAGTTGTTCCAGCAGGCGCGGGGTGCGCAGGTACAGGGTGCTATAGCCCTGGCGGCAGGCCTGGTTGCCCAGGGCGCAGGCCAGCCAGGTTTTGCCGGCACCGGTCGGGCCGGTCAGCAGCAGGTTGTGCTGCTGGCGGATCCAGTCGCCACTGGCCAGGGTGGCGATCAGACGCTCGTCCAGGGCGCGTCCGGTGCGGCGGTCGAGATCTTCCAGGCAGGCGTTGGCGTACTTGAGCTTGGCCTTCTTGCGCAGCCGTACCAGGCGCTGGTTGTCACGCCAGGCCAGTTCGCGGTCGAGCAGTAGGCCGAGGCGTTCATCGAAGCTCAGGCTGTGGCTGGCCGGCAGCGTCCATTGCTCTTCCAGGGCGCGGGCCATGCCGTCCAGGCGTAGCTGGTGCAGTTGATTCAGGGTGTGTTGCGGCATCATCGAACAGCTCCTGTTGCGGGGGTTGGTAGTAGTCGGCGCCACGGACGTTCTCGTGGTCGCCGGGTAAGGTCGTTTCGGCGGCACGCTGGGGCAGCGGCTGTTGATCCAGGCCTTGCTGGAGCAGGTTGCGCACGCTGCGCCCGGTGAAGGCGCGCAGGTGTACGGCACGTTCGGCAGCGGCTTCCAGGCGTGCATTGCCATAGCGCCGGGCCAGCGAGAGCAGGCCGAGGCAGGCGCGGTAGCCCATCTCCGGGTGCGGCTTGTGGGTCAGTTGGTGATCGATCAGTTGGCGCGTGTAGGGGCCGATCCGCGCGCCCCAGTCGAGCAGGCGTTGTGGCGTCCATTCGCGATGCGCCTGGTGCGCCGCGGGCATGTGCTCGCGCTGGGTACTGTAAGCGCCGCGTCGCCCCAGCAGCAGGTGGCTGGCCACCCGCCGGTTGCCATGCAGCACTTCCAGGGTGTGTGCCGTCAGTCGCACGTCCACGTTCTGCCGGGCCAGGGCGGAGGGCACGCTGTAGAAGCTGCCATTGACCTCGATGTGGTAGTCGATGCTGACCTTGCAGCGCTTGAAGGTGGCGACCTCGTAGGGATGCACCGGCAGCGCTCGCAAGGCCGGGCGATCCAGGCGCTCGAACCAGTCGCGCCGGCAGCCATCGAGCCGCTTGAACGGGCGCCGATTCAGATCCTCCAGCAGCTCGGCGATGGCCTGGTTAAGCGCATGCAGGCTGAAGAACTGCCGATGGCGCAGCCGCGCCATGATCCAGCGCTCGACCACCTGCACCGCCACCTCGGCCTTGGCCTTGTCCTGAGGCTTGCGTGGCCGTGCCGGCAGGATCACCGTCTGGTAATGACGCGCGCACTCCAGCGTGGCCCGGTTCAGGCCCGGCTCGTAGCGATCCGGCTGGGCGACCAGGGCGCGCGGATTGTCCGGCACAACCATTTCCGGCACGCCGCCAAAGTAGGTCAGAGCCTGGCCCAGCGAGGTCAGCCAGTCCACCTGGGTTTCGCCTGGCGTCGCGCAGGCATAGGTGTAATTCGAGGCGCCCAGGGCGGCGACGAAGATGTGCGCCCGGCGCACTTCGCCGGTGGCCGGGTCGACCACCGGCAGCGTCGGCCCGGCATAGTCGATGAATAGCTTCTCGCCCGCACGGTGCAGCTGACGCATCGAACGTTTGAGCGTCTGGGCGTAGCGCCGGTAGTGCTCGACGAACTGGGTGTAGCGGTAGGTCGGCTGGCCCGCATGCGCGGCGAGATATTCCTCCCACAGCAGCTGCAAGGTCACGCCCTTGCGTCGCAACTCGCGGTGGATGCTCAGCACATCGGGCAGCACTCGCTCACCGCGCGGCTTGTTCGTCGACGTCGGTGCAAACAAGGCGGCCGCCAGCGCGGCCTCGTCCATGGCCACCAGCGCCGGCCAGTCCAGCCCGGCCACCCGCGCCGCCGCGATGTACTTGCTAACCACGCCCTTGGACAGCTGCAAGGCACGGGCAATCTTCTCGTGGGACAAGCCGGCCTCAAACTTGAGGCGCAGACATTCTTTGATGTTTCGCATGGCTACTCGCGGCGCCGCCATCTTCCTCTCCCGAAATCGGTCGAGGATGGCGGCGCATCAGGTCATGCGCAACGAAGGGGAAGGCTTTCGCTAAGTCGTGACCGGCGATTTCGGTAAGCCGTGACCACCTGTTTCGGAACAGGCGGAAAATCGGTCACGTTGCTACCGAAATGAGCGGTCACGCGTTAGCGAAATGACCGGTCACGATCAACCGAAACGGCCGGTCACGGTGCTCCGAAATCCGCAATAGGGAGCGAGATTTGAAGCTCATCGAGCGCCTAGCTGCCCTGCGGGACGCTGGAGTGTCACGCATCGCTGCCTGCAGGAAGGCCGGTATATCCGACTCACTCCTCCACCGCCTGGAGCTCACCTATGAGTTCAGCTTCCCAAAGCGCTGGGAGAAGCGAGCTTGAAGCGGATCAACAATCGCGTGCAGCAGCGTCGAAGCCAGTTGCATATTCACCTGCCGCCCAGCGGATTGAAGGAGGTGCTGTATGGCGATGTCTCAGCAGGCCCGAGACGAGAAGCGCCGAGCCAAGGCCGAGCGCCTGCAGGAGGAAGACCTGCGCTTGAAGGTTCGGCCAGGGACTAAACAGGCCCTGCTGGAACTGATGGAGTGGGCCGGGATCGAGGAACAGGGCGAGGCGATGACGCTGATGATTCATCACATCGAGGCGCTCGGGCATCACGCACTGTTCAGGATCGCGCGCCACGAAATAGAAGATCACCGATCTGTGGCGCGGACTGAGCCAATGAGGCTGTCAGCCAGGCAGCGAACCGGCCAGCACCTGCGGGCCATCTGTGGATGGGCGGATGCCACCTACAGCCAGATGATCGAGGCGCTGATTCACGGCATCCACGCTCTCGGCCCGCTGCAGGCGGCTAAGTTTCTCACCCCGCCGCGTCACGAGATCAGCATCTCGCCAAGGCTGGCCCTTGCCTTCGACCGGAAGAGCATGCTGATGATTCAGCAGGATCCGGGGGATGAGGTTTTGAAGCCATCTTCTTGAGAGGCGTGCGACCTACAAGCGGGTAAGGTCGAATTCCGAATTCCGGGCGCACTCGAGCGCTTTCTCCAAGTACCTCGGCACATTTGTGTTCTTCTCATAGATTTTTTTGGCGTAATCGCTCTGCGGAATATGGTCCGTATAGCCAATGTAGTTGTCGCCCCGCTCTTTCAGCTCGGTGTAATCAAGATGAGCGTTTCCAAGGTACATGGCGCAGATTAGCTGCTCCTGCACCTTACTACTGTAGCGTGACAATAAATCCGCGGCCTCAGATTCGCTCAGGCGCCCAGCGCTTATAAAATCTTGTATCGCGTCATAAACCGTAGATGCCATGCCTAGCGTCCCTAGTTGAGCAGAAGGATCTGCTTTGTTGTGCTTTCGAACAGCCCGGCCCCATGCCGGACCCCCGTAATACCCCATCCCACCCCAATTTGCCACCACCGGTCACGGAGGGTGGCGGTTGTCTGAGGTAATCGCAATGCCAGTACTTCACAGCATCATCCACAAGATCGACAAGAAGCCTGACGGAAGCCCTGCAGTGCTCCACTACTCGGGCAGCGAACTGGCGGATAGTGAGATCCGCGACGACCTGATGCACCAGGTCAACGAAAGCTACAACGCCAAACAAGGCAAGGCCTGGGGCCTGTTTCATCCTGAATCCGGTGCATACCCCTTCAGCGACTGGCTGACCAAGTACCTGGCCGGCGGGCAAGACTTCATCGAGTTCAGCAATTCTGCGGTCGAGCACCTGACCAAGCTTATGGAGGAATCCAACCTCTCCGTAGGCGGGCACGCCCTCTTCTGCCACTACCAGCAAGGCCTGACCGACTACCTGGTAATTGCCCTTCTGCAGGAAACTGAAGCGGTTACCGTGGCCGACGGCCTCGCCCTGACCTCTGTTCGACGCCTGGACCTGGACCACATCCACCTGGCCGCCCGCATCAACCTGAGCGAGTGGAAGGACAACCCGAAGTCGCGCCAGTACATCTCGTTCATCAAGGGCAAGAACGGTCGCAAGTCGAGCGACTACTTCCGCGACTTCATCGGCTGCCAGGAAGGCGTCGACGGCCCAGGCGAGACCCGCACCCTGCTCAAGGCCTTCAGCGACTTCGTGGAAAGCGAGGACCTACCGGAAGATTCAGCTCGGGAGAAGACCCAGGCCCTCGTCAGCTACTCCATGGCTCAGTCCAAGCTTGGCGAGCCGGTGAGCCTTGAGGAGCTGTCCGAACTGATCAACGAGGATCGCCCCAAGGCCTTCTACGACCACATCCGCAACAAGGACTACGGGCTGTCGCCGGAGATCCCCGCGGACAAACGCACCCTCAACCAGTTCCGGCGCTTCACTGGTCGCGCCGAGGGCCTTTCCATCAGCTTCGAGCAGCACCTGCTGGGCTCCAAGGTTGAGTTCGACCAATCCGGTGGAACCCTCACCCTGCGCGGCCTGCCAACCCAGCTTGTCGAGCAGCTCAAGCGCGCAGGCGCCTGACATCAGCCACGCGCCGCCACCCGGAGCGGCGCATGCATGGAGAGAGCCATGAACGACGAACAACGCCATCAGGAATGGATCGCTAAGCGCAAAGCTGAAGAA
The DNA here is from genome assembly GCF_900105185.1 of Pseudomonas saponiphila. NCBI lineage: Bacteria > Pseudomonadati > Pseudomonadota > Gammaproteobacteria > Pseudomonadales > Pseudomonadaceae > Pseudomonas > Pseudomonas saponiphila. The sequence goes on along the minus strand of NZ_FNTJ01000001.1, from coordinate 2,359,167 downwards.
GCCAAGCGCCGTGAGCGCGCCGCGGAGTGCCTGAAGGATCACCAGTACACAGTCCTGGCCGATACCGACCAGTTGAAGGCCTGGCGCTGCAAAGCACCTGGAACCAACTGCTACGCCTTCGACATCCTCATGACGCGCTTCGGCATCGCCACTGTCGGCGACATCGATGGTCTGACCTTCAGTGTTGGCCTGTCCTACGGCATCGAGTTCCTCGCTGGTGACGACATCGACTACTACATCCACTCGAAGCTGGAGCGGCACTGCAAAGAGCGAGAGTTCGACGAGGACGCCTTCCGCTCCGCCCTGGTGACTGGCGCGTGCAACAGGATATGTGAACACGTCGACGAGGATGAGGGCGGCGAGCTGCCCGAGTGGGTACAAAACGATGGCGGCCGTTACGAAGCCGGCCGCTGGAGCGAGCTACGGGAGCTGGTCAAAGCGAAGCTGAAACCGCTGGAGTTTGGTGATGACGGGTATGACTTCTGGGATGAGCTAAATGATTGTCTTTACGAGACCCAGCACGTCGAGTACATCGAACAGGCCAGCCTGCTGATGAGCGAGCACCACGAAGAGCTGGGCCTGGGCTGCGACTACTGGGAGATCACCATCGACAAGCCACGCGACAGCCTGATCAACCGGCTGTATCTGATCAATCACGCAGCCAAGGCGATCCTCGCCCAGCAAGACGCAGCGAAAGCCGCCTGACCATCCTGCGTTGCCCGCCGGCACTCCACCCTACCCCATCGATCACGCCAGCCAGGCCACGGCCATCGGCTGCCCGGAGAAACCTATGCAAGCAGTCATCTACGCAGGCCTGCGTAACGGCGCCCGCGACCAGAAGATCCATGATGCCCTGATCTACAAGCGGGTGATCGAGGTAGCCCGGGAGTTCCAGCTTTCCCCGGGCACCATCCGCGCAGCAGAGAAGCGCATCTCCAACACATCTGTTTTCGAGCTGAGCCTACTGGGGGGGGCAACCCGATGCCGATCGGCAAGGTCGTGGCCGACTCCTTCCGCAAGGCCGCGCTTGGTGCGTACCGAAACTATCACGGCACCTTTCGGAACCTTGAGCTGCCCTGCTGGGTGATCACCGACGGCACACAGAAAATCGAAGTGCTCGAACTCCGCAAGATCGATGCTGGCGAAGTCTCACTGTGATGCTTTTTCCATCTTCAATCCGATGGACTATCCATTGCCTCGGTCGTACCAGTTGTTAGCTAGATCAACAGGAATTCGAACAATCTTTGAAGGCTCTAGCTTATTGCAGGCTTCCGGGTATTGCTCGATCTCGATACCGAAATAGGCTAACCAGTCGCCGTTTGCTTGTTGCTTCAGTTCTGCCAAGTGCATTCCAACTTGCACTTCTGTCAAACCAGAAACTTCAGCGATCAGTTTGTTGGTGGGTTTCTTACTCATCTTGCCCTCCTTGAACCGGATTCCTTCCGGCTCTCATAGAAATAGATCAATCCAACCTATTACGCCAGCCAGCGAGGATCCCGCATGTCTGCACGCCAGAAGAAACACCCCTTCGACTTCAAAACCCAGTATGGGCTTGGCTTCAGTACTCAGGACGATGAGATCGTTGTCGACTTCTTCTGCGGGGGTGGCGGCGCCGGTACTGGCCTAGAAATGGGTCTGGGTCGCGCGGTGAACGTGGCGAAGAACCATAGCCCTGCAGCAATCAGCATGCATACCGTGAATCACCCGGGCGCTGTGCACTACACCACCGACGTGTTTGAGGGTGATCCGGACACCGAATGTGGCGGCAAGGCCGTTGGCTGGTTCCATATGTCGCCGGACTGTACACACCACAGCCAGGCTGCGGGCGGACAGCCGCGCAAACGCGAGATCCGAAACTTGTCGTGGATCGGCCTCAAGTGGGCCGGCAAGAAGAAGCCCCGGGTAATCAGCCTGGAGAACGTGAAGCAGATCCTGCAGTGGGGCCCCCTGATCGCCAAGCGTGACAAAGCCACTGGCCGAGTTGTGAAACTCGGCGGCAGTGTGGCTACACCTGGTGAGGTTGTGCCGGTCCACCAGCAGTTCCTGGTACCAGATCCAGCCCGTCGAGGCCGGACCTGGGCCGTGTTCGTCGCCGAGCTGCAACGCCTGGGGTATGCCGTCGAGTGGCGCGTGATCAAGGCGTGCGACTTCGGCGCGCCCACCAGCCGAGAACGTCTGTTCATGATCGCTCGCTGCGACGGCCAGCCCATCGTATGGCCAGAGCCAACTCACGCCAAGAACCCGGCCAAGGGCCAGAAGAAGTGGCGCACCGCCGCCGAGTGCATTGACTGGACAATCCCGAGCAAAAGCATTTTCGACCGGCCGAAGCCGCTGGCACCTGCAACCCTGCGGCGAATCGCCAAGGGCATGAAGAAATTCGTTCTCGATGCTGCTGACCCGTTCATCGTTCCAATTGCTAACTGGTCGGGCGACAGCGTGCAGTCACCCCATGAACCGCTGCGGACCGTGACGTCCTGGCCCCGTGGAGGATCGTTCGCCATGGCCAGCCCAATCATCGCGCCAGCCACGCATCAGGGCAGCGACCGGATCAATGGCCCAGCCGACCCGCTACCGACTGTGACCTGCGCGAATCGCGGCGAGCTGACGCTGATCAGTCCGGTGATGGTTGGGGCCGGTGGCCCGGAATACTCCGGCAAGCCAGTGGGCGTGGAACAGCCGGTGGGTACGCTGATGACGCAGAACCACCGCGCACTGGCTTCCGCCTGCATCGTCCAGGCTGGACACGGCGAGGGCTCTGGCGCAAACAAGCGCCGCTCCCATGGAGTGAACGACATTTGCGGCCCGGTTGGCACCATAACCGCCAGCGGCGGCGGTCAGTCCATCGGCACCGCCGTGATGATCCAGGCCAACGGTGGATTCAACACCACGCATGCCAAGGACATTCTTGATCCAATGACCACGGTGACTAACACCGGTAGCCAGCAGCAGCTGGTGACGGCGACATTAATCACCAACACCACCGGGCACGCCGCAACGGACTTGCGAAGCGCGGTACCAACCGTGACGACTGGACAGCATCACGCTCTGGTCACCGCCTTCATGGAGCGCCAGTTCGGCGCCAGCGTCGGACAGGGAGCGGACGAACAGGCACCAACCATCACTGCCGGCGGTGGCGGGAAGAGCTCGCTGGTCGAGCTGCAGCTCTCGCGTGAAGTTGAAGCTGGGGCCCTGCGGGTCGCGGCATTCCTGATCAGCTACTACGGCACCGAGAACGTGAGCGGGGCCGATGAGCCAGCCCCGACGATCACCACCAAGGATCGCCTCGCCTTGGTCACCGTCACGATCAAGGGAACGCCGTATGTGATCGTCGACATCTGCCTGCGGATGCTGCAGCCCTCTGAGCTGTACAAGGCTCAGGGCTTCCCCGCCGATTACATCATCAGCCACGGTGCCGACGGCAAGCCATTCACGAAGACCCAGCAAGTGCACATGTGCGGCAACAGCGTCAGCCCGCCGCCAATGGCCGCGCTGGCCCGGGCAAACGACCCGTGGCTAACCAGGGATCAGTTGGCCTCAGCAGCTTAAAGAGGAAGCCAGTTGTAATTGTCGTACTGGCGATTCCCGCATTTAAGGCAGATCACATAAAGCTCGCGATCCAGATTGCTACCGTCGGTGGTCCAGCCTGACCGAGATACGCGGCCAAGCCTCATTTTCGAGCATGTTTTGCAAAAGTACTGCGCCAGCTGGTCGACCGGATGTCTCGAAGCATATTGCGGGATTTTCGGCGCCATTCTTATTCCTCCTTGAACGCAAGTTCAGCATAGCTTGAGGTATCCCCATGCCCACAGAAACCCAACACCTGGAGCAGCGAGTAGCTGCCCTTCAGTCAGACCTGAACACCAAGGACGAGCAGATAGACGCTCTGACCTTCAGCGACAACGACCGCGAGCTGTCTCGGCGGTCATGGTTCGATGAAGCGAAGCGGCTGGAGAAGGAGGTCGAAGGGCTGCGCTCCGATGTTGAGAAACAGCGCCGGCTCAAGATGCTTGTTGCCGAGGAACTGCAAAACGCCCTGAACAACTGCTCGGTCTATCGAGTTCAGCTGGCCGAGCGGGATGCGCTGATTTGCGATGTGCTGGAAGCCTTCAAGCTTGAGCCGGATGGTTCCTGCATCAACCCAGGACGCGACTTCATCAGACCCTGGGCCGAGAAGGTTGCCGCCCTATCCGCCAGCGCAGATCCTGCCAAGTCGTGCGGCGCCTGCGGTGGGTGCGCCGATGGCTGCAAACTTGACCGGGAATCGCCGCCGGTTGAGCGCGACGAGCCGAGCTCGCCAGTCAGCACCACAAGCGACAAGTACAAGGCCGAGCTGTACGACGAGGTTTGGCAGCTGGCTCGGGACATGGGCTTTGGCAACGTCACTGATGCGCTGATGAAGCTGCAAAGCCAGATCCAGGGCAAGAAATCCCGAAAAGAGCACATTTGTACTCCTATCGCAAAAACCGAACTCTCATAAGTTTCAACCGCTGAGAAATCGAATGACGGGAGCTAGGAAGCTGATCTTGGCCATCGATTTTACAACTCGGTCAAAGGCCTTTTCGCTAAGGATGAACGCGGGCATGAAGAAGATGCTCGAAGCCACAGCAATCAATAAAGAGGTGACCCAATCAGTCCTAACAAGGGCTACGATCGCTACGCTCAGCATCAATAGCCCCGCTAAAAAGAACAGCCGCCGACCCAGCTTTTGATTTGGATATTGATTGAACATGATGGGGCTACCTTCGCCGCGTTCAATCACAGTAGTTCCAGGGTGGATCTTTGTCGAAGCATGTCCTCTTTCAGCACCCCAATCCCCCCCCTGAGCAGCCCCTGTCACACCCTCCACAGCAGTAACCCTCACCCCTTCCCCACTTTCAATCCAGCCGCAGCAGCGGCAAGGACAAGTCATGCCTGAAGAAATGCAGAAAGCGTGGCCAGACCACTTCCGCTACATCGATACCATCGGTCCAGATGGCCTTGAGGTTCACTGCATCACCTATCAGGTGATTGGCGAAACCGCGCAGTGCTACTACATCGGCGACAAGCACACCTGCGACCTCGTCAAAGGCCCGCAATACAGCTGGACCGACGACGCAGTGAAGAAGCGCCGTAAGCGCGTACTGAAGGAAGGTGGCACCTGGGGGCGGCGCTTCGCCTATACCGACAAGGCGCTTGCTTTGCGCTCGTACAAAGCACGCAAGTCCTGGCAGATGCGGCATGCCCAGTTGTCCCTGGAGCGCGCCCAGGCAGCTCTCGGGTACTTCGGCAATCTTGAAGTCGAAAGCACGATTCCGACCGAGGCCGTGACTATCCCGAACGACTACATCCAGGGCTTGGGCTGGGGGGATTACTGATGATCATCCCCATCCTCTACATGGCCTACCTGATCTACACGGGGCCAAGGCCATGAACAGGTTCTTTCGCAGAAAGGCCGAGGCCTGGTTGATCAGGCTGGCTGCATGGATCTTGATCGGTCGCAACGTTGCCCGCTGCAAGGTCGTATCCCGCCGCGACAACAACGACATGTGGGGAATGGCTGAGAGCCTGGAAGGGATCGCCGACCGCATCAGCAGCGGCTACAAGGAGCCAAGTCCATGAGCGCCACAGCAAAGGTTCTCGACCCCTGCAGCGCCAGCCGCATGATGTGGTTCGACAAGCGAGATCAGCGAGCTCTGTTCGGCGATATCCGCGACGAGGAGCACCTGCTCTGTGATGGCCGGGTGTTGAAGGTTGAGCCGGATGTGCTGATGGACTTCCGGCAACTGCCCTTCGCTGATGGCATTTTCCGCTTGGTGGTGTTCGATCCGCCTCATCTGACCCGGGCCGGCGTCGACAGCTGGATGCGGGCGAAGTACGGGATGCTCACCAGCGACTGGCGCGAGGATATCCGTCAGGGCTTCGCAGAGTGTTTCAGGGTGCTGGAGCAGGAAGGCATCTTGATCTTCAAGTGGAACGAAACCCAGGTGCTGGTCAGTGAGCTGCTGGCACTGACCGACGAAAGACCGTTGTTTGGCCACAAGTCAGGCAAGCGGGAGAAAACGCACTGGATCACGTTCATGAAGCGATAAGAGTCCGCCCGGCCCGGCATAAGCCGGCCGCTGCAGCAGCCTGACAACGAACCGGGCGAACACTGCAAACCATAGCCAGGCGCAACGCCAGACTCAATCAGCAAGATCTGATTTCACTCCTTCAACTCCCCACACCCGCCAGCAAGGCATTTAGCCCCCCATAAATCGTGCGCGGAATCCGTGTGCGAGACACAGACATCAAAAAAACCAAGGAGAAAACCATGAACAACTTCGGCAACATCATCGCTCACGGCATGCTTTATCTTTACCCGGAGCGGCCACCGCAAAACCTCTTCTGGATCGACCAGAACGGCCACACCAACTACTGGTGCTCGGTCAAAGGCGGCACCTCGGGAACCTCCAAAAGCCCCCGCACAGAAAGCCGCCAGACTCTTCCTGACTCTCCTGTCTCATCCAACTGGATTCGCGGCAGCGCCAAGCATTCGATGGCAGGTCGGGTACGAGTCGAAAAAGCCCCATCCAGCGGCAAGGTCATTTTCGGCCAGATCCATGCGCTTAACGCCCCGAACCCGTTCTTGATGGCGATGTGGTGGAACGGCGTGGTTCGGATTGAAACACGTCAGTCGCCGAGTGGATTCGCCCAAACACTATTGGAGAAACCTGTACCGCTGGGCCAGCCATTTAGCTACAGCCTCCAGGTTGATGCCTTTGGCGAGCTAAGCGTCACCCTCGACAACTTGAGCGCCAGCGCAGCAGCGAGCAAGACCTGGGACAAATACCCGTTCTATTTCAAGGCTGGGTCCTATGTGATCGACAACAAGGGGCCGGAGACAGAAGGCGGTTGGGTCGTCTACGAATCCTTCGACGTATTCAACGGTGAGTTGCAAGGCTGAGGTCAACTCCCATTCAACAACAGCCTGCCGCCACGCGCGGCGTGGAGAACCCCATGGAAACCGAGATCCTTTCGGAAGAAGAGCTAGCCGACATCACCGGCTACAAGGGTCGATTCCACCAGCGGCGCTGGCTGGATGACCGTAAGTGGCTGTATGTCGAGAGCCGCGGCGGCCGGCCGCTAGTGGGTCGCCAGTACGCCCGTATGAAGCTGGGCGCTGTGGTTCCGACATTTTTTGACCCCAACCCGCCGCCGGCAGCGCCGGCATGGACGCCAGACTTTTCGCGAGTGAACTGATATGCGCCCCCGCAAGACCGAGAATCGACACCTGCCCCCCAGGATGTACCAGTGGGTCCGGCCACGAAAAGACGGCACAGCATGGATTGCTTATTTCTACCTGGACTCAGCGGGAAAGCGCATCCCACTCGGCAAGGACCTCGACCAGGCTCGGCTCAAATGGGCCGAGCTTGAAGCCAAGGAGAAGCCTCTGGATCTGCGCACTATGAAGGGGATTTTTGATCGGTACATCCGCGACATTATCCCGAAGAAGGCCCCTCGCACGCAGCGCGACAACCTCGCCGAGATCAAGCAGCTGCGCCCTCTGTTCGATAGCGCCCCGATCGACTCCATAACCCCGGCAACCATTGCTGGGTATCGGGATGCACGAACGGCGAAAGTACGAGCGAACAGAGAGATCGCAACGCTCTCCCATGTGTTCAACATGGCGCGCGAGTGGGGCCTTACCACGAAAGAAAACCCTTGCCAGGGCGTACGCAAGAATAAGGAAACTCCTCGCGACTATTACGCAAATGACGTGGTGTGGGATGCGGTTTACCGGAAGGCGTGCCAGGAACTGAAGGATTCTATGGATTTGGCGTATCTGACTGGCCAGCGGCCGGCAGATGTCCTGGTTATGCGCAGGGACGATGTAGAGGGGGACTTTCTGGGAGTTCAGCAGAACAAGACGCACAAGAAGCTTCGCATCCAGGTATCAGCCAACGGAGTCCTCAACAGCCTGGGACTTCTAATTTCGCAGATGAACGAGCGCAATGCTCAGCATCCTTGTAGCTACCTGATTGTGAGCTCGCGAGGTAAGCGCATGACAGCCAAGATGCTGCGCGACAGATGGGATAAGGCGAGGGACAAGGCGAAGACGGAGGCAATTGAAGCGGGCGACACGCTTATGGCGAGCAGGATCGCAAACTTTCAGTTCCGAGATATCAGGCCAAAAGCCGCGTCAGAAATCACCGATATCGACGAGGCAAGCCTGCTCCTGGGGCACACAAAAGGCGACATCACGGAACGCGTATACCGGCGAGTCGGGGCTATTGCCCAACCGTCCAAATAGGAGGAAAAGCCGTTACAAAACGCGAAAGACGCCCCTTGTAGAATGCGGCCTGTAGAGCATTCAAAAAACCAAAGTTTTGCAATGAAAAAACTCTAGACCTCTTGATCTATGGGCCTTTGCATAGCGGTCTTGAAAACCGCCGACTGTAACAGGTCCTAGAGTTCGAATCTCTACGCCTCCGCCAAATCTCAACGAGAAAGCCCTGATTTTTCAGGGCTTTTTTGTGTCTGGCGTTCAGGATTGGCGCCCTTCCACGCAAAGCGTTCCATAACCAGCCCTCCTCCGGCTTCCTGCCGAACGAATTGGCTAGGAATCCCCGCGCCCCTTGAAACCTGCAGGCAACACATCCTGCTGCTTGAGAACGAGGTCGCCGAACTGAACCTGCAACTGCGCGCAGCCCGGGAAAACATTTTCAAACGGGTCAACATGCAGGCGCAGACCGAGAGGGACTGCGACGAGGCCCTGGCGAGGCTGCGTGAAAAGGCCGGAGAAGCTGCGGGTTACGGAAAAAAGTCAGCGACCTTGAGCTGAGTGTTCGGTGCACGGACCGGGAGAACGAGGATCTGCGCAGGCAGATCCCCCACGGAGGCAGGGGAAAGCTACGCTGAGAGCAACCGAGGACACAGCCATGTGCGGACGACTCTCGCAATACCGCGGTATCCACGACTTCGTCGCAGCCCTGAGCATGCCCGGGGCCGTGGTCAACAACATCGGCGATCAACCCCTGGGACGCTACAACGCTGCGCCAACGATGCAACTCGCACTCTTCCATATCGCCAACGACATGCTCTATGCAGATCCTGTGACCTGGGGCTGGCGGCCACACTGGGCTACGGACCGAGCGGCACCGATAAACGCCCGCGTCGAGAAAGTGGCCCATGGCCCATTCTTCCGGCAGATATGGCCACACAGGGCCATATGCCCAGTCGACAACTGGTTCGAGTGGGTGGACGAAGGCGGCCCGAAGAAGCAGCCCTACCTGATCCGGCACCGCAACCGTTCACCTATCCTGTGCGCCTCAATCGGACAACTGCCTGGCCAGGACCGTAGCGAGCACGAAGGGTTTGTGATTATCACGGCAGATAGCGAGGGAGGAATGGTCGACATTCACGACCGCCGGCCGGTGGTCCTGGCGCCGGACCTGGCCCGGGAATGGCTAGACCCAGCAACGCCCAAGGAGCGCGCTGAGCATATGGCGCTGCAGCAGGGCGAAGCGGAAGAGGCATTCGAATGGTTCAAGGTGAGCACCGCAGTTGGCAACGTCAGAAATTACGGGCAGGAACTGATCGAACCTGTATAGCGATACGTGTCAGGAGCCGCAAAAAACGGATTTCGGATCCGTTTTTTGCTCCATATGCCTCACGGTCGCCTCCTCCCCGGCAGCATGGATCATCCAGTATTAGGCCGGCACGGCTATGACTCAGCAGTCGAGTTGATCGGCCAAGTCCAGGAAGTCTCGAGCGTTGATATCGAACCGCTCATCGAAAGCCGTATCGACATTGGCCTGCGGCCCAAACTCCAGCGGCCTGGCCACGAACGCGGTTTTCATGCCAAGGTCCCCGGCGGCCAGCAGATCGTACTTGTGACAGGCAACCATCATGGCATCACCGGCCGCCACGCCCAGATAGCGGAGCGCCATTTCATAAGCCCGCGGATCGGGCTTGAAGGTCCCAACCATCTCGGCAGCGAAGATGGCATCCCAAGGTAATTGTCCGACCTTTGAAATATTGACCACCGCACTGACGTCGGCATTTGACAAGGTCGCTATCTTGAATCGCGCCTTAAGTCGGTTCAGTCCCTGGACGGCATCGGGCCAGGGAGCGATCGCCTGCCAAGCGAAATTGATGCGCTCACGCTCCTCCGGGTTGAGGAATCCTAAATCGTACGTCTCGATGACCTCATCGAGTGCACTGCGATAAAGGCGATCCACAGACGACCATGGCCGCCTGCCGCAAAGAATGTCATCGAGGGCCGGACGATACTTGCCTCGCCAATCATCGACAAAACGGCCCCAGTCGACGCCGGGAGCCCGCGCGCCCGCAATGGCTAACGCCTGCTGCGCGATACTCGAACGAAAATCGGTGACGGTCCCCTGGACATCGAAAATCAATGCTTGAAGCGTATTCATTGCCTCTCCTCCGTCGAGTCGAGGCGCCAGGACTGGCATGCTGCTATCGACGCCTCGTAAGCTCTCGTTCCACTACATCCCTCTGGGCTAAATAGCAACCTGCCAGCCCCACGAAGCAAATCTCACATCAGTTGCGATAACCGAATAATGCGATCATAACCAAAGTTTTAATGAATCACCGAGAACCAAGGCTGCAGGCCAGCTGTTCTATCCGTTATGATCGAGCCCCTCAAAGATTCTCCCTAACATTGCAAGCAGTCGCAAAAATACGAGTCACCTCTTAAGTTAAAGGGAAGTCAATTACAATGGCGACATCAAGGAAGCACAAGGGATATTTCAAATGGACATCCATTGCTATACTGACCACTTTGTCAGCGACAGCTATCGGAGTAAATCTTGAAGAGAGTAAGGATACCAACAAAATGCAGAGCATTCAGTTTCAAAAAGTAATTGATCTAAGCCATATTATTAGTTCCACTATCCCGCTCTGGCCTAACGACCCTCCAGTGGAGTTTGACGTAATAGCCTTACAAGAAAAAGACGGTTATTACCTGCGCCGATTCAGTATTGGCGAGCACAGCGCGACCCACATGAATGCTCCCAATAGTTTTTATCCTAATGCCATTGGAATAGACGCCTATAAACCAGAGTCTTTGATACGCCCAGCCGTCGTGATTGATATACGAGCCAAGGCTAGAGATAACCCGGACTATGTGATTGACCTTCAAGATATCGAGAAATGGGAACAGGCCAATGGCCGTATTCCCCCAAATTCATTGGTTTTATTTTATACGGGATGGCAAGCCCTGTGGAATGATCCCAAGCGTTTTATCAATGAAGACGCGAAAGGCCCGCACTTTCCTGGCGTGGGCGCTGCTACGACCAAATTTCTACTCGAAGAACGCAAGATAGCTGGTGTCGGAATAGATACACATGGTGTTGATCCAGGCCAAGATACGGTTTACGCCACCAACCGCCAAATTTTGGCGGAAAATGGTATCGTCCTAGAGTGCTTAACCAATCTCGATCAACTACCTGCGAAGGGTTCAACTCTGGCCATTGGTATTCTTAGACTTAAAGAGGGGTCAGGCTCTCCTGTTTCCGTAATGGCGTTTTTGCCCTGAGAGCATTTCAACCTGAAGCTCAACCAGCTACCAAATCACTGGCCCGCAATTGCTGATAGTTGGCTGCATGCTGAAGTACTCGGGTCAGACTTTGGAAGTTTGCCGGCTTGGTTAAAATATCATTGGCGCCGGCGGCCTTAAAGCGTTTTATTTCGCTAGAAAACGCGCTTGCGGTAAACGCAACAATGTAACAAGTATCGCCCAATGGTAGGCTACGAATTCTGCGGATAGCTTCTAGCCCATCCATAACTGGCATATTTATATCCATGAAAATAATGTCTGGAGTCCATGTCATACACTGATTGACTGCCTCCAGACCATTTGACGCAAGCGTAGGTGAATAACCAAGCGCATGTAGCATTTCCAAGGCAACTTTTTGGTTAATCGGATGATTTTCCACTAATAAGATATTGAGACAATAACTTCTAGAAAAAGACGAGTCGAAGCTCACCACTAGCTCATGATCATTTCTGGAGGGGATTTCCGAAGCAGGAAAAAGCTCTATGGGGAGAGAGAAGGAAAATGTTGATCCAACACCCAGTTCACTCGTAAAGGATAAAGTCCCTCCTTGCGCCTCGACCAAATTCTTGCAAATCGAAAGACCGAGACCACTCCCAGTAAAGCGTTGACCCGTCGCTCCGTTGAGTTGAGCGAAGGGCATAAATAGCTTGTCTTGTCGTTCCCTAGGGATACCTATTCCGGTATCGCATATAGAGAAGTCCAGCCGAGATTGAGAGGGATAATTGCTGGTCTTGACCTGGAGCGAAACTGTTCCACTTTCGGTGAATTTTACTGCATTCCCCATCAAGTTTATCAATATCTGACGAAGGCAATCGATATCGATTTTTACCAAAGTCGGCACATTCGGTGATACCTCAGCCTCAATGGTTATTGGCTTGTCCTGAACATTTTGCCTGATCATTTCAAGGCTGGAGGACACCAACTTTCTTACTTCAAATACACTAGGCCTCAACTCAAGCTTTCCCGCTTCGATTTTTGCCAGGTCGAGAATATTATCGATAAGAGATAGCAAGACTCGCCCACTAGTATGAATCGTGTTCACCAGACCACTTTGCTCGACACTTAAAGAAGAAGTTGCTAATAATTCCGTCGCACCAATAACTCCGTACATAGGCGTGCGAATCTCATGACTCATAGTAGCTAAAAATCTAGTTTTTGAGCGATCTGCATCCTCGGCGGCATTTTTTGCCTGATTCAAAACCTGTTCATTTACTTTCAATTGCTGGAGATGAGTCCGCATACGAAATAAGTCAATCACAAACAAAAGACTAAAGGCGAGAAATACCAAAATGGCAAGTATGATATGGTGCAAGGAATCCTGCTCAAGTTGCTGGTAGTAGTTGGCCAACAATATTTCTGCACCAGCTACATAAATCGTGCCGTCTTGAGACTTCATTGGGATGAAGACTGCACGAAAATCCCCCCAATGATCCGTGTAATCAATCCAGGTCGGCTCCGTACGATCAAAACTATCGAGCAGAGCCTGACTGGCATCAGGATAGGGATCAAAAAAGCGTACAAAGTTCTGCTCTTGAATTTCCTTTTCCAATGCGCTTGAACTGACCAGATAGGCTTTCCCTGACCGCTTTATTACACTGTAGACAAAGGTAGTACCCATTGACTCGTTGAACTGAGAAAGTCGCTGAATAGTGTTCCAGTCTTCAGCCTCCGATTTGGAATGCTTGTCTACCAAGTTATCATGGTAGCGGTCGCCGAGGATGGCCGCTCCCCCCAATGCGGCATGCCGTAACTTGTCATTAAGATTAGCCGTGAGAATTCCTTTAGTCTCAGCATAGAGGTAATAAATATAGCCGCTAACACCTACGATATAAACCAAGAGAAAAGCCCATGTCTTCCGTCTGATTTTGAACATTCATGACAGCCTCCATACCGTCATTTAGACCATAGTTTGCTTTTTAATATTTTCAAGCCTCGATGAATTTTAACTCACCTGACCGAATATATAGCCCCTCTGAAGCTCCTTATTTTTTTGCCCTGAGAGACAAGTCCAACAGGATCACTCCAAATAAATATTAGGCATTGCTTACATTATCCTTATAAAGCCGAGCACCTATTCACCTTTCAACAAGCCATTCTGGAAACATATTACCTACCGCTTTAAATCCTACAATTAGCCCTCTACACTCAAGATATGTTTACCAAGCCATAACCACAAATAAAATCTCTACCGAACTGCCATCAGCTTCGACGCCTGCTTCCATACAACCTCCAAAGCAAATTAAATAGATCTAACCCACACATTGCCAGACACAGGCAGACGGAATCAAAACTAGATTCTAGAAAATAAAGGAGAGATAAAGCCACTATTCAAATTAAAAATAATTGACCACACATCCCCCATGATGTTAACCAATATAAAAACGACGTCGCTACTTAGAGTAAACTCCGTATAAAGGAACGTCTCGCGACCCAGACTACGAGCGCCACAACTATTTCCTGAGAATAATTTCGATTGCTGGCACCAAGCTTTAATTGCGATTTAGAATAGCCTTATGCCTTAAAACCGCAAGTGAAAGACCTCATAAAATGTCAGCATTCAGAGCAGTGAAAGAAAATTCTTATTTTTCAATTAAATAAGTATTATTTTCCTCTGCGTACTCCTAGCATGGTGTCATCAACTGACGTAAACGAGGTCGCTCAGCTCTCCACCTACTGGCTGGTGAGGTAATACATGGCGACGATAGACAGTAAGCGTCCGGCCAATACACCTTATGCGAGCAAGGTCGGAATCTACTGTCGATGTACCCTGATCCCATCGGAGCGCCTCATGTTCAGCCATGTCACAATCGGCACCAACGACCTCGCCAGCTCCACAAACTTCTATGGGCGGCTACTTGTACCGCTAGGCATCAAGTTGCTTACCCTCAAGCACAATCCTGAACGCGCTCTATTCACCCAAAGCACGACTGACTCAGGTACAGCGTTCTGCATCTATAGCCCTCTAAATGGCGAACGCGCGACACCAGGTAACGGGTCGATGGTTGCTTTCGAAGCCCAAACGCGGGCGCAGGTTGATGACTTCTATGCGATCGCTATGGCTAACGGAGCATCAGACGAAGGTGCACCAGGGCTGCGTCCTCAATACTCTCCGGATTATTACGGTGCTTACATCAGAGACCCCGACGGCAACAAGATATGTTGCGTATGTCACAGCGCTGACTGACCTTCGACTTCTGGTTGCCGACTCAGCAGGTTCTTGAGTCACGCAAGGTGACTTGGGCAGACGCCTACGCAATAGTCGAGCGTGTCGCAATCGTTGTAGAACGCGAGCTCCAACTATAGGCCTTGTAGTGGTCTAATGATTCCGGACACCCATTTAGGCGAGAATGCTCGACAGATACCTGATGCATCGCTACAACTGGATTCGACCGCACCAGTTCAACGATGGGATAGCCCCAACTCAGGCCGAGAAAAAACTTAACGTCGTGTCCGGGATTAGTTGACCACTACACTTTCGAAACACTACGAGTCTTGGCTGAGGTTCATTCAACGGCCATAAAGTCGAACGGTTTTTCCGTAACGAATTGGCCTGATGCCTCCCCGGTAAGAATACGGTTCATGTCCACACCGAGGTCGAGTTTGCGGACAGGTGCACCTTCAGAGAAATCGAGCTTCTTCAGATCCACCCAGAAAATGTTGGGTGAAGTTGCCGACTCACCATAGAAAAGCATGCCTTTCTGGTCAGCCACCACACGCCAGCGGGTCGTGGAAAGGTTCGGTGATTCAGGAAGGCTTACGCCGTAGGGTACCGAAGCGTTGCGGATAACGCTGAACACTGCGGCGGCGGAGATCCGGGGGTCGTCGCTTTGGGTCACTGCGTTAATGTAAAAACCGGCGCGTAGGTAACGGTCTTCGGAGCGGCCACTACCGGGAAGGAAATTGAGAGGGTCTACCGCGCTCCAATATTTCTGGTTAGCGAGTTGGCTGTCGTAGGGCGGGTCGTTCGTCACTACTTGATACTTGCGATCATGATGAATGCTCAGCTTCCCGCCGATCCACTCCAGTACAGCACTGTCGCCAGAAGCATCGGAGAGCGTCAAATGCAGCGGCGCTAGGCTGCCGGGGCGACCGGGTACTTCACCACTTACGACCTGCACGGGATGGCTGCGCGTATATTCGACCGCCTCTGACACCGTCGCGAATTGATCAAGATAGAACTGTGCCCAGATCGAGAGCGACATGCGAGGCGTCTTCCCGTCGTCCTTGGGAAACTCTGTGGCGTTGAGCCATAGCAGGCTGGCGTTGAGGCCGGCTTCATTCATGCCGTCTACCGTCGAAATGTCATAGCCAGACACGGCCAGGCTGCCGAATTTCGATGTCCATTCAAGTGAGCGCGAACCGGCGGCTCCATTGCGCTTCATCCCGCGAGGGAAGACCCAGAAGTTGCTAACCATGGCGTCCTTGAAGTCCATATTGCGGCCGGTGATATTCCTGCCGTCAGGGCCATGATAAACAGCCCTTGTACAGGCCTGGACTTCGGCGCCCAGCAGAGCGACGGCTGCAGTTAAGGTGGCAAGCGTGAGTACGAATTTAGACATAGTGAGTACCAATCCTTGGAACGGCTGTGCGAAGCCTTTGCTGATCAAAACCGATAGGTCATTCCGAGTGCCGGGCCGCTGAGGCGCGTGTCGTAGACATGGCCGTTGTAATCGTAATCGACGTCGAGCAACTTATAGCCTACGGAGGTGGAAAGGTTGTCTCTGAAAGCATAATTGACGGTAACCAGGGTCGACCATGTGAAGTCGGAGCCTGCGCCAAACCCACCGATATCGGCCTGCCCCTGAACGGAGAGCTTTTGCGTGATGGGAAGGAACGCACGCAGGCCGACCAGCGGGTCGACCCAGCCGAAGCTTTCGTGATAGCTGACAGACTTGCTTAGGCCGCCAAGGCTTCCGGTAACCTTCACCCTGTTGGAGATGTGCCAAACGCGGGCACCGGCCAGGGCATCGAGGCTGAACCCAGGTGCATCGATGACCCGGTAGCCGCCCATGAGTGTTGCGGTGAATTGTTTCGTGTCGACCTTCGCATCGATGTTGCCTCCCGGCGGTATTACGCCAAGACCGGGAATTGAGAATGCAGGCAGCGGGCCGACATCATGGATATCTGTTGTATCGACATACATGATGTCGCCCGAGAGAACGAAGCGGTCGTAACGTCCCCAAATATTTATGAAGCCACCAAAGTTCAGATCATCCACCACGTTGCGGATTTCGGTGAACGTGACCGAGCGTTTCGCTAATACGTGACCGGTGCTTCCACCCCGGTTGCGCGGGTTCTGGATTGTAATCGCATCGGTCACGATGCGGCTTGTTCCTCGGCTTTTTTTCGGCGCAGCGACTCGCCTTTCATCGTCAGTCGGTAGGCGTTGTGCACCAGGCGGTCGAGGATGGCATCGGCCAGGGTCGGGTCGTTGATCCAGCCGTGCCAGTGCTCGATGGGCAGTTGGCTCGTCAGGATGGTGGAGCGGCTGCCAGCGCGGTCGTCGATCACCTCCAGCAGGTCATGCCGGGCTCCTTCCTCCAGCGGGGCTAGCGCCCAGTCGTCCAGCACCAGGACGTCGACCTTTGCCAGCTGTTGCAGGGTACGGCCGAAGCTGCCGTCGCCATGAGCGATGCGCAGTTGTTCCAGCAGGCGCGGGGTGCGCAGGTACAGGGTGCTATAGCCCTGGCGGCAGGCCTGGTTGCCCAGGGCGCAGGCCAGCCAGGTTTTGCCGGCACCGGTCGGGCCGGTCAGCAGCAGGTTGTGCTGCTGGCGGATCCAGTCGCCACTGGCCAGGGTGGCGATCAGACGCTCGTCCAGGGCGCGTCCGGTGCGGCGGTCGAGATCTTCCAGGCAGGCGTTGGCGTACTTGAGCTTGGCCTTCTTGCGCAGCCGTACCAGGCGCTGGTTGTCACGCCAGGCCAGTTCGCGGTCGAGCAGTAGGCCGAGGCGTTCATCGAAGCTCAGGCTGTGGCTGGCCGGCAGCGTCCATTGCTCTTCCAGGGCGCGGGCCATGCCGTCCAGGCGTAGCTGGTGCAGTTGATTCAGGGTGTGTTGCGGCATCATCGAACAGCTCCTGTTGCGGGGGTTGGTAGTAGTCGGCGCCACGGACGTTCTCGTGGTCGCCGGGTAAGGTCGTTTCGGCGGCACGCTGGGGCAGCGGCTGTTGATCCAGGCCTTGCTGGAGCAGGTTGCGCACGCTGCGCCCGGTGAAGGCGCGCAGGTGTACGGCACGTTCGGCAGCGGCTTCCAGGCGTGCATTGCCATAGCGCCGGGCCAGCGAGAGCAGGCCGAGGCAGGCGCGGTAGCCCATCTCCGGGTGCGGCTTGTGGGTCAGTTGGTGATCGATCAGTTGGCGCGTGTAGGGGCCGATCCGCGCGCCCCAGTCGAGCAGGCGTTGTGGCGTCCATTCGCGATGCGCCTGGTGCGCCGCGGGCATGTGCTCGCGCTGGGTACTGTAAGCGCCGCGTCGCCCCAGCAGCAGGTGGCTGGCCACCCGCCGGTTGCCATGCAGCACTTCCAGGGTGTGTGCCGTCAGTCGCACGTCCACGTTCTGCCGGGCCAGGGCGGAGGGCACGCTGTAGAAGCTGCCATTGACCTCGATGTGGTAGTCGATGCTGACCTTGCAGCGCTTGAAGGTGGCGACCTCGTAGGGATGCACCGGCAGCGCTCGCAAGGCCGGGCGATCCAGGCGCTCGAACCAGTCGCGCCGGCAGCCATCGAGCCGCTTGAACGGGCGCCGATTCAGATCCTCCAGCAGCTCGGCGATGGCCTGGTTAAGCGCATGCAGGCTGAAGAACTGCCGATGGCGCAGCCGCGCCATGATCCAGCGCTCGACCACCTGCACCGCCACCTCGGCCTTGGCCTTGTCCTGAGGCTTGCGTGGCCGTGCCGGCAGGATCACCGTCTGGTAATGACGCGCGCACTCCAGCGTGGCCCGGTTCAGGCCCGGCTCGTAGCGATCCGGCTGGGCGACCAGGGCGCGCGGATTGTCCGGCACAACCATTTCCGGCACGCCGCCAAAGTAGGTCAGAGCCTGGCCCAGCGAGGTCAGCCAGTCCACCTGGGTTTCGCCTGGCGTCGCGCAGGCATAGGTGTAATTCGAGGCGCCCAGGGCGGCGACGAAGATGTGCGCCCGGCGCACTTCGCCGGTGGCCGGGTCGACCACCGGCAGCGTCGGCCCGGCATAGTCGATGAATAGCTTCTCGCCCGCACGGTGCAGCTGACGCATCGAACGTTTGAGCGTCTGGGCGTAGCGCCGGTAGTGCTCGACGAACTGGGTGTAGCGGTAGGTCGGCTGGCCCGCATGCGCGGCGAGATATTCCTCCCACAGCAGCTGCAAGGTCACGCCCTTGCGTCGCAACTCGCGGTGGATGCTCAGCACATCGGGCAGCACTCGCTCACCGCGCGGCTTGTTCGTCGACGTCGGTGCAAACAAGGCGGCCGCCAGCGCGGCCTCGTCCATGGCCACCAGCGCCGGCCAGTCCAGCCCGGCCACCCGCGCCGCCGCGATGTACTTGCTAACCACGCCCTTGGACAGCTGCAAGGCACGGGCAATCTTCTCGTGGGACAAGCCGGCCTCAAACTTGAGGCGCAGACATTCTTTGATGTTTCGCATGGCTACTCGCGGCGCCGCCATCTTCCTCTCCCGAAATCGGTCGAGGATGGCGGCGCATCAGGTCATGCGCAACGAAGGGGAAGGCTTTCGCTAAGTCGTGACCGGCGATTTCGGTAAGCCGTGACCACCTGTTTCGGAACAGGCGGAAAATCGGTCACGTTGCTACCGAAATGAGCGGTCACGCGTTAGCGAAATGACCGGTCACGATCAACCGAAACGGCCGGTCACGGTGCTCCGAAATCCGCAACCACGTCAGAGAACGGCTTCTCGACGCTAATTGTTGGGCCTCGCTGGAACGGCGAAACGCGACCATCCAGGCGGGCAGCCCAAATATAAGGCGTGACCTGCAATGCCGAATTTTGCTGTTCCAACGGGGCATGCTCTGGCGCCACGTGGAGGGAGGCACCCTCACCATGCGCGGCATGTGCGCTACCGATGGACAAGGCAATGACGACGGCATACCCCGACGATAGAGCCCTGCCGACGCAGGTGAAAATCGCCTTACCTTCAGCCCTGTGACGGGGGTTGTGCCGACGATGGAGCAGACTGCGTAATGGGTTGCCGTATCGAAATGGCATGATGCCTCCTTTTTGCATCTGCGTTAGCTAAACGCCTAATGCTCCTTGGTAAATCAGCGATGTCGAACACTATAGTTTCGAGAAAGCGGTTATACGTCGTGGCATCACGCCTTGCGTGATTAAATCGCTTGCCACTTATACGGCAACAACCAATCGAACTCACTCGGCCGATGTGTCGGCAGGCGCGCGAGGACGTCCTTCAAACAAGCATATGGATCATGCCCATTCATGCGCGCGGACTAGCCCGGGCTCATGATCGCCGTCGCCCGCTTGCCTCTGCGCAAAGCCCCGGCAGACAACCAGTTCGAATCTCAGAGTGCCCATGGTCGTATCTGGCTCTCGACCTGATTGTTGTCGATGGAACTGTAATCGGGGGCTTTGGTCGTGGCTGAGCCGTTGGACAGCAGATCGCGCTGGGCCCTGTCCAGGCAACTACAGCTCTCAAGACAGGAGTAGCGCCCTCAGTTGCTCGGGAACCTCAATCACTTCTCTGGTAACCGGCGAGACGCAAACGTGCGTAAGACTAGAAGTAAATGCCATGACATCTGGCGCTACATAACCCTCGACTTGAAATGTGAACGAGTGAAGCCCAACACTGGAAACACTTACTTTCATCGAGAGTTCTTCATCCCAAGTGACCGGACGAAGAAACTCCAGCGAGAAAGCCCTTGCTGGAGGCAGTAGATTAAAACCCAGCAAGGTTCTTAATCCGGGACCGGAAAGCCACACTGTAAGTGCATCATGAACAGCCTCAACAACGAAGTAAGAAAACCTGGGTGTATAGACTATCCCCTCGGGATCACAGTCGCCGAACAATACCTTTCTCTTGATAATCACAGGGCTCGGCACGCGATCAGTCCTTAATATTGAGTGACAGAGAGCGCAGGACCGCATCGCAACTCCTGCGTGTTCGGCGCGGACGATACCTCCCTCTCTCTTCAAAGTCTGCAGCGGTCAAGGTCAAGTCCTGCCTGAAATAAAAGAGCGCCCGAACTGTTCTCGGTGCCTATGGCGCGCGCCGTCCTGGATGGCCGGAAGAAGGTTACCCGGCGCCAGGTCCAAAACGACCAAGTTTCGCGCGTGCGCGAATGCGGCGGCGAATGGCCTTGGTCGCGGTCGGCCTGCACAATCGGCGCTATGGATTCGTTCTCTCGGCCGAGCCTCAGCCTTCGGAGGCTGTCTCCATGGGTGCCTCGATTATGACTGCGATTACAGTCACTACTTAGCTGCCTGGCGAAACGAGTTATCTGTGCTCGCTGTTCGATGCCGAGGACGCCCAGGCAGGCCACCCCATCGAGCCCGGCCCGGCAGCGGGATTCTTCTATCTGTAGAGCGATCGACCTTGGTATCGTTGCGCCACTATTGAGCAGCCAGCAAGGAAGCGGTGAGGAATGGATAAATGGAAAACTCTGGTGTTCGTCATCCTGGCATTGACCGGCGCTCAAGCCGCGGCGGAAAACAAGGGCTCCTATCAAAACTCGATGATGATGATCACGCTGGCTCCAACCCTGCTCCTTTCAGGAACAACCGGGCTGTCTGAGCTAGCGGTGAAGCAATTCCAGCCTGCCAAGGCTGATGCGCTTGCATTCGTAGGCTCAAATGGTGAGATTCGCGGCGCTCAATTCGAGCAAGCCGTTCGCTACTACCACTCGGCCTATGGCCAGCCGCACATGACCGACGAACAACTGGCCCTGGCAATTGCTACTACACTCTGAAGCCTGTTCTCCTGACAGCATCTCCCGGGACCGTCGCAGGACTGCTCGCACATGGCTCCCCTGCTGCGGCCTTGATCAGCATCTGCCGTTGTCTCCCGCTCGCGGGTCTACGCTTGAACAGCTCGGCAAGCACCAATGCACGGCCCCACGACCTCCCGTCAACGGCTCGAAGCGATACGTGCAGCGGCAAAGGGCTTCATCAAAGTCATACCTGAAACAAGATCAGCCTCCCCACAGCCCTTTCCTCAAGCTCCAGCGGACGGTTAGCGAAGCCGCGTTAGCGTAATTCAGCCGGCGCCTTCATGAGTTCTGTCAGTGGCCGAACAGGATTGGCCTGCGCGCGTTCAAAAATGGGTGGGGTTTCACCTCTCATTCGATAGATGCACGCCTTGATCAGTCGCGCCTGTCTGTCGTCCTTCGGTAGCTCAATAAAATGCCCGAATGTGCAGTTTTTTTCGTTAACGACATAGGCGGGGTCCTCCGCCCAGAGCGAGAGAACCATCACTAGCAGAAACATTGATTGCAGTCCTTGGCGACACTTTGGGCCGGCTTTTTAACAGTCGTCGCCTTCAGCGGCAAGCCTGCCCCACCTTTGCGCATTTAGGGCTCCGTCGACCAGCCCAACGGACAGGATGCTGGACTCGGAATCGGTAGCCCTTATCATGCGACGCTCTACTCAGCCCTCAGGGAAATAGACGCTGATGAACAAGGCGCATTACTGGTTACGCCCAATTGCCTCGATGCCCACCGTCACCACCTGAAGCCGAACTTGCCCGTTTGACACTAGGGTGACGGTTTTCCAGCAACCCATCAGAGAAGTCCATATGAATTCCAATCCGACAATCGATAACGGATTACGCGTCGCGTTGGTTACAGGATCCACTTCCGGTATCGGTGCAGCCATTGCACGTGCACTAAGCCAGGCAGGTTATGCAGTAGTGCTCCATTCGCGAACTTCTGCGGATACGGGACGCGCCATGGCTGCTGAAATGAAGCAGGCTGTTTACGTACAAGCCGATCTTGCTGTCGAGGCGGACAGGGTCAGGCTTGTCAACGAGGCGATCGCCGCGTGGGGGCAACTCGACGTATTGATCAATAACGCTGGCATTAGCAGAGTCATTCCCCACGGCGACCTTGCCTCGGCCAACTCGATGGTGTGGCACGAACTTAACGAGGTGAACGTCGTGGCACCGTTCCACCTCGTTACATTGGCCGAGTCGGCATTGCGCGATGCCGCCCGTCACCGGCGAGCCGGTTGTGTCGTCAACATCAGTTCGCATGCCGGTATCCGTCCTAAAGGCGCATCGATTCCCTATGCGGTGAGCAAAGCAGCGCTTAATCACATGACCCGCTTGCTCGCGTTATCGCTGGGGCCGGACATTCGCGTAAACGCTGTGGCGCCAGGCCTGGTCGACACGCCCATGACCGCAGAGTGGGCCGATGCCCAAGAGGTGTGGCGAACTCGCGCCCCTATGCGCAGAGCTGCCAGCCCAGGCGACGTCGCCCATGCTGTGGTGATGCTGGTCGAGTCGGACTACTTGACCGGCGAGATACTCCTTTCGGACGGCGGGTTGAATCTGACCTAGGCTTTTCGTACAGAGCCCAGGTTTAGCGTCGCCACTCGACGCTTGATTCAGGCAATTGAAAATTCATTTTTTTCAGATCAGCCCTCAAACTCATAAACCTCAATATCACGACCAATAATATACAGATCTCCATCCTGTCGTATTTCATCAACCGATGCTGGATCAGCATCCAAAGCGTAATTCCCATCAATATCGACACACCAATAATCACCAAACTTCAACAACCGAACCCCTGAGCAAATTGAATTAAATTGATAGCCTCTGACTTTCGCACTCAACTCCTCAACACCATTGACAACCACTTTAACCTTCTTCCACACATTGCCATCAGCCCGATGATCTCTTGCATGAAATAAAACCTGCGCTGCAAGTTTCTCTCCTGGCACGTAATTAAATTCAAATGACAATAGCAACCCGTCTTCAAAACGATGAAAGGCTTGCAATATCTCACTTATTCTTTCTGCAGACTCTGACATTCTCATTTACCTGTAGGTGTCGAAGGTTGTATGCCGTCGGGTATCTTCGCCCACCCTTTTGGGAACCTTACATGGTTCAAGGCGGACGTCTCGTTTCTGCCTTCGTTTCTCCCTGCCTTCGTTTCTCCCTGCCATGGTTGCGTCCGCTTACCAGGCAGCGGGGAAGCAATCAGGAATGGCCCCATGGAAAGCTCTGGCTGTCACGCCCTTGCTGTCAGTCGGCATTAAAGTCTCGCCCTATGAAATACATGAGCCTGAGGAAAGGACTCCAGTGGCTACACGCTCGCTCCTAGCTTCCTCGTCGTAGCAACCAAGGGGCTCACCTCACTTGTTTCGCAGAGCCTCAAGTCCGCCTCGGCATCAATCTTTGGACTTGGCTAGTCCCCTCCCCCTTCCCTGCCTTGATCCTCCTTGTTCCTGATCTACACTCCCCCGGGCCGGCAGTAGGCTCGTATCGGTGTTTTCCAAAGCACCCGGGTTCACAGTAAATAGGAGTAGGGATGCTAGGAAAACCATTCAGGAAATGGATTCCGGAAACCATTCAATAGACGGGGCGAAATCCGAAAAGCCAGACGAGTAGGAATTTAAATATGGAGATTTAATTCATGACTGCTCAAGAACATCTTGTTGGTGGATGGACCGCTTACCACAAACTGACCCCAAAGGATCAGGAAGTCTTCAAAGAGGCCTTGGCCGGGTTCGTAGGTGTTAACTACACGCCCGAACTGGTTTCGACCCAGGTAGTCAATGGCACCAACTATCGCTACCAGACCAAAGCAACGCTACCGGGCTCGTCCAGCAGCTGGCAAGCGATCGTTGAAATCTACGCCCCCATTAACGGCAAGCCGCACATCACTCAGATTCACCGCATCTAAGTAAGCTACAAGCCCTTCGGGTCCGCAGCAGTTGCGAGACCCGAAGACTGTCCACAGCGCCCTCTTCCAAACCTTGTCCTCGCGGCCTTCGCCACTGTGCGAGTGCGCTTCCCGCCCCCCCTCCAGTCATCGACGCTCCGCCACGCCAGGCCCGCAGAACTCCACGGGTAACGCGGTCTATGCCCAGTACCTGGCCAAACGCGCCACGGAATTCGGTCCCTGTGGCACCGGCTGGGGTTAGGAGGTGATCGAAGAACGTTTCGACAAGAGAGGAATGCTGCTGGTCCAACCAGCAAAGTCCTGTAGCTAGCCCGGATTTCTCATGACCGCATAAACAAAAACGGCTGAAAGCCTTATGATTCTTGTCGCCAAACAAAGCCCCATAAGTCTTCAGCCGCGCACAAAATGCTACCAGAAAAACTCCACTTTTCACCCCTCTCTCGCCGCCTCGTCGAGGCCTCTTTCACCGGTGGTCACATCACCTCGGATGCGGGCTTGTTGCTGCTGCGCGAGGTCGACCGGCAACATGGCTTGACCCGCCGCCTGGCCAAAATCGTTCCCGATCGGCGTGATCCTGGGCGTGTCCAGCATGGACTGCAGACACTGCTCGCCCAGCGTATCTATGCACTGGCCGCCGGCTACGAGGATCTCAACGATCATGACGGCCTGCGCCATGACTACGCGCTGCAGACTGCGGTCAACCGCCTGCAACCGCTGGCCGGCAAATCCACTCTGGGGCGCCTGGAACAGCAAGCCGATCGCGAAACGGTGGTGCAAGCCCATCGCCTGCTGTGGGAGCACTTCATCGCCCAGCATGACCAGGCGCCGGCTGAGATCGTGCTCGACTTCGATGCGACCGATGTGCCGGTGCATGGTGATCAGGAAGGGCGCTTCTTCCATGGCTATTACGACCATTACTGCTTCCTGCCGCTCTATGTGTTCTGTGGTCGCCATCTGCTGGTGAGCTATTTGCGCCCGAGCAACATCGATGGCGCCCGACACAGTTGGGCCATCCTGGCACTGCTGGTCAAGTTCATTCGCCGCTTCTGGCCAGAGACCCGCATCGTGTTCCGCGGTGACGGCGGTTTTTGCCGACATCGCATGCTCGACTGGTGTGACCGCAAGCAGGTGGATTATGTGGTGGGTCTGGCCCGCAACACCCGCCTGCAGCGGATGGCGGCGCCGGCCATGCAAGCTGTCGCCGAGGCCTACCAAGAAACCGGGCAGAAGATGTCCGGCGTGTATCGCTTCCTCTATCAGGCCGGTAGTTGGCGTAGGCGCCGCCTGGTCGTGTCGCGCCTGGAACATGGCGAGCAGGGTGCCAATCCACGCTTCATCGTCGTGTCCCGCTTTGCCGAGGATGCTGCCCAGCAGTACTACGAAGACTACTGCGGCCGTGGCGACATGGAGAATCGGATCAAGGACCAACAGTTGGATCTGTTCGCCGACCGCACCTCCAGCCCACGCTGGTGGACCAACCAGTGGCGGCTGATGCTGTCGGCCTTTGCCTATGTGCTGTTCGAACGGCTACGCGATCATCTCCAGGGCACCGCATTGGCGCGCATGAGCATCCATAACCTGCGCTTGAAACTGCTCAAGATCGGTGCGGTGATCATTCGCAACAGCCGGCGCATCCGCGTGCTGATCAGCGAGGCCTATCCGCATCAGGAACTCTTTGCGGGGCTGGTTGCCCGCCTCAAGCCGACCTGAACAGGCGGGCGCCCCCGGCCCGGCTCAATGGGGGAAAGGGGGCAGTGCGCCCCATACGCGGGAATTGAATAAAAAACGATCAATTTTTAGCGGTGGAAGGCAGGTTGTTGATACACCGAGGCTTCACCGGCCACGCCTGCCGGCCTCATGAGAAATCCGGGCTAGCTGCAACTGCTATCCGTTGCGCCGGCTCATCAGGAACCTTTTCCCGGAACAGGGATCAGTGCTGCACACGCTCCCATCCACCCGTCAGCGGGCACCGGCATGATCTTGAGAAAATCGATTCTATACACGGCCTTGGTAATGGCAGGCTTCCTCGCCGGGTACAGCGCGAAACCCAGCAATGGGCTCCAGGTCACCGCGGGGCAACTCATCAGCTGCGGCAAGAGCACCATGCCGACCATCGAGATGTGATGGCGCTGCAACCAGGCTCGCTGTTGCATTGCTGCCGGTTTCAGAAAGCCCGCAACGATCCTGGACGTGAAGGGGATTGAGCAAGGCAACGATATGGCCTGTAGCGGCGCTGAATATTCCCGGCGGGCGCAGCCCGCAGAAAAAAGAAAACCGGCGAATGGTCGCCGGTTCTCGTGGTTGGCCATCCAGCCATGCAGAGGCCTTAAGCGCCCCTGCCCTGCCGTTGGATCAATGCGGCGCGTTGAGGGTCAGGCGCATCTGGCGGTTCACATCCTTGTACAGCAGGTAGCGGAAGCGACCCGGGCCACCGGAGTAGCAGGCCTGCGGGCAGAACGCGCGCAGCCACATGAAGTCGCCGGCCTCGACCTCGACCCAGTCCTGGTTCAGGCGATACACCGCCTTGCCTTCCAGCACATACAGGCCGTGTTCCATGACATGAGTCTCGGCGAAGGGAATCACGCCGCCCGGCTCGAAGTTGACGATGTTGACGTGCATGTCGTGGCGCATGTCGCTCATGTCGACGAAACGGGTGGTGCTCCAGCGACCGTCGGTGTCCGGCATCACACGTGGTTCGATGTCCTGCTCGTTGGTGACGAACGCGTCCGGGTACGGCACGCCGTCGACTTTCTGGTAGTGCTTGCGGATCCAGTGGAAACGCGCCTCGGTGCCGCTGGTGTTGCGCAGCTTCCAGTCGGCCGCCGGCGGGATGAAGGCGTAACCGCCGGGCTTGAGGACGTGCTCCTGGCCCTTCAGGGTCAGGTTGACCTCGCCTTCGACGACGAACAGCACCGCTTCGGCGTTGGGGTCCTGCTCGGGCTTGTCGCTGCCGCCATTGGCGCCGACTTCAACGATGTACTGGGAAAAGGTTTCGGCAAAACCCGACAGCGGACGGGCAATCACCCACATGCGCATGTTGTCCCAGTGCGGCAGGT
The DNA here is from genome assembly GCF_900105185.1 of Pseudomonas saponiphila. NCBI lineage: Bacteria > Pseudomonadati > Pseudomonadota > Gammaproteobacteria > Pseudomonadales > Pseudomonadaceae > Pseudomonas > Pseudomonas saponiphila. The sequence goes on along the minus strand of NZ_FNTJ01000001.1, from coordinate 2,331,721 downwards.
GGCTGGTGACGATGTCGCGCATCACGCCCTTGGGGATCACGGCGTAGGCTTCGGTGAACATGGCACGATCGGTGAGCATTTCGGTCTGCGCCGGGTGCCCGCCGTGGGGTGCGTAATAAGTGGTTTTGGACATCGAGACTCTCCTCATTGTTGTTTTGCTGCCCCGTGCAGCAGCGCCGCCAGGGTGAACAAAGCTGCGGGTCGACGCACCACGGAGCGCGGCGCGGACCACGGCTGGGCACCACGATATCCAGGGCCGCCTTCATGCACAAATTAAATACCGAAATCCGGCATATTCATTTATCAAATACCAAACAGGCTCAGCCCCGGGTGTCCTGGGCCAGCACCCGAGACAATACCCGGGCCAGCTCCTTGACCATGGGATCCGCCGCCGGACGGTGCAGCAACGCCACCTCGAACACATCCACCGATGGCAGCCCGGTGCTGCGGGCCAGCACCTGATGCCCCGCCGTCACTGCGCGCAACGGCAGCAGGCCGATGCCCATGCCATCGGCAATCGCCGACTGCAGGCCACTGAGGCTGGAACTGGTGAAACTGATGTGCCAGCGCCGTCCGATGGACTCCAGGGCATTGATCATTTCATCGCGGTACACCCCACGCGGCGGGAAGGTGACGATAGGCAGCGGGTCGAGGTCGATGCAGGGATTTTTCGCGCTGTCCACCCAGCGGGTCTTCTCCGGCCAGCAGCCGAGGGCCTCGCGGCTATTGCGCAGTTGCTTGAGCACCACCAGGTCCAGTTCGCCGCGGTCATAGCTGGCGCTCAGGTCGCGACTCATGCCGCTGGTGACTTCCAGCTTGACCTGGGGATAGCGGCGGTTGAAGGCGGCCAACTGCTCGGTGGTGCGCCCGGCGGCAAAGTCATCCGGCACGCCGATCCGCACCGTCAGCGCCACCGTCGCGCCGGACAGCGCCTCAAGCATCTCGTCATTCAGCGCCAGCAGGCGCCGGGCATATCCCAGCAGCGTGGCGCCGGCATCGGTGGGCAGTACGTCGCGATTGCCGCGTTCCAGCAGCCGATGCCCGGCCATTTCCTCCAGGCGGCGGATCTTCTGGCTGACGGTGGATTGGGTCGAGTGCAGGCGACTGGCCGCCGTGGTGAAACTGCCACAATCGGCCACCGTGACAATGGCTCGCAGCAAGTCGAGGTCGAACAGGCGGCTATTGGGTTTCTCGATGTTGCTCATACCGGTATCTATTTTCTGAATGCGTTGCGCCTTTCTACCGGGTCTCGCCCGGGGAAACAATTCCATGGGCTACAAGAGGCACGCCGGGCAAAAACGCAGCCGGCGGCCGCGAAAAGTATTTTTTCGGGCCAGCATCATTGGCAATCTGTATCAACATGTAACAGAGTAAGATGACGTCCTACTTGGATCGATCCGTGGTTCTGGTCTGGAGATGCTGAAAATGAAGTTGAGCTGCCTCAAGGTGCTGCTGGTCAGCGCCACCCTTCTGCTGGGCGCCTGCTCCAGTGCGACAACCCACAGCTGCTATTCGGACAAGTGCCGGCTTGGCGGTGGCGTGAGCAATCTGAACCCCAATGGCAACACTGCCCTGGGTAATAGCTTCAACCAGTACGGCTCGACCCTGCTGCACGACTGAACAACGCTCCCCGGGCCTGGACGCCGCACCGTGGCCAGCAAAAAAACACCGGGCAGGTGACCAAACCTGCCCGGTGCCCGACGACCTGTCGTGTTGCTGCAATCGGCCTCAGCTCAGGCGGTTGAGGCACACCACCTTGGGCTGGGTCATTTCCTCATAGGCGAAACGCACCCCTTCGCGGCCCAGGCTGCCGTACTTGAAACCGCCAAACGGCATGGCATCGAAACGGTAATCGGACGAATCGTTGATCATCACCCCGCCTGCCTCGATCCGCCGCGCAGCGTCCATGGCGGTGCGCAGATCGTTGGTGAAAATCCCCGCATGCAGGCTGTATTCGGGCTGATTGGCCAAGGCGATGGCCTGATCCAGATCGTCGAACGGCTGCAAGACCACCACCGGCGCAAAGACCTCGTCCTGCCACAGCCGACTGCCGTGGTCGACATTCTCCAGCACCGTGGCGGCGTAGCAGGAACCCCGGCGCTGATGCCCGCAGAGCAGCCGCGCGCCCTGCTGCAGCGCTTCATCCACGACCTTCTGCGCGTTCTGCGCCGCCTGCAGGCTGATCATCGGCCCGATATCCGTGCTGTCGGCCAATGGATCGCCGCTGACCTGCTCCCGGGCCAGGCGCACAAAGGCCTCGCGAAACGCCTCGTAGATCGAGGCCTGGACCAGCAGGCGCTGAGTGCCGATGCAGTTCTGCCCCGCGGCCCAGAACGCCCCGGACACGCAGCTTTCCACCGTCGCCACCAGGTCGCAGTCGGCCATGACGATCACCGGCGCGTTGCCCCCCAGGTCCATGGCCAGCTTCTTCAGGCCGGCGCTGCGGGCGATCTGCTCGCCGGTGACAAAGCCGCCGGTGAAGGAAATCATCCGCACCTCGCGGGCCGCCACCAGGGCCTTGCCCAGCTCCGCGCCGCCGGTGGCCAGGGTCACCACCGAAGCCGGCAGCCCGGCATCGCGCAAGTAGTCCACCAGCTTGATCGCCGACAGCGGCGCCAGCTCCGACGGCTTGAGGATCACCCCGTTACCCCCGGCGATGGCCGGGCCCAGCTTGTGCGTCACCAGGTTCAGCGGATCGTTGTAGGGGGTGATCGCCAGGATCAGTCCCAGAGGTTCGCGGGAGAACCAGCCCTGACGGTTTTCCGAACCTTCATAAGCATCGAAGGGCAGCACCTCGCCGGCATTGCGCTTGGCCTCTTCGGCCGACAGCCTGAGGGTGTTGACGCAGCGCTTGACCTCCTTCTGCGCCTGTTTCAGGGTCTTGCCCGCTTCATCGACGATCAGCCGGGCAAAGTGCTCGGCATCGCGCTCGATGTTCAAGGCCGCCCGCTCCAGAATCCGTGCCCGCTGATAACGCGGCAGCGCCGCGCAGTCGCTGACGCCCTGGCGGGCTTGCTGCAACAGGTAGGGCACGGCACCGGCATCGAGGCGTGGCACCGTCCCGATCAGCCGACCATCGAAGGGGCTGCAAACGTCAATCGAATCGGCGACCGGCGCCAGGCGTGACAGGTTCATGGGAGGCTCCTAGCGGCAGGTGCGCGACTGATGGATGTGGATGATGTCCGAGAGCAAGGCAAAGGCCGTCTCGATGCGCCCGGCGCCCGGTCCGGACACCGTCACCGCGCCCAGCAGTTCGGTGTTGAACGACACCGCGTTGATCGCCCCGCCAATCCCCGCCAGCGGATGGGCCAGGGGCAACAGCCGCGGCTCGACACTGGCCTGCAGCGAGCCATCGGCCAGGCGTTGGGCCGACCCGATGAGCTTCCAGCGCGCGCCCTCGGCCCGGGCCTGCTCCAGATCCGCGGCCGTCAGGCCGGAGATGCCGCGGCAACTGACATCACTGACGGTCAGCTGTGCACCGAGCAGTTCGTTGGCCAGGATCACCACCTTCAAGCGCACGTCAAAACCTTCGACATCCGCCGTCGGATCAGCCTCGGCATAGCCCAAGGCCTGGGCCTCGGCCACCGCCTCGGCAAAGCCCAGGCCGGCGTCCATGCGGGTCAGCACAAAGTTGGAAGTGCCATTGAGAATCCCCTCGAAACCCGACAGCTCGCTGCCCGCCAGGGACTGCTTGGCCATGCGGATCACCGGAGTGCCGCTCATCACCGCGCCTTCGTACTCGAACGCCGCCTGATTGCGCTGGGCCAGGGCCTTGAGCTCGGCGCCGTGCAAGGCGATCGGCCCCTTGTTGGTGGTCACCACATGCTTACCCTGCTCCAGAGCCCAGCGGCAGAAGGTGCTGGCCGGCTCGCCGTCCACCGGATTGGTGAAGGTGGCCTCGGCGATGATGTCGGCGCCGGAGTCCTTGATCACCTGCTCGTTGAGCGCCTCCACCTGGCCGCCCGGCAGTTGCGCCAGGGCGCCTTTGGTTGCCGGCAGCTTGCTCAGCAGACCAGCATCCAGCCCCTGTGGAGCGACGATGGAACCGAGGAACAGATCGCTGATGCCGACGATTTTCAGGCTGAAGCCCAGTTGTTTTTTCCATGCCTGATTGCGCTCGGCAATCAATTGCGCCAGGGCCCGATTGACCCCGCCGAAGCCCACCAGGGCAATGTTGTATTCAGTCATTTTTGTTGTGTTCCATCCGGGTTGAAAGCTGATGGACACAAGGTTAGGGGCCGGGGCCGGGCAGTGAAATATGCCGTTTTGCTGTATTTGCTGAGCATTTTGCTCAAGCCTGGAGCCAGGTGAGCGGGCATAAAAAAAGCCAACGTGCGTTGGCTTTTTTTCATGGCGAACAGCGCCCTAGCTCACCGACGACAAGACAAAGGAAGTCACGGTATTTTCCACCCCCGGCAAGGCGGCGATGTCGTTCCATACCCGGTGCACCCGCTCCGCGGTGGCGGCGCTGACCCGCACCAGCACGTCGAACTCGCCGCTGAGCACTTCGCACTGGACGATCTCCGGCATGGCCCGCAAGGCCTGCAATACCTCGGCGCCGCGCATGCGGTCGTAGCGGTAGACGAAGATCAGCGCATTGATCCGGGTGTCCGCCCCGCGCCCCTCGCCCACGCGAATGGTGTAGCCCTGGATCGCGCCGTCGCGCTCCAGGCGTTCGATGCGCTGGCGCACGGCGTTGCGCGACAGGTTGACCTTGGCCGCCAGCTCGGCGTGGGCCGCCCGGGCATTGACGCTCAGCTCGGCCAGGATGCGCTCGTCCAGAGGATCGAGAATCCGCTTCATGCAGCCCCCTTGAACCGGTCCATCATAGTGCCTTCAGGCTATGCAGCAGCGCGGCAAAATCATCCGCCGCCAGGGTCTGCCATTGCTGCGTCGAGGGCGCTACCACCGCTGGCGGGACCACCCCGGGAATGCCCAGCTCACCCAGCAGCCGTGCCGACTTGGCCGGGGCGATTTCCCCCAGGGTGACCATCGGCGCCACCAGGCTGCGGCGGTACAGGCGCGCCGCCAGAACCCCGGTGGCGGCATGGGGATCGATGACGTAGCCGGTGTCCCGATACAGGCTGACGATCTCCTTGCCGGTCTCTTCGTCGCTCACCGAATAGGAGTCGATGATCATCCGCGCCTGCAGCCAGGCCTCGTTGTTCAGGCTCATCTCGCCGCTGTCCTCGAACCCGCGCATCAGCGCCGCCACTGCCTGCGGGTCCTGGCCATACAGCTCCCAGACCAGGCGTTCGAGGTTGGCGAACAGCGACAGGTCCATGGCCGGCGACAGGCTCTGGCGGGCCTGCCCGCGGGAGTAGCGGTTCTTCAGGAACAGCTGATGCAGCGCGTCATTGCTATTGGTGGCGACAATCATCTGGGTGATCGGCAGGCCCATCTTCTGCACGATGTAGCCGGCATAGACTTCGGCGAAACTCGCCGCCGGCACGCTGAAGCCGATGGGCCGCTGGCCGCCGCCCAGTTGCAGCACGGCATGGAAATACAGCACCAGCTGGGCCATGACCCCCACCCAGTTGCTGGAGTTGAAGCCGATTGCCTCGTGCTCGGGCAACGGCCACTGGCGCAGCAGGCGGCTGACCAGGGTCTGGCAGTCGTCGAAACTGCCCTGCACCGCAAAGCGCCACAGCCCCGGGTGATGGGCCGCCTGCAACTGCCGCCCCTGCTGCTCGGGCACGGCGTTTTGCGGATAGAACACCAGCACCTGGGTCTGCGGGCAGTCCTTGAAGGCGTCGATTGCCGCCAGCCCGGTGTCGCCGTTACTGGCGCCCACCAGCACCCCGCGACGCTGCCGGCGCTGGAGAAAGTAGCTCACCAGCTGGGCCTGCAGGCGCGCGGCAAAGTCCTTGGCCGAACCGCTGGGGCCATGAAACAGCTCCAGCAGCCATTCGTTGCGATCGATCTGCCGCAGGGGCGCCACCGCGCGATGGCCAAAACCGCTGTAGGCCCTGTGCAGCAACGCCTTGAAATCGGCCTCGGGCAGGCTGTCGCCGACAAAGGGGCTGAGCACGCGAAAGGCCAGTTCGGGGTAATCCAGGGTCGACCAGTTGGCTATTTCCTGGGGGCTGAAACACGGCAGCCGCTGCGGCACATAAAGCCCGCCGTCGGCGGCCACGCCGGACAGGACCACGGTTGCAAAATCCACCTGTTCGGCGGCACTGCGGGTACTCACATAGCGCATGCTTGGCTCCGGCCAGTCATTTGTAGCGATGGGCCTGCTCCACCAGCCAGGTGGAAAACTTCAGCGCATCGGGGTGTTGCTCGGCATCGGCGCCGCGCACCAGGTAAAAGGATTCGCTGGCCTCGATACGCTGCTCGAAGGGCTCCAGCAGACGCCCGTCGGCCAGCATGTCGGCGACCATCGAGGAACGGGCCAGGGCCACGCCCTGCCCCAGCTCGGCCATGCGCAGGGTCGAGATCAGGGTGTCGAACTGCATGCCCCGGGACGAGTCCACGCGGCTAGCGCCGGCCCGTTCAAGCCAGTAGCCCCAGCCCTCTTCATAGCCCAGCACATGCAGCAGTTGATGGCGGGCCAGATCGTCCGGCACCTGCAGCGGCAGGCGCGCCAGCAAGGCCGGTGCGCAGACCGGGAACAGGCTGTCCCAGGTCAGGCGCTGGGCCACCAGCCCCGGCCAGTGACCGCGGCCCCAGCGGATTTCCAGGTCGTCCTCGCCATCCAGTTCCTTGACCCAGATGTTGCTGATGTAGCGGATATCCACCAGCGGATGGCCCTGCTGGAAATCCGCCAGCTTGGGCGCCAGCCAGTGGACGAAGAACGCCAGGCTGCCGCGCACCTTGATCGGCCGGTGCTGGTGCTGGCCGAAAATCTCGTTGGTGCCCACCGCCAGCCGGGTGATGGCGTCCTGCACCACCGGCAGGTAGGAGCGTCCCTCCTCGGTCAGGTCCAGGCCCCGGGGCAGGCGCTTGAACAGCGCCACCCCGAGGTGGCTTTCCAGCTGGCGGATCTGCTGGCTCACCGCCCCCTGGGTGAGGAACAGCTCCTCGGCGGCGTGGGTGAAGTTCAGGCAGCGGGCGGACACTTCGAAGGCGCGCAGCCAGTTCAGCGGGGGCAAGCTTTTCTGCTTCATGGCCTGGCTCTCATCAACACCCTGGATGCCGTTGCCGGCCGTCAGCCCGGCAGGGCATCGGACGAGCGTGCCAGGGGTGCCAGGGCCAGGCGCCGCTGGCGGCTACTGCGGGTAATGTAATACACGAAGTAGCACCAGGCGATGAACGGCACACCGAAGTACAGGGCCACCCGCTGCTCGGGGTCGAAGCCGATGCCGATACAAGCCAGGGCGCAACAGAACAGTGCACCCAGCGGCACCCAGGGGTAGCCACGGACACGGAACTTCAGATCGCGCACATCACCGCCGTTGGCCACATAGTGACGGCGGAAGGCGATCTGGCTGGCGGCGATGCTCATCCACACCACCACTACCGCCAGCCCGGAAATCGACACCAGGGCCAGGTAGATGGTGTCCGGGGCGAACACGCTGCTGAGCAGCGAAGCGGCGCCGCCGGCCATGCTCACGATGATCGCGTTGAGCGGCGTGCCCATGCGGGTCAGGGCCGAGAACTGCTTGGGCAAATGGCCCTGGTCGCTCAGGGTCCAGAGCATCCGCGAGGCGGCGTACAACCCGGAGTTGGCGGCGGACAGCAGCGCGCTGATGATCACGAAGTTCATGATGTCGGCCGAGTAGGGAATGCCGATGTAGGTGAACACCGTGACGAACGGACTTTCCACCAGACCGGCCTGCTCCCGGGGCAACAGAGTCGCGAGAACGAAGATGGTGCCGACGAAGAAGATCGCCAGGCGCAGCACCGTGGTGCGGATCGCCCGTGGCACGTTGCGTTGCGGGTCACGAGTTTCGCCAGCGGCGATACCGATCAGCTCGGTGCCGGAGAAGGCGAAGGCCACCGCCAGCAGGGTCATGGCGATCGGCATGAAGCCGGTGGGGAACAGCCCCTCGCGGGTGAAGTTGCTCAGGCCGATGCTGTGGGCCTGGTCGATGTGCAGAAAGCCGAGGATCGCCCCGCAACCCACTGCCAGGAACGCCAGCACGGTGACCACCTTGACCAGCGACAGCCAGAACTCGGTTTCGGCGAACAGCCGCACCGACACCACGTTGGACAGGAACACCACCATGGCGAACAGCGCGCTCCAGATCCACACCGGGGTCTCGGGGAACCAGCGGGCCATGAGGATGCCGGCGGCGGTGAATTCCGAGCCGATGGCCACGGTCCAGGTCAGCCAGTACAGCCAGGCCACGGTGTAGCCGGTGCCAGGGCCGAGAAAGCGTGTGGCGTAGGTGCTGAAGGAGCCGGTCTCGGGCATCTGCACCGCCAGTTCGCCCAGGCACATCATCACCAGGTACACCATCAGCGCGCCGATGATGTAGGCGATCACCGCGCCCAGCGGACCGGCCTGGTTCACCGTGTAGCCGGAAGTGAGGAACAGTCCGGTGCCGATCACCCCGCCGAGGGCGAGCATGACAATGTGCCGTGTCTGCATTTCTTGCTTGAAGCCGCCGCGCAAGTCGGTCTGTTGTTCTTGTAGGGACATGATGGTTCTCATGAAAGTTGTCAGGGCAAGTCTCAATTTCTGCGACTGTGGAAATGGGCAGAAAACAAATCGGATGCCACCAGGTTTTTATTGTTATTCCTCTTCATGAAGCCCCCACTGGCTGCCTTGCTGTGGGGGTGTTGCGCGCTCTTTCAGTGGGCCACCTCGGCCCGGGCATTCAGGGAAGGGACGGCGCCGGGCGCCGGGTTGTGCTTGAGCGATTGGCGCAGCCAGGCAAAGGCCTGTTGCAGGTCGGCCAGCAGGTCATCGGTGTCTTCGATGCCCACCGAGATGCGTACCAGCCCTTCGGAAATGCCCAGGGCCTGACGCTCTTCCAGGGTGTTTTCCACGTGGCTGGTGGTGCGCGCCGGACCGTAGATGGTCTCCACCGCGCCCAGGTTGCCGGCGCAGTGGGCATAACGCAGGCGCGGCAAGAGCAGCTTGACGCTGTCCATGCCGCCCACCAGGACAAAGCTGACGATGGCGCCGAAACCGCGCATCTGCGCACAGGCCACGGCGTGGTTCGGGTGGCTCGGCAGACCCGGGTAGTTCACCGACTCCACCAACGGTTCGTTGAGCAGGAACTGCGCCAGCTGCGCGGCACTGTGCTGTTGCTGGCGCATGCGCAGGGCCAGGGTCTTGATCCCGCGGATGATCAGGTAGGCCGAGAACGGATCGAGGCTGGCGCCGTTGATTTCCCGGTAGTGACGCACCTGGCTCATCAGCGCTTCGCTGCCACAGGCCACGCCGCCCAGCACATCGCCGTGGCCACTGAGGAACTTGGTGGCGCTGTGGATCACCACGTCCACGCCCAGGGCCAGGGGGTTCTGGTTCAGCGGCGTGGCGAAAGTGTTGTCCGCCACCACCAGGGCACCGACCTGTTTCGCCGCGCTCACCAGACGCTGGATATCAACGATCTTCAGCGTCGGGTTGGTCGGGGTTTCCAGGTACAGCAGGTCGCAGCCCTTGGCGATCTCGGCTTCGATCTGCTGCTGATCGAAGGTTTCGCAGAGGGTCACGGCCACGCCCATGCGCGGCAGGAACTCCTCGAAAATCTTGTTGGTGCCGCCGTAGCTGTCCTTGGTCGACACCACCCGCTGGCCGTGGCGCAGGAAGCTGTAGAGCACCCCGCTGATGGCCGCCATGCCGCTGCTGAAGGCTACTGCCGACTCGGCGTTTTCCAGGTCGCACAATTTGGCTTCCAGGGTTTCCACCGTGGGGTTGCTCATGCGGCTGTAGATGAAGCCCGGGGCCTTGCCCAGGGCCACGTCGTACCACTGGTCGATGTCGTCATAGCCATAAGCGGCGCTGGCGACAATCGGCGTTTGCGTGGCGTTGTAGGGGTGACGGATCTGCTCTCCGCCCCAGACCACCCGAGTGGCGGTCCCGGGGTTTTCCAGCCCTGTGCGTTCAGGTTTTTTATTCATTGCAACGGCTCACCATAAAGGGCGCGCGGCCTGTTGCCGCGCTGGATCTGGTGGCCAATATAGAGAAAACCCAAAGCCCCGAGAAACGATGTTATCGGGGCCAAAGGGGCGGTTTTTTTAATGCCTGCAACCTGTGCAAAACACTCCGTGCACACAGCGTTGGCGACGCCCCTTGCACCCGGGCATCGAGGCTTGCGAAGCTGCTGCGCGCCAGCCCGGCAAACCACGGAGCAACCACAATGCAGCGCACCGAGCACCTGTGCCTGATGGCCCGCTACAACCAATGGATGAACGCCAAGCTGTACCACGCCGCCATGACCCTGCCCGAGGCGCAGATCGTGCTCGATCGCCAGGCCTTTTTCCGCTCGATCCTCGGCACCCTCAATCACCTGCTGGCTGGTGACACGATCTGGCTCAAGCGCTTCGCCCAACACCCGGCGAGGTTTGCGGCCCTGGCGCCGCTGCAGCAAGTGGCACTGCCCCGGGACCTCAAGAGCCTGCTGTTCCCAAACCTCAACAGGCTCTGGCAGCAGCGCCAATGGCTGGACCAGTTGATCCTCGATTTCAGCCAATCCCTGAGCGAGGCCGACCTGGACAGCAGCCTGCATTACGCCAACACCAAAGGCGTGGCCGCCGAGCGCAATTTCCACGCCCTGCTGGTGCATTTCTTCAATCACCAGACCCATCACCGGGGCCAGGCCAGCACCCTGTTGACCCAGGCCGGGGTGGATGTCGGCGATACCGACCTGCTGCTGTTGATTCCATCTGAAATCTGATCGGGCGGCGCCCGCCGATCAGCTATTGGTGCCCCGTTATTGATCAGCGGCCTGTTTTTATTTACGTCCTGTTATTTATCCGCGCCCTATCTAGCTTGCGCGCTCGGCTTCTGCGACGATGCGCGCGGCAAAAATCCGCTCGCTAAGGAATGGCATCATCAAAGCGCTCAACGCTGTACTGACATTGTCCCTGCTGTCCCTGGCGGGCTGCGGCACCCTGATCGCCCGCACCCCCAATGCCCATAGCGGCTACGACTACTACAAAGGCACCCAGGCCAATATCGAACTGCTGACCATGCGCGGCGCCAGCGGCTACGACGGCTATACCACGGTCTTCTGCTGGATGAGCATCGTCTGCCCGGTGGTGGCCATCGTCAGCCTGCCGGTGGACGCCGTGGCCGACACCGCGCTGCTGCCCTATGACGCGATGAATCACTGACCCTCACCCGTCGCTGGCTCGATACTCAATGGAATCCCGATCATCCGAATCATCAATTGCCTGTTGTTGCTCAACATCCTGCTGCTGACTGGCTGCGGCACCTACATGGCCCGTGGCTCCCAGGGCATGGACTGGCGCGACGATCGCTATTACCGCGCCACCAAGACCAACGCGCAACTGCTTACCGGCTACGACATGGGCTATGCGCGCATGCTCACCGGCGGCTGCTGGGTGATGGTGGTGTGCCCGATCCTGATGATCGCCAGCCTGCCCCTGGACGCGGCGGCCGATACCCTGCTGCTACCCTATGACGCCTTCCAGCCGGAACGGCCCAAGCGCAACATGCACGTGGACATGAAGAAGCTGTCCGAGGAAGACCTGGGGGCATTGCCCATCAGTGCCGAGGTGCAAGACCCGACGGCCCACACCCCACCCATCACCCCGCAGGCTGACTGAACCCCGTCAGACGGGCTCGCGCCAGGGCATGCACCGTGTCTTGGCGCAACCGGGCTACGCCTGATCCAGCGCACACAGCGGCGGCGTCCGCTGCTCCAGGCGGCAACGCCACCCCAGGCGATCCACCTGCGGACGACCGAACAGATAGCCCTGCCCCCACTCGCCGCCACAAGCCGTGGCCAGGTTCTGGTCGGCGGCGCTTTCCACCCCTTCGATGATCACGCAGGGCGCCAGGGTCTTGCACAGCTGCACCAGGTGGCTGAGGGTCTGGGCGCTGTTGAGTTCACCGCGGGCGCGCTGGATGTAGCCCTTGTCGATCTTGACGATGTCCGGCCGGGTCTGGCGGATGAATTCCAGGGTGCCAAGGCCGGCGCCGAAATCGTCGATGGCCACCCGGCAACCCAGTTCCCGCAGGCACAGGACGAACTCGCTGGCCGCCTCGATGCTCGGCGGCGTGGCGCTTTCGGTGATCTCGATCACCAGTCGCGCGGCCACTGAGGGGAAGTCCCGAAGCACCTGCAGAATCGGCAACCAGAAGCCGTCGATGATCGCGCTCTGAGCGGAAATATTGCAGCCCAGGCGCAGGCGTTCGTCACGCTGCAGCGCGTCGATCACGCAGCGCACCACGCTGTGATCGAGCTCGCGCATCAGTTGGTGTTTTTCCAGCAGCGCCAGAGGATAGACTTCGCCGCCCTGGGCATCGATGTGGCGCAGCAAACCTTCGTGGTACAGCACCCGGCTGCTGTCGGGCAGCCACACCACCGGCTGGAACGCCAGCATCAGGCGGCCCTGGGCCAGTTCACGATAAAAGTCTCTGACGCTTTGCATGACAACTCCCCGGGGCAAGACAACGGCACCCTTGCGGCGAACCGGAGGCGACGCGCTGGCCGTCACCCTTCCCAAGGGCCCCTGGCCGAGCATGATCGACCCTGGCACAGGCCTTGAGGAAGTGTTCCTGGATACCTTTCGCTTGTCCTCGGAAACCCGCGGCACTGCCGAATCATCTGTGGCCCCGTGTTTATTGCAATCATGCCAATGGCCTCTGCGGCATCACTTAGCCATCAGTCCAGGAAGACCTATGCATAGAATGACCAGCGCCAGCTTTCGGGTGCTTGCCGATGTCATGAATGAGGGCGGCGCCCACGTCGAAACCTTGCTCAAGCAATTCGGCAGCAGCCTGCGGGATGTGTATGAAAACCCCAAGGGCGTGAGGCTGGAACTGGTCTACCAGGTGATACAGGAAGCCGTGCGCCGCACCGGCAAGCCGGACCTGGGCCTGCTGGCCTACAGCAAGGCCCATCCGGCCAACCTGGAGGCATTGGGGTATGCGGTGATGTCCTGCGCCACCCTGGGCATCGCCCTGCAACGCCTGGTGGATTACCACGCCCTGATCAGCAACGGCTTCTGCATGTGCCTGGAACGCAAACCGCAGATGCTGACCCTGATCGGCTTTGACGTGACCAGCGAACCCTCGATCATGCCCCGGGCCTTTATCGACGCCGGCGCGGCCCAGACCCTGGGCCTGCTGCACTGGCTGTTGCCGCAGTACAAACTGCGGCCCCTGGCGGCCAGCTTCACCTACCCCGAACCCCTGGACACCACGTCACTGCGTCAGCTCTTGGGGGACAACCTGCAGTTCTGCGCGCCCTACAACAGCCTGTCCTTCAGCAGCCAGGATTGCGCCATTGCCCTGCCCACCGCCGACCCGGCCCTGGACGTGCTGCACCTGGAATACGCGCGCAACCGCCTCAGCCTGCTGCACAACGGCTCGATGACCGCCCGGGTCCGCCGAGCGCTGTCCGAACGCCTGGCCCAGGGCGCGCCGAGCGACCTGCCGAACATCGCGCAGATGGTCGGGGTCAGCACCCGCAGCCTGCAACGTCGCCTGGGACACGAAGACGTGCATTTCTCGGCCTTGCTGGACGAAGCCCGCTTGATGCTGGCCCACAGCTTCCTGCGCAACTCCATGCGCAGCGTCAAGTACATCGGCGCGCTGCTGGGCTTTCGCGACCAGAGCAGCTTTCACAAGGCCTGCCTGCGCTGGTTCGGCATGACCCCGGGGCGCTACCGCGAGCAGTGAGCAGCGGGAAACGACAACGCCGAGCACAGGCTCGGCGTGAAGGGAACGCAAGGTGAATCAGTGAGCGACCAGCTGCGGCTGAGCTTCCGGCATGGCCGAGGAGTGATGGTTGAGAATCTTCCACTGGCCATCGATGCGCTCGTACAGGAAGGTGTAGCGCGCCTGGACCTTCTCGGCCTTGCCGGACGCATCGGTCAGGGTGAAGGTGTAGACGCCGCTGTCCAGGGCGGCATCCGGGCCCAGATGACGGATTTCACGGTAGTTGATCTGCCCTACCGGCTTGGACGCCAGGAAGTGCTCGAAGTAGTCCTGGATCTGTGCGTGGGTGCTGCGCACCTGGTTCGACACGGTCGGCTGCAACACCGCATTCGGCGCATACAGGCTCACCACCGATTGCGGGTTGCCGGTCTGCAAGGCGCTGTTCCAGCGATCGAACAGGCCGGCGATCTCGCGGTCCTGGGCCGCTTGCGGCTGCTCGGCAACGGCGCTGTAGACATACGGCTTGACCTCGGCGGCCACAGCCAGTGGAGCGGTGAAGGCGAAAAACAGGGCCAGGGCAGTGGTTTTCAGTTTCATACGATGTCTCCAGTGGGTTTCAATGAGCCACACTTTGCCCATCGTCGTCGCCCGCGCCATCGGCCAACTGGAGCTTTTGACCTATGCCATTCGGCAGATAGGCGTGACGTGCAGCAGCGGGTCTAATGCCTGCTTTTGTTCAACCGCAGCGCCGCCGTACTGGAGCACCGCCATGTCCACCCCTTCCCTCGACCCCGCCAGCGCCCTGGCCCTGCGCAGCCAGTATCGACAGTCCCAGAGCCGCGCCGCGCGCCTGCGGTTGCTGGTGGACACCGGCCAGGAACTGCTGCAACTGCCCCCCGAGCAGATGCGCCAGCGGGTGGTGCAGCGGGCTTGCGCCTTTGCCGCCATGGACCACGGGCTGCTGCTGGAATGGGCCGAGGACGGCGTGGTCCACACCCGCGCGGCCCAGGGTCATGAAGAACGCCTGCAAGGCCTGCGCGCCCTGGCCGATCACCCACAGTGGCCAGCCCCCCCGCCCAACCAGGATGCCGCGGTGCGGGTGCTGCTGCACCGCGCCGACGGCCGCGCCTTCGGCGCCCTGCTGCTGGCCAACAGCGTGCCCATCAGCGCCCCGGACAGCGAAGACCTGGAATCCCTGCAACTGCTGGCCACCCTGCTGGCGGCGCACCTGGAAAACCAGCGCCTGCTGCGCGACCTGCAAGCCCGTGAGCGCAGCATGTCGGAACTGGTGCAGCGCCTGTTCAGTGCCCAGGAAGACGAACGCAAGCGGGTCGCCTATGACCTGCACGACGGCCTGGCGCAAACCCTGGCCGGACTCCATCAGCGCCTGCAAGGTTTCGCCGGGCGCTGTCCGCCGTTGCCCGCCGAACTGCACCAGGACCTGCAGACCATCCTGCAACTGGCCCAGGGTTGCGTCGGTGAAGGCCGGCAATTGATCGGCGGCTTGCGCCCCCATGTGCTCGACGACTTCGGCCTGCTGCGGGCCATTGACCGCGAAGCCGACCGCCTGCGCGACGCCGGCCTGCTGGTGTACTGGGGGCAGCGCGCGCCAGAGCGCCTGCCCGATGCCGTGGAAATCGCCCTGTTCCGCATCGCCCAGGAAGCCATCAACAACATCCTCAAGCACGCCCGGGCCTCCCAGGTGCACCTGAGCCTGGCCCTGGAAGGCGGCCAGGCGCTGCTCGGGGTCAGCGACGACGGTTGCGGTTTCATCAGCTCGCCGGCCCCGCTGGCCGATCAACTGGGTCAGGTCGCCATGCACGAGCGTGCTCATCTGCTGGGCGGCCACTTCAGCTGCGAGAGCCGTTCCGGCAGCGGCACCCGCCTGCTCGCCAGCGTGCCCGTGCAACCCTTGGAGCAAACGCCATGAGTAGCCTGATACGCCTGGTCCTGGCGGACGATCATGAAGTGACCCGCACCGGTTTCGTTGCCCTGCTGGCGGGCAACCCCGAATTCGAGGTGGTGGGCCAGGCCAAGGATGGTGAAGAGGCCCTGGTGCTGTGCGAGCAACTGCGCCCGGACATCGCCATCCTCGACATCCGCATGCCCCGGCTCAACGGCCTGGGGGCCGCGCGCCTTCTGCAGCAGCGCCAGCCCGAGGTCAAGGTGGTGATCTTCACCATGGACGACAGCCCCGACCACCTGGAAGCGGCCATGACCGCCGGCGCCGTGGGCTACCTGTTGAAAGACGCCAGCCGCGACGAAGTGATCGGCGCCCTGCAACGGGTGGCCCAGGGCGAGGAAGCCCTCAATAGCGCGGTCAGTGCGCGCCTGCTGCGACGCATGACCGAACGCGGCAGCGGCCAGCTGCCCCAGGCCCAGGCCCTGACCGCCCGCGAGCGTCAGGTGCTGGGGCTGGTGGCCGGCGGCTTCAGCAACCGCGAGATCGGCGAAAAGCTCGGCATCACCACCGGCACCGCCAAGGCCCATGTCGAGCGGGTGATCGGCAAACTCGGCGCCTCCGACCGCACCCAGGCGGCGGTGCGCGGCATCGCCCTGGGGCTGGTGGCCCAGCCCAACGGGCAGTGGCCATGAACCTGCGCAGCGCCCGACGCTGGGCCGACCTGCCGCTGCGCGGCAAGGCGCTGGTGGTAATCTCCCTGCCCCTGGTGATCCTGCTGCTGTCCCTGGTGCTGATCTACAGCGCCGAACGCCAGACCGCCCGCGCCGAAGAGGACGTGCGCCGGGTGCTGCTGGTGCAGGGCGATATCCAGACCGTGCACACCCTGCTGGCCGAGGCCGCGGCCAGCGTGCGCGGTTACCTGCTGACCCGCAGCGAGGATTTCCTTCCCACCTACCTCCAGGCCCGCCCGCAGATCGAAGCGGCCCTGCAACGCCTGGACCACAATGTGCGCGACGCACGCATGCGTGAGTACCTGCACAGCATCACCCCGCTGATCCAGACCAAGCTCGAAGGCCTGGTGGCCCTGCGCAACGGCAGCCGCGACGACAGCGCCACCGTGACCGCGATCCTCATCGACAACAAACAGGTGCTGGACGTGCTGCGTGAGCAGATCAGCGCCATGCGCATCCACGAGGACGCGCTGCTGGCCGAGCGCACCGCGGCCGCGGCGGCGACCCGCATGCGCCTGCTGTTCGCCACCCTGCTGGCCGCCGGTTGCGGGCTGTTCGGCGCCATCGTCGCGGTACTGTTGCTGTCGCGCGGCATCGTCACCCGGGTGCAGCAGGTCCAGGGCAACGCCCAGCGCCTGGCCCTGGGCCAACCCCTGCTGCCGCAAGCCCCGGAGCTGGACGAGATCGGCCAGCTGGGCACGCGCCTGGTGGAGGCCGGGCAACTGCTGGCCGAACGCGAGCGCGCCCTGCGCGACAACGAGGAACGCCTGCGCCTGATCATCGAAGGGGTCAAGGACTACGGGATCTTCGCCCTGGACACCGCCGGCATGGTCACCACCTGGAACTTCGGCGCCGAACGGATCAAGGGCTACCGCGACCAGGAAATCATCGGCCGTCACTTCTCCCTGTTCTACCTGCCGGAAGAATGCCCGCAGCACCCGGACATGGCCCTGCGCGAAGCCACCGCCAACGGCCACTACATGGAAGAAGGCTGGCGCTGCCGCAAGGACGGCAGCCGCTTCTGGGCCAGCGTGGTGATCACCGCGCAATACGATGCCAGCGGCGCCCTGCGGGGGTTTTCCAAGATCACCCGGGACATCACCGACCGCCGCGCCGCGGAAATCGCCCTGGGCACCGCCCGCGAAGAAGCCGAAAGCGCCAGCCGTGCCAAGAGCGAATTCCTCTCGCGCATGAGCCACGAACTGCGCACCCCGCTCAATGCCATCCTCGGCTTCGCCCAACTGCTGGACATGGACTCCAGCGCCGGCCAGCGGCCCCAGGTGGGGCATATCCTGCGGGCCGGCCAGCACCTGCTGGGGCTGATCAACGAGGTGCTGGACATTGCCCGCATCGAAGCCGGGCGCCTGCCGCTGAACGTCGAACCCATGCCCCTGGCAGCGGTGCTGCATGAGGCCCTGACCCTGGTGTCGCCGATGGCCACCGACGCCGGCATCCAGCTCAGCGCCTTGCCGGAACTGCCCGCCGACAGCGGGGTGATTGCCGATCGCCAACGCCTGATCCAGGTCCTGCTGAACCTGCTGTCCAATGCCATCAAGTACAACCGTGCGGGTGGCCAGGTCAGCATTGAAGTGACAATCGAGCAGTCGCGCCTGCGCCTGAGCGTGATCGACACCGGCGCCGGGATCGCAGCCCATCGCCTGGAGTTGCTGTTCAAACCGTTCGAACGCCTGGACGCCGACCCCAGGGTCGAAGGCACCGGCCTGGGGCTGGCCCTGAGCAAGAGCCTGCTGGAAATGATGGAGGGCAGCCTGAGCGTGCACAGCACGCCCGGCAGCGGCAGCCGCTTCACCCTGGAATTGCCTTACGTGAGCCTGCCCGACGCACCTGCAGTCGCCGCCTGCACGGCCCCGGCACTAGCACCTGCCGCAGTGCCGGCCGCCAGCCGTTACCAGGGCAAGGTGCTGTGCATCGAGGACAACCTGCAAAGCCTGGCGCTGATCGAAACCCTGCTGCAACGACGCCCGGGCATTCAGTTGCTGTCGAGCATGCAAGGCCAGATGGGCCTGGACCTGGCGCGCCAGCACGCGCCGCAGATGATCCTGCTGGACGTCCACCTGCCGGACCTGCAAGGCCTGGAAGTGCTGCAACGGCTACGAGCCTCCAGCAGCACCGCCAGCACGCCGATCCTGATGATCACCGCCGATGCCAGCGAACCGACCCAGCGCGCCCTGCGCGAGGCCGGGGCCACGGCGATCCTGAGCAAACCGATCCACATCCCGGTGTTCCTCGCCCACCTCGATGCCTGTCTAGCGGAGCCCCTATGAGTGCCGATATGCGCATCCTCATCATCGATGACCAGCGCCCCAACCTTGACCTGATGGAGCAGCTGCTGGCCCGCGAAGGCCTGCACAACGTCCTGAGCAGCACCCAGCCCTTGCGCACCCTGGAGCTGTTCAACAGCTTCGAGCCGGACCTGGTGATCCTCGATCTGCACATGCCCGAGTTCGATGGCTTTGCCGTGCTCGAACAGCTCAATCGGCGGATCCCGGCCCACGACTACCTGCCGATCCTGGTGCTCACTGCCGACGCCACCCGCGACACCCGCCTGCGGGCCCTGGCCCTGGGCGCGCGGGACTTCATCAGCAAGCCGCTGGACGCCCTGGAAACCCTGCTGCGGATCTGGAACCTGCTGGAAACCCGGGCCTTGTACAAAAGGCTGCGCACCCTGGTGCCGCCGGAGCAGATCGAACTGCTGCGCCCATCAAGAACCTGAGGACCGCACTCTGTAGCCGCTGCCGCAGGCTGCGATGGGCTGCGCAGCAGCCCCCTACCCGCTTCCTGACAATCCTCGACGCCTGCCCTGCGGTTGCTTCGCCACACATTCGCAGCCTGCGGAAGCGGCTACAGGATTCGGTGGCCGTGCCGTCATAAATCACGGAAGAATTCACCCGGTGTGGCATCGAACTGCTGGCGAAACGCGGCGATGAACGCCGAGGTCGAGTCATAGCCGCAGGCCAGGGCCACATCGGTGACCCGCTCGCCCTGCTCCAGCGGGGTCAGCGCGCCGAGCAGACGCAGGCGCTGGCGCCAGGCGCGAAAGGTCAGCCCGGTATCCCTGAGAAACAGGCGACTGAGGGTCTTCTCCGTGACCCCGAGCTTCTGGCTCCACTGGCCCAGGGTGGTCGCCTGCTCCGGATGTGCCTGCAGGCTGCGGTAGATCGTGCGCAGGCGCGCATCCAGCGGCAGCGGCAGCATCAGGTCCAGTTGCGGCGCGGCGGCCAGCTGGTCCAGCAGCACCTGGGCCAGGCGCCCGTCGGCGCTGTCCTCGACATACTCCACCGGCAACTCGCTGAAGGCGCGGATCAGCTCGCGCAGCAGGCTGCTGACCGCCAGCACCTGGCAGCTGTCGGTGGCGGCCCAGGCGGTGACGCTGCAATCCAGGTACAGGCTGCGCATCTCGGTGCGGGGCGAGCTGAACACCCGGTGCGGCACCCCGGCGGGAATCCACACCGCGCGCTGCGGCGGGGCGACAAAGCGTCCGCCAAGGGTCTGGATCTCCAGCACGCCCTGGATCGCATAGGACAATTGCACCCAGGGGTGGCTGTGGCGCCGGGTCAGGGCCCGGTTGGGCAAGGATTCGGTGCGCCCGTACACCGGTCGCGGCAGGCTCGGCAGCCCGGGAATACTGCGGCGGACGATCTTTTCATGTCCTTTAGGCGGCATTAATGGGCTCCTTGGCGTTAGTCGGTAAAGCGCAGCCACGTTAGAGTCGCCCCACTGCACTTGGCAACCCCCGGATGAAACCGCTATGACTCGCTCCCGTCTTTTGCCCGACAACTTCACCCTGACCCTGATCGGCGTGGTGCTGCTGGCCAGCCTGCTACCCGCCAGCGGCGCGGTCGCGGTGGGCTTCGGCTGGCTGACCAACCTCGCCATCGGCCTGCTGTTCTTCCTGCATGGCGCCAAGCTCTCGCGCGAGGCGATCATTGCCGGGGCCGGCCACTGGCGCCTGCACCTGCTGGTGTTCAGCCTGACCTTCATCCTCTTCCCGCTGCTGGGCCTGGCGCTCAAGCCGCTGCTGTCGCCGCTGGTGGGCCACGACCTGTACCTGGGCATGCTCTACCTGTGCGCCCTGCCGGCCACGGTGCAATCGGCGATCGCCTTCACCTCCCTGGCCCGGGGCAACATTCCGGCGGCCATCTGCAGCGCTGCGGCGTCGAGCCTGTTCGGGATCTTCCTCACTCCGCTGTTGGTGACCCTGTTGCTGAACGTACACGGCGATGGCGGCTCGACCCTGGATGCGATCATCAAGATCAGCGTGCAACTGCTGCTGCCGTTCATCGCGGGGCAGATCGCCCGGCGCTGGATCGGCGCCTGGGTCGGGCGCAACAAGAACTGGCTGCGCTTCGTCGACCAGGGCTCGATCCTGCTGGTGGTCTATGGCGCCTTCAGCGAGGCGGTGAATGAAGGCATCTGGCATCAGATCCCGCTATGGGAACTGGGCGGTCTGGTGGTGGCCTGCTGCATCCTCCTGGCGCTGGTGCTGCTGGCGTCGAGCTTTCTCGGCAAGCTGTTCGGTTTCAATCAGGAAGACCGCATCACCATCTTGTTCTGCGGCTCGAAAAAGAGCCTGGCCACCGGCGTGCCCATGGCCCAGGTGCTGTTCGCCGGCAGCACCCTGGGCGTGCTGATTTTGCCCTTGATGCTGTTCCACCAGATCCAGCTGATGGTCTGCGCGGTACTGGCCCAGCGTTATGCCAAGCGCCCGGAATCGGTGGCCGAACTGATGGGCCAGGTCGACCCATGACCTTGGCTGCCGGGCGGCCCGGCAGTTGGCCGGGTCGATGGCCGTGAGGATTGCGCAATGGCATGATGCCGCGGCGAAAATCATCAAGGACCGCTGATGTTTCCCCATCGAATTCAAGCCCCCAGCCAAGCCGACCTGGAACCGCAGGTTAGCGCCCGCCTGGAGGCCGATGACCAGGCCCAGGTCATCGTCCAGTTCGCCAAGGCCGAACAGTACGACGGCGAACTGCTGAGTCAGCTCGACACACTCTGCGCCCGTTTCGGCGAGCGCCTTAATGTGCGTTTCTATAGCCATTACCCGGGTAGCGCGTTCGATGCCCGGGTGTTGCTGGCCCTGCCCCATGTCCAGTCCCTGAGCCTGGATTGCCTCGATGCCCTGGAGCATTACGAGGCTATTGGCAGCCTGCCCCTGCTTCGGGAATTTGCCCTGCAGGTGATCAGCGCCAACCTGCCCGGGCTGCTGGCCCTGCGCAACCTCAAGCACCTGCAACAACTGCGGCTCTCCCTGGACAAGGGCCCCGCCATCGACCTGGCACCGCTGGCCGCCATGCCCGAGCTGCACACCCTGTCCCTCAGTGTGCAAAGCCATCACCTGGACGTGCTCAGCCAATGCCCGGGCATCAGCCACCTGGACCTGCACCGCATGCCGGCCAAGACGCCCCTGGGCATGGTGGCCGGCATGTCCGGCCTGCACAGCCTGTCGGTGAGCTTCGGCAGCCGCGAGGGCATGCCGGAACTGCGCAACCCGCACGTTAAGGAACTGGACATCCTGCGGGTCCGCGGCCTCAACCGCCTGGACCTGGACGGCTTTCCACAGCTTGAAGTGCTGAAGATCGAGGACCAGGCGCAACTCGGCCAACTGGACCTCGGCGGTGCGCCGCAGCTGCGCAAGCTGAGCCTGATCAACCTGAAGAACCTGGGAGCGATCAACCACCTGCACAGCTCGACCATCGCCGACCTGCGCCTGATCAAGACCCCACAGATAGATCTGCTGACCCTGCTCGACACACAACTGCCGGCCAGCGTGCAGCACCTGAAGCTGCACAGCGGCAAACGCGCCGTGGACCAACAGATCGAGGCCCGGCAACAGCAACTGGGCATCCCTGAACCTCGCGGCCCATACTGAACACCGGCGGCCCCTGTAGGAGCGAGCTTGCTCGCGAAGAACCTCAACGATAACCCGCGCTCACAGGGAACCTGCAGCGCTGTCGAAGCCATCGCGAGCAAGCTCGCTCCTACAGATAGGCATCCACCTCACAGCTCCACCTATTCGGACCTGATAAGGAGATCCCATGTCCTTTGTTCCCGGCTTTACCGAGCTGCTGCTCAATCACCTGAAAAAAGACGAACGCCAGCGCATCCTCAAATCCATCATGGTCACCACCGCTCCGGAGCTGTGGCTGAGCCTGGAGTCGGCGGCATTGCTGGACATCCACCGCGAACAATTCGATCTCGGCGGCCTGCTGGATCAACGCGACGACTATCGCCCCTGCAACATCAGCGTTGCGCGCAGCAACGTGCCGCGCTGGCTGATCGCCGCAGAACGACGCAAGGTGGATATCTGGGTCGAGGACAGCTACGGCGAACAGCCCTCGACCGCCATCGAGTTCAAGGTGGTGCACAACAACAAGAATGCCTATTACAAGACCTGGGAAATCCGCAAGGACCTGGTCAAGCAGATCCCCCGCACCAGTCCCGGTGAGCGCATCGAGCGCTGGGGCATCGTGCTGCTGAGCTACTCACGCTTTTACAGCGACCAGCAAGGCAACTACAGCTATGGCCAGTTCGACAGTTGCCAGGCATTTCTCGATGCCTTCGAAAGAGGACTGAACGACAACAACGAATGGTACGAAGGCGCGCCGGAGCTGGAACTGGAGATAAGACCAACCCGGATAGCCGACCTGGACGGCGCGAACTACATCGAACCCGGGAAAGGCTCGGGGGTGTACCTGGCGCTGGTCAAGCGCAAAGGCTGAATATCCTTTGCAAGTGCCATCTGAAAGCGGTTCCCGGCGACCGCCGACAGTGGCACTATGCCGCCCCGCTTATCCCACATTCATGGAGTGACTGTGACTCATCTGTTTTCCCCGCCTGGGGTCTGCGCCCCTGAGCGTTCTACCTACCGGTTCTTTCCCAGGGTCGGCCTGTTCATTCTGGCGACCCTGTTGTACATCCTGTCGGGAGTACCCGGCATCCTGCTGATGCCGACCGTGATGCAGAGTTATCTGGTGTTCGTCATCATCAGTGGCGCTGCCGCCCTCTCCCTGTCCATCCTGTTCGCCATCCAGTACCGTTCCGGCCTGGCCGCGCAGTTGCGCGGGCGAACATTCATCCAGCCATTAAAAATGGGCGCGCTATCTCTCATCGCGCTCTATGCCCTGTGTGGCGTCATCATCATGTTTATTTCGCTGCCTCAAGAAGCATTCATGAACGAATTGCTGACGGGGCTCGACACTCGGCAAACCCTGATCAAAGTCGCCTCACTGATTGTGCTGCCACCGATTCTCGAAGAACTGTATTTCCGCCATTACCTGCTGCGGCTGTTTCCGTATGAGAGCAGCCAGCTCTGGAAATGGATTGCCGTGATCGCGACGTCGGCCATTTTTGCCGGGGTCCACACCCAGTACGACAACTGGACGTCCATCGCACTGCTCTTTGCCTGTGGCTGTGTGCTTGCTATCGCGCGCATAGCCAGTGGCGCAGTGTCGGTCCCGATACTGCTGCACATGCTGTTGGAGGTCATCGCGCTGAGCGCTGATTGGGCCTTCAAACTGGCCGAACTCTATGGCTGATCGGCGTTTCAGTCAGGACTCGCCCGGTGCTTGAAACAGCACAAGCGGCGATGCACGTGGCCTGTTAACCTGCCCGCAACCTCACGTCGAAACCTGCCCCATGTCGATCACCGAGAATCTCCTGGCCTTCACCCTGGCCGCCACCCTGCTGACCCTGACCCCGGGCCTGGACACCGCCCTGGTGCTGCGCACCGCCACTGTGGAAGGCAAACGCCAGGCCCTGCGCGCGGCGCTGGGGATCAACGCCGGTTGCCTGCTCTGGGGAGCGGCCGTGGCCTTCGGCCTGGGGGCCCTGATTGCGGTGTCGGAGCTGGCCTTCAATCTGTTGAAGTACTGCGGCGCCGCCTACCTCGCCTGGCTGGGGCTTAACATGCTGTTGCGCCCGCGCCGCACCTTTGCCCCCGCTGGCACCGCTGAAAAACCCGGGGCCAACTGGTTTCTCAAGGGCCTGCTGGGCAACGTGCTCAACCCCAAGGTGGGGATTTTCTATGTGTCCTTTTTGCCGCAGTTCATTCCCCAGGGGCAGCCACTGGTGCTGTGGACCTTTGGCCTGGTGAGCATTCACGTGGTGCTGGGGCTGGTCTGGTCGCTGCTGCTGATTGCCGCCACCCGGCCCCTGGCGGGTGTGCTGCAGCGGGAAAAGGTGATCCAGTGGATGGACCGCACCACAGGGATGATCTTCGTACTGTTTGCGGCTCGCTTGGCCTTGAGCAGGCGTTGAACATCGCTCCCCTCAAATCTCAGCCAGCACCGCGCCCCGCTCTTCCAGCAACTTCACAAAACTGCTCAAGCTCTGAGACACGGTGCCGCGCCGCCAGACCAGCCAGGTGCGCAGGAAACGAAAACGCGGCGACAGCGGCCAGACGCTCACCGTGGCGCAACCGGGCATGCTTTCCAGCATGCTGCGGGGCATCAGCGCCAGCCCGGCGCCGGCGCTGACGCAGGCCAGCATGCCGTGGTAGGACTCCATTTCGTGGATCTTGCCCGGCACCGCCGCGTCCTGGGTGAACCAGCTTTCGAAGTGATGGCGGTAGGAGCAGTTGGCGCGAAAGGCGTAGATGCTTTCGCCATTGACCTCCCGCGCTCGGGTAATGGGGGCGTGGCCCAGGGGCGCGATCAGCACCATCTCTTCCTCGAACACCGGCAGCCCTTCCAGGGCCGGGTGGCGCACCGGACCGTCGACGAACGCGGCCACCAGACGCCCGGACAGCACGCCTTCGATCATGGTCCCCGAGGGGCCGGTGGACAGGTCCAGCTCGACCTTGGCGTATTGCTGGTTGTACGCCGCGAGCAAGGCCGGGATGCGCACCGCCGCGGTGCTTTCCAGGGAGCCCAGGGCGAACGGGCCCTGGGGCTCTTCGCCGGCCACGGTCAGGCGCGCCTCGGCCACCAGATCGAGAATGCGCCGGGCGTAGTCGAGGAAGTTCCACCCGGCGGGCGACAGGCGCAGGCGGCTTTTTTCGCGGATGAACAGCTCCACCCCCAGGTCCTGCTCCAGTTGCTTGATCCGCGTGGTCAGGTTCGACGGCACCCGGTGGATCAATTGCGCCGCAGCGCTGATGCTGCCCTGCTCGGCAACGGCCTTGAAGATTTCCAACTGGACCAGATCCACAACATTCTCCAAACGTGAACGACCTGCTCAATATTATTCAGTTTTCAGCAAAGAGCCAGCACCGTAACCTGCCGTCATTCCCACCCAAGCAGGACGGTGCCATGACCCTTGTTTCCAGCCACACCCACGCCTTGTCGATCAACCCGGCCAGCGGCGAGCAGATCGGCGCCTACCCCTACCAGTCCGAGGCTGAAACCGACGCCACCCTGGAGCGCGCCGCCGCGGGTTTCGCCCAGTGGAAACGCCAGAGCGTCGCCGCACGCGCCAGCCATCTGAACGCCCTGGCTCAAGCCCTGCGGGACAACAGTGAGGCCATGGCGCGCATGATCAGCCTGGAAATGGGCAAGCCCCTGCCCCAGGCCCGCGGCGAAATCGAAAAATGCGCCCAACTGTGCCTGTGGTACGCCGAGCACGGCCCGGCCATGCTGGCCCCGGAAGCGACCCTGGTGGAAAACAACAAGGCGCGCATCGAGTACCGCCCACTGGGCCCGCTGCTGGCGGTGATGCCGTGGAACTTCCCGATCTGGCAAGTGCTGCGCGGCGCGGTGCCGGCGCTGCTGGCGGGCAATACCTACGTGCTCAAGCACGCGCCGAACGTCATGGGCAGTGCCTACCTGCTGCTGGACGTCATGCAGCGCGCCGGTTTCCCTGAAGGCGTGTTCGAGCTGCTCAACGTCACCCCGGACGGCGTGTCCCGCGCCATCGCCGACCGCCGCATCGCCGCCGTGACCCTGACCGGCAGCGTGCGCGCCGGCATCGCCATCGGCGCCCAGGCCGGCGCCGCGCTGAAGAAATGCGTACTGGAGCTGGGCGGCTCCGATCCCTTTATCGTGCTCAACGACGCCGACCTCGACGAAGCGGTCAAGGCCGCGGTGATCGGCCGCTACCAGAACACCGGCCAGGTCTGCGCCGCCGCCAAGCGCCTGATCATCGAGCAAGGGGTGGTCGCGGAGTTCACCCGCAAATTCGTCGCAGCCACCAGCGCCCTGGTGATGGGCGACCCGCTGGTGAGCGACACCTACATCGGCCCCATGGCCCGCTTCGACCTGCGCGATGAGCTGCACCAGCAGGTCCAGGCCACCCTGGCCGAAGGCGCCACCCTGCTGCTGGGCGGCGACAAGGTCGCAGGCGCCGGCAACTATTACCAACCCACGGTGCTGGCCGACGTCACCGAGCAGATGACCGCCTTCAGGCAGGAACTGTTCGGCCCGGTGGCCGCCATCATCAGCGCCCGGGATGCCGAGCACGCCCTGGCACTGGCCAACGACAGCGAGTTCGGCCTGACCGCGACGATCTTCACCCAGGACCTGGAGCGGGCCCGGCAGATGACCGACGAACTGGAAACCGGTGGCGTGTTCATCAACGGCTACAGCGCCAGCGACCCTCGGGTGACCTTCGGCGGGGTGAAGAAAAGCGGCTTCGGGCGCGAGCTGTCGCACTTCGGCGTGCGCGAATTCTGCAACGCGCAGACGGTGTGGCTGGATCGGCGTTGAGGTCGGGCACGGGGCCTCAGCCATCGGCCAGAGGCCTTGTTGCAAATGGACATTCAGCGGTGGCGAGAGGGTGCTGGCGCCCTCTCCCCCGGCTCTTGATTGAGCGGCCTGGATTTATGCGGCGCAATGCCCAGATTCGACCCGGCGGGTGGCCAAACCTGCTCGGCGAAACCAAGCCCGATCCTACTGTTTTTTCAGAATTTTCTTGAAGCCCTGCCTGCCCCGACCTTTCTATGATGTTTCTTTTTGATATCACCCGAGGTCCGGCATGTGCGCCCCCGCCCAAAAGTTCATTGTTCGCCTGCCTGGTGAGCTTCACACCCAAGTCAAGCGCATCGCCAAGCAGGAAAACCGCAGCATGAACCACGAAATCGTCGACCGCCTGGAAAAGTCCCTGGTCGCCTCCGACGCCCGAGGCCACGACGAAAAGCTCATCACTATCCTGCTGGGCAAGATCGAATCCCTGGAACAGCAGATCGAATCCCTGCAGATGAATTCCGATCAGCCCACCTCGTAGCCCAGCCTGTTCCAACCATCAGGGTCGGCATCCGCCAGTGCGGCCAGCCGGCCCTGTGCCTTTACCCTCTCGCCACAGCTTGTATGATGGCGCCCGCCCGATGCTGCGAACCTGCAACAGCCGCCTGTAAACCGGATACCCGCTGCGCTGCCCCGCTACTGCCCAAGCCCACCCGCTGCTTCAAGGGCCTGCCCGGCCTTACGCTGCCGGCCGTGGTGCCCTCAAGGAAAATTCATGCCCCCCGCTCACCCGACGTCCCGCTCATCCGTCCTCAGCGTCGGCTTACCCAGCCATCGCCTGACCCTGGGCCTGCTGCTGGCCGGCAGCCACGCCGTGGCCAACGCCGCCACCGAACTGCCAACCCAGACCATCAGCACGCAAGCGCCTTCCGGCTACCAAGCCGACAGCGCCTCGGTGGGCGGCTTCAGCGAAACGCCGCTGCTGGACACCCCAGCCGCCATCAGCGTGATCAATGAAGACATGATCCTCGACCAGCAGGCCCGGTTGCTCAGCGACGTGCTGAAGAACGACGCCTCGGTGGGCCAGAGCTACGCGCCGGTGGGCTACTACGAAAACTTCGAAGTGCGCGGCTTCTCGCTGAACGCCGCCAGCAGCTACAAGATCAACAACCGCACCATCGCCGGCGAGCAGAACGTGGCCCTGGAAAACAAGCAGCGAGTGGAGTTGCTCAAGGGCCTGTCCGGCCTGCAAAGCGGCGTCAGCGAACCGGGTGGCCTGATCAACTACGTGACCAAGCGGCCCACGGATATCCGTTCGGTGACCGTGTCCACCGACGACCGTGGCAGCGGCTACCTGGCCACCGATGTCGGTGGCTGGTTCGGCAGCGAACAGCAGTTCGGCCTGCGCGCCAACCTGGCCCATGAAGACCTGCACTCCTATGTGGAGCACACCAATGGCCAGCGCGACTTCGCCTCCCTGGCCCTGGACTGGAACATCAGTCCCGATGCCTTGCTGCAGCTGGATATCGAATACCAGAACAAGCAGCAGCGCTCGGCACCGGGCTATCAGCTACTGGGCGGTTCCAGCCTGCCCCACCACGCCTCGCCGAAAAAGCTCCTGGGGCATCAGAGCGGCTCCAAGCCGGTGACCAATGAATCGCTGAACATCGGTGGCAGTTTCGAATACCGCTTCAACGATGACTGGAAGGGCACCCTCAGTGCGTCGCGCAGCAAGGTGGTGATCGATGACTACAGTTCGTTTGCCTGGGGAGGCTGCACCACTGGCTGCATCAATGCCAACGGCAACTACTTCAGCCCGGAAGGCGACTACGACATCTACGACTTCCGCAGCCCCGACGACACCCGGCGCAACGATGAAGTGCAGGCGGTACTCAATGGTCGCTTCGACGCAGCGGGCCTGGGCCATGAGTTGAACGTGGGGACCAGTGCGTTTCGCCGCGTGGTGGACAATCGCGATCAGGTCATGCACCGCGTCGACAACGGCAACGGCAGTGGCAATATCGACAGCGAACCCGGGCACTTTGCCCCCTACGACGGCCCACTCGGTGACTCTCATCGGCGCCTGGACAGCCGCCAATACGGCCTGTTCCTCAGCGACCGCATCAGCTTCAACGAACAGTGGCAGACGGTTCTCGGCGGGCGTGAAGTGCGCCTGGATGAAAAAGCCTTCAACAGTCAGGACGGCACCCAGCGCCACACCCAACGCTATGTATTCCTGCCTCAGGCCGCGTTGATCTACAAACCGATCAACAACATTTCGCTGTACACCCAATACAGCAAGGGCCTGTCCCTGGGTGGCCAGGCCCCGTGGTTCGCCAGCAACGCCTACAACACCCTCGCCCCCACCGTCTCCCGCCAAATCGAAACCGGCATCAAGTACGACTGGCAGCGTATGAGCTTCACCGCCGCCCTGTTCCAGATGCGCCAGGCCTACCAGTACTCACGCCCGGATGCCGCTGGCGGTTTCACCTATGTCCAGCAGGGCCAGCAAAAGAACACCGGCCTGGAGCTCTCCGCCAACGGCTGGGCCACCCAGCGCCTACAGATTGCCGCCAGCGTCGCGGCGATCCGCTCCCGGGTCGAGGGCACCGGCACCCCGGCCTACGAAGGCCATCAAACCCTCAACGTCCCCCGCCTGCGGGCCAGCCTCCAAGGCGACTACGCCCTGCCCTGGCTCGACGGCCTGGCCCTGCTGGGCGGCATGCAATACAGCGCCAGCAAGTACGCCGACCGCCAGGGCAACGTCGCCACCGGCGCCTACGCCATCTTCAACATCGGCAGCCGCTACAGCACCCGCATTGATGGCTACGACACCGTGTTCCGCCTGACCGTGGACAACCTGTTCGACAAACGCTACTGGCGCGACGCCGGGGAATACATGGGCGACGACTACCTGTTCCAGGGCGCGCCGCTGACGGCGCGGTTGAGTGCTTCGGTGAACTTCTAAGGCAGACGGCCCCTTCCTACCTCTCCCGTAGGAGCCGGCTTGCCGGCGAAGGCAGTCTCAAGGACACCCTCGCTGGCAAACCAGTGACTATGCGAATCTGTCAGGCATACACAAAAAAGCCGGTCATCAAGACCGGCTTGTCAGCGCCTGGTCTACTCGCCATCAAACCGGCTGCAAAGCCCGCAAGGCTTCAGGGTACTGGCTGGCCACACGCAGCAGCGTTTGAGCCGCGCCTGTCGGCTGGCGCCGGCCTTGCTCCCAATCCTGCAGTGTACGCAGACTGACCCCCAACAGCGTGGCGAACGCACTCTGAGAGAGCCCCACCTTAGCCCGAGCCTCTGCCGCCCCGGACAGTTTTACCACCGTTGCACGCGCCGCCTTGCCGGCTTTCATCTGGCCCACCGAAGTCAGCAAATCCTTCTGAAACTGCTGCAGTTCATGGTCCATGCCTGATTTCCTCTTTCAATTGATTCAGAAAGCCGATGGGCAGGTTGTCTAACTTCGCCTTGGTGTAGACGATCAGCAACCAGATAAGACCTTCCGAAAGCAGGTTGTAGTAGATGACTCGTGTGCCGCCGCGCTTGCCGATGCCACTGCACGACCAGCGCACCTTGCGCAGCCCTCCGGTACCGGGGATGACGTCTCCAACCCATGGGTCTGCGACCAACCAGGTGATGAATTCCAAGCGCTCGGTGTCATTCCAGATCGGCTCGGCGTAGCGCTTGAAGACCTCGGTTTCGATAACGGTATACTTGGCTCCACCATCTACGGCAAGGCCGTACAGACGAACAGACAGGCATTCGTCCGACACAACCTGCTGGCGCTGGAAAGACCAATACCCCTGCCGCAACCAGGCATCGCAAGGGGTGGACGTTTGATCTACTCATCACCGAGGGTGGCCGCAATCATCGAGGGCAGCCACTGCTTACCGAAAATACAGATTTGCCTTACGGGGTCGGAGCCGGGTTACCGGCGAAGGTGTCCTCAAGAGAGCCGTGGTAAGTCTAGGTGCATCACTCTGCGACGACTCGAAGCTGCCAACCTGCTTGATCGGTTACTTGGTCGGTTACTTGGTCGGTCTGGCGGCAGCCCCAAGGAAGATCAGCAGTCCAACCACCAGTTCAACAGCGTCTCGTCCTCATCGTCATCGAGGTTTTTATAGACATTGGCGTAGTACCACTCAATCCCGGTTTGCTCGCGGAAGCGATCGAACACCGCATTGATACGGTCCATGCCATTCCTCGCGGGAACAGCGAATGACAGGTTCCCCTCGAACAGCCCATCCAGGGTTCCGCCCAGCTCACCAGCGACCTCGCTTTCAAGCCCACTGACCACCGCCGGATCAATGTAATCGGCATAGATCTGAATGCAGAAATTCCCGCCGCGCTTCAGCACTTGCGCCGGCGCATCGGGATTGCGGATTGAAACGATATCGCCCCGCGCCAGGTTCTGCGCCAGCCCCGGCGAGGACAGCAACTCGTAGGTATGCTCATCGATGCGCCGCGCCAGCAATTCCTCGCGAACGGCGCCATCGTCATCGGCCATGTACACCTGGATCAGCACAGGGGATTGCTTGTCATCCATACGGGGCTCCACAGTTTCCACGTTCAACACCTGCCTCAGGGCAACGGCTCAAAGCGCCCACTGCCCGCATTCCACGCAAACCCGGGCAACTTGCAGTCCTGAAAACCAATCCGCACCTGCTCCCCCTCAACCTGCACCTGCAAGGTATCCACCCCCAGGTTGCGACACCCTGGCGCCGCAACCGCCAGGCTCTGCAGCAACTTGCCATTGGCTTTGTCCATCACCTCCACCGTCGTGATCCGCTGATCATTACCCGGCATCGGCACCTGGAAATACCAGCGTTTAGTGGAAGCACTCTGCAGCAGCGTGGTGACCGGCTGCGGCCACGAGCGATCCGAATCCACCAGGCCCACCAGCTTCAGCGCAATGGGCAAGGACTTGCCCGTGCGATAACTGGTCCAGGTGCCGCGCACCTGCTCCTGCTGGCGGGAGTTCAGCAAGTCATTGAACTGCAGACGCGCCACCGGCAAGCCCTGCTCGTCCTGCTCATCCATGGCCAGCGTCTTGTTGCTGTAGCTGAAGGTCGGCCTGAGGCGGATCGGCGTGCGATAGCGCTGATAGGCATAGGTGCCCTGGTAGACCGCATTCTGGCTACCCAGGGTCAAGACAATCGCCTGCTTGCCCAAGGTCCCCTCATACACCCCATGGGACGCCTGCGCCGGCAACAACCACAGCGCCAACACCAGCACCACCAGCCCCCGAGCAACATCAAACCCGCGCATCAGAAACGCTCCTCGCCCGACGACAGATATTCCAGACGCTCAGGCGTGATCACCCGGTAATAATCCCAACGCCGAGTGCGCTGGTCGTAATTGATAAAGTCCTGCTTGCTGAACTCCATCTGCCCACTGGGGGAAAAGCGCAGATCACCGTCCACCGCGAACTGCTCCAACTGCGGATGACGCCGATAGGTCCGCAGATCCCGGTTGTACAAGTAATACTGCGTGGGCGAGCACCACACCCGACCATCCGCCTCCCCCACGCGATAGCCCTGGACCTGAAAGTCCATCCGCGCCTCGGCATGAAAATGCCCGAAGGTCAGCGTCCTGGTGCCCACGGACGACAGACACCACTGCCCACTAATCTCCTGCACCCGCTTACCGGTGGCCCGGCTGATCACCCGGATACTGTCCACCTGCGCCACCTCCTCCCCGGCCTTGCGCGCGGCATGCACACTGAAATAGAAATCCCGATCGAACACCGGCTGCAACAACTCCCCCTCAAACGCCTCCCGCTGACTGCCGCCAAAGCGCGTCACCCGCTGCAACTGCAACGGCTGCTGCGTGCCCGTGCGCAGATCCACCAGACTGCCCTGCAACGCCTCTGCCCCCTCGGCGAACGGCTGCAACGACACCGCCGTCGCCGGCAGGGTCGGGTTGTCCATGATGTTGATCAAGAGCCCAGAGCCGGGATGGAAAGGCGTGGACTCCAACGCCATGGGCAAGCGCTCGGACTCGGAGAACCAATAGCCGGAAATACCGCCGCCGTATTGGGAGTCGTAGGTGAGCGCCAGTTCAACCGGAGTGTCGCCGAGGGTGCCGCGGTAGGTGGTGGTGGGGTTGGCTTGGGCGGTTGGGGCCGCTAGAACGATGCCCAGCAAAAGTGCAGGAGTCAGGCGGAAAAGGAAGTGTCGCAGGTAACGCCGTTTACCAGCCTTTGTTTGCGTACTGCCGCCAATGGACTGGGTCATACCTGCGTTCCTTGCGGTGGGGAAAAGGGGCGCAGGATAGCAAAAACGCTGGGAGGCAGAGGGTATTGCTGATGCTGCTCGTTTCTATTGCAGCGGATATGAAATCTTCAGGAAACTCAGCCTGTCCCTACCCGGAAGAGAGACCGTTCCTACAGGGCTGCCATTGCCCCTGATTGACCGCGTCCCTATAGTTTTCTCGTCCGCTGAATGTTGTTAGCGGCAGGGTTTCGCAGCCCAACAGAAAAGTCGAACTACACCGCTCATGCCAACTCAGGCACACTTCGCCTGCGTTTCGTTTTATGGCGGCTGTACGTGGGAGACCTCCGGGTCTGCCGAGTTTGTTCTTTTCCTCGGTCTGCGAACCCGCGTACAGCTGCCACCCCGTTGATTCGCAGCAACAGGTGGCAACTTTTCTACTCTTGAAAAGGATGACGCCATGAATACTCAAGATCTATCCGAACGATTTATTCCTATGACCCCAATCGCCAGCGATGGGCCGGTGCTGTTTGTCGACAGCCAGGCGCCGTTGATGGATTTGCATGCGTGTGCGAGTGAGCGGTTGTTGACGGCGCTCGATTATCTGAATCTGATGGCCTGCACTACGCTGCGAGATACAAGCGATAAGGACATGGGCACGGTGACCAATACCGCCAGGTTATTGCTGCAGGATGTGCGGGATGTATTGGGGGTGATTGAAACAAGGGCGTTTAGCAAGTGATTTAGAGGCCAAGGAAGCCGGCCACAAGCCGGCTTTTTAATGCCTGAAAGCCACGCAAAGTGCGGGATTGATACAAAGCCCCGTCTTCGAAGCCAGGCTACATTACCTCCCGAGAGCCTCAGCGACTAAAACGCGTCACTTTAGGCTACTAATATTGCGAACAGGACAGAGTCGGCAAACCGCCCTTCGCCACGAATTTGAAGGAACGACCGATGGTACTAATTGACGGCGCGCGCTCCCTACTCAGCACATTACAGTTCGCGTGCCTTGGCACGACCAGCGTTAGAACGGGACGCTCTGTCAAGATCCCTGCGCCAACACCTTATGCATGGTCCTGCCACGGGTAGGTACCGGCAGAAATGATGTACTCGAGCAGAAGTGCGCCGGACAATCGCTTGCAAGCCCAGCTCCTACAGATGCTGTAGCCCTTCGATATTGCTTAGGCTCTCTCACTGCCCAGCCACGGCCATAGACACGCGGTGAGAGGCAACGCGTCCCTCCCCTGCTACGTCCCCTTTTCCTACTCACTACTGAACTCCCAAACCAGTTGGGAACAGAATATCCTTACGGCCTATTACGCTGTTTCGTACAGCGAATCGGGAACCTACGGATAGCCCCCGCATGACCTCTGCACCTATCAGCAATCAATCCAACCCTGCTTGGAGCCGCGATGAGCTCGTTCTTGCCCTCAATCTGTATCTCCTTCACCGCAACGGTTTACCCGGCGTGAATCATCCGGATGTTTTGGCGTTATCGCAGGCTCTCAATCTCATCGGCAATGCCACCGGGGTGAGCAAGAATCAGAGCTTTCGCAATGCCAACGGTGTGTGCATGAAGCTCAACAACTTCCGGCGTTGGGACCCGAGCTACACCAACAACGGGCGTACGGGGCTTGCGAAAGGTAATAAGGATGAGCAGTTGGTGTGGCTGGAATTTGCCAATGACCCGGAACGTCTTGCTGAGGTTGTGGCGGCGATCAATGCCAACGTTCAGACGATTCCAGCTAGCCCTATCGATTTAAGTGCAGCGGATGACCCGGGCTTCTTCGAAGCAGAGGAAGGCAAAGTGCTCACTCGGGTGCATCGGGTACGGGAAAGAGACAAGAAAATCGTTAAGCGCAAAAAGGAAGAGGCACTGAAGCAGCATGGGGCACTGCAGTGTGAGGCGTGTGGTTTTAACTTCAGCCAAACCTATGGTGCAGATGTGGAGGGGGTGATTGATGTACACCACACTAAACCTCTGCACACGCTCCAGCCGGGTGACAAAACTAAGCTCGCTGATTTGGCGTTGTTGTGTGCCAATTGCCACCGGGTGGTGCATTCGCAACGTAAGTGGCTGAGTGTGGCTGAAGTGAAGGAGCGCTACCAAACAAACCTAAAAACAAATACCAATTAATGGTTGTTAAATACCATTTCGCTGACGGCTAACGCATTCTGGAAAAGAGGACAGCTTAAGCGCCCTTGGAAGTTCCAGGGCAGGCCCTAACCCTTATCTGTTACCTGAAAATTGGTTGATTTAAAGCAGTTGTCGCTCCGCATGACTTTGATCGCGATGCCAATTTTTCCAGATTGCTTCTTCCTCTTTAAACGACTCTGCACACTCAATTCTTGGACGGCGGGTACGCATATCGTATTTTTTTGTAGAGAACACATAACGATAAGCATGCTCCACAATGATTTTTTCTATCTGCATAGCAAACTCAATGGACACCTTCTTTCCACGAGGAGGCATACGCTGACCAAAACTTGTGAACAATAGATGCTTGGGACTTAGAGGAAGCAGGATAAAGCCACTTTCGCCGCCCCATTTTCCTTTAAAGTTATACGGTTTGCTCAACGTATCCAGGCGTATTACAGGATCGTCACTGGTAGACCATTCGAAATCACCAGGTGCAGTGAAAATCGTCCACTTGTGCTTCATCAGCTCAGGCATCACGTTTTGCAGTACATACCGCGTGGCATCCACCCAAAGCTTGCGGCCAATGAGAGTCTTTGCCTGAATCGTACCGCCTGGTCGATCCGAATGGGGCTCAAAGGTCACTTTTACTGGTGCTGAATCGAGTTGCTGCTGAGTAGGAACTTGAATGTCCAGACCGAGGCTGGCTTGGGTTTCCAACTGTTTAAGAGTACGCGGGAGTACCTCGTCTAGTTGGCTTGGAAGATGCTCCTGCTGATACACAAGAAACTCCCTTAGTCGGGCAGGCGTCCGAACATCTTGCGCAGCGAGATACCGTATTAAAAGTTCCCAATCTCGCGGAGTTAAGCGCTGCCCAGTTGTCGCCCTCTCAATGGCAACTTTAGCCGGAGATTCAAACTCGCTATCCAGCCATCGCTCGAACTCGTCGGTTTCACCTTTAGCGTAGGTGTAGACATAAAGGTGCCGATAGTAAGCAATACCTTTGGGCGTGTACTTTTTCCATTGAGGTACGTTGGGGTTTTGAACCAGCAGGCGATAGGCAAGTACTTTACCCTCAATCGCCCATTGCTTGAGATACAGCTGTGGAACGTAGTGATTGTCATTGTGTGGCTGGGACATGCAGCCTCCTTGCTGACGCTGGCCTGTGGACTTCAACAAAGCTCGATGTTCTCAGCCGTTTTGGCCATAGGTCATCAATCGGGCGCCGAACTTATTAAAGCGACCACTCGATGTCAATCAAGACGACAACACCTGTACCGGAATGTGTGCCAGTACGTTAGTTAATGCGATGAAGTCGAAAGGTCTAACGCACATTCCTATACAGCATCAGGCGTGCCGTTTCGTGCAGCCCCCTAGTCAATTCCAGCAACTGCTGAAACTCTTCAGGGTGTTGCTGGGCCACGTCGTCGCGTGGGGTGGGTGAGGCCAAATCGTGAAGGGTCGGTCCGCTGCCGTCGTGTTGCATCTGCAACAAAAAGTCCTTGGTCACGCCGCCAATCACCGGGAAGATTCCTTCCCTCAGTACCAGCGGCACCACCCGCTCCCCCTCCGGCGCGGGCTGTTGAATGTCCCGCCCCATGGCGCCATTGGTGAAGGGCATCCCGGCCATGCCGGGCACGGTGGGCAGCAGGTCGGCGAGGCCGACGGCTTCTTCGATCACTCTGGGCTGCAACATCCCCGGGGCATGGATCAGCAGCGGTACGTTGTTGCTTTCCAGCCCTAGTTGTTCAAATGCGGGGGCCATGTGGGGGATCTGGCTGATGCGGGTGTTGTGGTCGCCGAAGAACACGAAAATCGTGTTGTCGTAGTAGCCGCGCGCTTTGGCGATCTCCAGCAGGCGGCCGGTGTTGAAGTCCGCAGGCGCACGGCGTTGTATTGCTCCAGGCTGCGGGAACCCGCTCCTGGATGTTGAACAGGTCGAGGTAGGTGGTCTGCGCAATCGGACTGAGGGCGGGTTGTTGCATTGTTGCGGCTGGGGCCGGTGCTTTAGTCAGCGGCGCAAAGGGACTATTCTGTGCACCGCTCGGGAATGGGGTTGGTCTTGCGGGCGTTTTCGCTGGCAAGCCAGCTCCTACACGGGCCCACCATCACCATCGCTGCCACCCGTAGGAGCCGGCTTGCCGGCGAAAACGATCTCGCGCCCCCCTCGCCAACCGCTTGCAACGACAATCAGGAAGACCCCCATGAGCATGCCGGAACGGCTGAAACCAACCCCACCGACGCCGACTATAAACGCGTTGATGAAGGACCTGCTGGAGCAGATCCTCGACCGGATCTGGGACAACCAGGGCCGGGAAAGCCCCGAGATCAATGCGCTGATCGAGCAGTGGAACAGCCATGCCGGTCGGCCTTTCGAGTTCCACGAGTTTCTCGTGATGCACAGCCATACCAGCGCGGAGAACTTTCTGCGCACGGCCTTTCATCAGAAACGCTACGTTGACGACCTGAGCTTCGCCGAGGCGTGTGCCCTGGCGGATTTCATCTGTAAATGCGAGGGCACGGAATCTGATACGGACTACGCCTTGAGCCTGCTGGAAACCAACTTCCCCAAGGCCAATGCCTCGGACCTGATCTTCTGGCCCAACGAGTGGTTTGGCGAGCCGGACATGTTACAGGTGGACATGACGACGGCGCAGATCATCGGCTATCTGATGGGCAAATCCTCACGGCAATTGCCAGACGCACCGCCGATCGACTTGCCCTACCCCATGCCTGTAAACCCTTAGCGGCGACCGCGACAGTCGCCGCACCAGCAGAATTCTCACCTCCGCCTTAGCGGCCGAGGCCGCCGGCGGCGAAGGATTGCCCAGCCATCAGAAACCAGCCCAGTGAAGCTTCACCGGGGTATCGCAGCCTCTGGTGTTGCGAGCGCTTTGCGCCCGTGCGCCGTCTGCGGCAGCAGCTACAGGGGGGCCGTGCGCCTGCGGTTGCGTAAGCGCCGCACTCAGCACCGCCCCCTGCCGTCAAAGGTTGCGCACAACATTCAGCGCCGCGCTGCTCTGCGCCACGGGCATGATTTCGATGGAGTTGATATTCAGGTGCTCCGGCTGCTGGGCGATCCAGCACACGGTGTTGGCGATGTCCTCGGGGCGGATGGCGTCAACGTCCTTGTACAAAGCTTGCACCGCTTCCATGTCGCCGTTGAGCCGCACCACCGAGAAGTCGGTGCCGGAACACAGGCCCGGTTCGATGTTGGTCACCCGCACCCGGGTGCCGGCCAGGTCTGCGCGCAGGTTCAGGCTGAACTGTTTGACGAAGGCCTTGCTGGCGCCATAGACGTTGCCGCCCGGATAGGGATAGGTGCCGGCAATCGAGCCGATGTTGATGATCAGCCCGCTGTTGGCCTCGACCATGCGTGGCAGGACGCGCTGGGTAATCAGCGCCAGCCCGGTGATGTTGGTGGCGATCATGCGTTCCCAGTTCTGCGCGCTGCTGTGCTGGGCGCGTTCGATGCCCAGCGCCAGCCCGGCGTTGTTGACCAGCAGGTCGATGGCCAGGGACGCCTCATGGATCTGTTCCACCGCCCGTTCCAGGGAGGCTTTGTCGGTGACATCCAGCTCCAGGGCGATGAAGTTTTCACCCAGTTCCTGTTCCAGGCGCTGGAGCTTGTCCATGCGCCGCGCGCCACCGATCACGCGATAGCCTTCGGCGACCAGTCGACGGCAGATCGCTTGGCCAAAGCCGGCCGAGGCGCCGGTCACAAATGCGGTTTTCATGGGTTTCTCCTTAGGTCAGGCGATCAGGCCAGGTATTTCACGCCGAGGCTGGCGAACAGGCACATCATCGAGAGCACCAGCACCTTGCGCACCACGTCGTTGCCCTTGCGAATGGCCAGGGCGCTGCCCAGGTGGTTGCCCAAAATGTTGCAGGCCACCAACGGCAGGGCCAGCAGGTAGATCACCTTGCCGGCCATGATGAACGCCACCAGGGCGCCGATGTTGGAGGCGAAGTTGAAGGTCTTGGAGTTGGCCGAGCTGGAAACCAGATCCATTTTCAGCAGGTAGTGAAAGGCGATGATGAACATGCTGCCGGTGCCCGGGCCGAAGAAACCGTCGTAGAAGCCGATGACCAGGCAGGTCAGGGGCACCACGGTAAACAGCATGGCATCGGACAGCACATGCTCCTGCACGGGCCGGTCCTTGGGGGTGAGGAAAATCAGGATGCCGAAGGGGATCAACGCCAGGATGATCTTGCCCACGGTTTCCTGGGAGATCGACACGATC
Source organism: Pseudomonas saponiphila (assembly GCF_900105185.1). Lineage (NCBI taxonomy): Bacteria > Pseudomonadati > Pseudomonadota > Gammaproteobacteria > Pseudomonadales > Pseudomonadaceae > Pseudomonas > Pseudomonas saponiphila. The sequence goes on along the minus strand of NZ_FNTJ01000001.1, from coordinate 2,292,104 downwards.
AGGTGCGCCCCCAGGTAGGCACCGAGCAGGGAAAACGGCACGCCGACCAGCGCCACTTTCCAGACCATCTTGCTGTTGACCAGAAAGTTCCTGATCGCCGCCAGGGTGCCCAGGGTGCTGACCAGTTTTTCCTGGCCCAGCGCCACTTGCGGGGGCAGGCCCACCAGCAGGAAGCCGGGCACCAGAAACAGCCCGCCCCCGCCGGCAATGCTGTCGACAAAACCGGCGACGAAGGCAATGGCGCCCAGCAGCAGAATCGCCAATACCCAGTGTTCAGCCCAATAGGCTCCTAACAGTTCCATAGCGTTACCCCATAAAGACAAAAAGAATCAGGAAAGGACTTCATACAGATGGTCGGCTCGCGCAAAGCGCACGCGGTTCAGGTCATTGACCGCGAACACCCGCAGCAGCCAGCGGTCGGCGCCGTCGTTTTGCGGTTCGAAGCCGTCGCGGGCGTGCAGCACCCGCTGGTTCTTGAAGATCATGAAATCCCCAGGCAGCAGCAGGTGCGGTTCATCGAAGCGGCGGGTTTCCAGCAGCGTGCGCAGGGTGTTGAGCGCCAGCTCGGCGGTGGCGTTCATGCCGTAAGTGTTTTCACTGTCGAAACGGCACAGCCACTCGTTGGCCGAGCCGCGTACCAGCACCGCCAGGTTGGGCGTTGAACGGCGTTGGCTGGCGAACGAGTCCGGGCGGCGCACTTCGAACTGCGGCAGGCTCAGTTCGCGCACGGTGGCCGCCGGCAGTTGCTCGATCACGTCGTCCAGATTGACCAGCGTGGTGTTGATCCGCGGATCGCAACGCATGCCGAAGAACGACAGGTATTCCGGGCAACAGGAGTGCTCGCCGAGCGCTTCGGACGACAGCGGCAAGTCCGGGTTGTCGACGTGGTAGGAGAAGCGCAGGCGCGAGCCGTGCGAGCTTTTCTGGCTGGAGGAGGTGCGTGAAGGAATCACATGGCGGAACAGGCGCCCGTCATTCTCCCCTTCATACACCACCGGATGGATACCCAGCAGGCTTTGCAGCGACAGGCTGACCAGGCAGGCGATGGGTGTGCTCTTGGGGCTCAACACCCCGGAGTAAGGCGTCGGCGGAATATCCCGGTCTCGCGGGCAGTTGCGAATCACCATCGAGGTGAGGTCAGGGTCTTCGACAAATGCCCGGATCTGTCGCGTCAGGGCGGCACCCAGCACATCCTGGGCCTGTTCCTTGAGCTGAAAGTAAATGTCCTTGGTGGCCTCGAATTCCAGAGGCGTCTGACTCAAGACGGTTTGCCATGCGCTGGAAATAACCCACGGCAAGCGGATTTCCAACGTTGCCACGGCCTCGACTGCCTGCTTGTGCTGTGCGCTTTCCATTTCAGTTGAATTCCATAGTTCGATGCGCGTTGCGCCTGCCCGGAAGGCGGCACAACCTGTTGTATTTTGTGATTCAGCTCACACGACACCCGTGTAATGCCGGGACAAACCAGTCAATGCCTCGATAACATCTCGAAACAACATCGACGCAATCATTGTAATTACACAAATAGACTCGATTCAATTTATTTCTGCCGACCGGACTTGCAGCCCGCACACACGGCCTTAAAGTCATTGAATTTATTGAAATTTCTCACGAAAGAAAAATTAACTGCGACAAAATCGACGAAAAAACTGGGTTATCAGTCAGAATTAAATCGCATCAATTCGGTGCAATTTCCTCGATTACCACAGGATTACGCCCCTCCTCGGGTTCATGTTAGGCTTGCGTGCTTGTGCAGACTCTGGTGCTTTACCTATGTGGGTTCCTCAATACAGCGGCCACGCGCAGCCGGTTTACCTAATGATTGCCGACGCCCTGGAGCAAGACATTCGCTCCGGGCGCCTGAGCCCCGAAGATCGGCTGCCCACGCTCAAGGAGCTGGCCGAGGCCTTGAAAGTCACGCCCGGCACCGTGGGTCGTGCCTATGACGAAGCGGCCAAACGCGGGCTGGTGGTGGGTGAAGTCGGACGCGGGACCTTTGTCTTGCCGGCCAAGACCAGGACGGCGCCGGCCGCGGCGCAGATCAACACCGGCAACCACAGCGCGCAGATCGACCTGTCGATCATCAAGCCCAATGACGCCAACGTCGGGATGTGGCTGCGCGATTCCATTGGCGAACTGGCACAGTCCGCCGACCTCAACCGGGTTCTGGACTACGCCACCGATGGCGGGCACGCCGTGCACAAGCAGGCCGGCGCCCGCTGGGTGCAGCGCAGCCTGCCCGAGGCGCGCTGGCAGCAGATCGTCCTCACCAGCGGCGCGCAGCACGGCTTGCTGGTGGCCATCAACAGCCTGTCCAACACCCACGACCTGATTCTCTGCGAAGAGCATTGCTACCCCGGGATCATCTCCCTGGCCCACAGCCTGGACCGGCGCCTGATGGGCGTGCAGATCGATGAATACGGGCTGGTGCCCGAGGCCTTCCGCGCCGCGTGCCAGGAGCACCGTCCGGCCTTGCTGGTGTGCGTGACCACGCACCAGAACCCGACCAACTCGATCATGCCGCCGGAACGCCGCGAAGCCATTGCCCAGATCGCCCGCGAATACGATGTGTTCATCATTGACGATGACATCTACGGCTTTCTGGAAACCCACAACGTGCACAAGCCGATCTCGGCCTACGCCCCCGAGCGCTCGGTCTACCTGACCAGCCTGTCGAAAAGCATCCTGCCGGCGCTGCGCATCGGTTACCTGTACGCACCGCCCGAAACCCTCTCGCGCCTGTCGTCCATGGTTCGCAGCAGCGTGTGGATGCCCTCGCCGATGATGGCGCAACTGGCCAGCAACCTGATCAACAGCGGCACCGGCGAGCAGTTGATCAAAGTGCAGCAGCAAGAGGCGGCGGTACGCCAGCAAATGGCGCGGGAGATTCTCGGCAGCTATCAGATCAGCAGCCAGCCCAACAGTTTTCACATCTGGCTGGTATTGCCCCAGCCCTGGAACTGCGATGAGTTTGCCAACCTGGCCCGCGCCCAGGGGGTCACCGTGGTCAGCGGCAGCCAGTTCCTGGCCCAGCGCACCACGGCCAGCCGCGGCGTGCGCATTGCCTTGATGTCGCCGAGCCGCGCCGAACTGAGCTTTGCCCTGACCAAGCTGGCCAGCTTGCTCGCCTCACCCGAACCGCGGCTGTTCTACTGACGGCCTCGGCAGAAGCCCCCGAGGCCGCCGGGCCTCAGCCCTGGTCGCCACCGCCCACCGGCAGCACCGTGCCGGTGATGTAGGACGCTTCGGCGGAGGCGAGGAACAGGATCGCCGCCGCCTGCTCATCCATGTTGCCGTAGCGTTTCATCAGGCTGCTGTCCAGGGTCTGATCGACGATCTGCTGATACCAGACCTGCTCCTCGGCGCTTGGCTCGGCGCTGTTGCGCGGAATGCGCCGCGGCGGCGCTTCGGTGCCGCCCGGGGCGGTGGCGTTGACCCGCACGCCACGGCCGGCGGTTTCGAAGGCCAGGCAGGCGGTCAGCGCATTGATCCCGCCCTTGGCCGCGCCGTAGGGCACGCGGTTGAGGCTGCGGGTGGCGATGGACGAGACGTTGACGATGGCGCCGCTGCCCTGCTCCAGCATCTGCGGCAAGGCGGCGTGGCAGCACCACAGAGTCGGAAACAGCGAGCGGCGCACTTCGGCCTCGATCTGCGCTGGCTCGTAGTGTTCGAAGGGCTTGGCCCAGATAGTGCCGCCGACGTTGTTGATTAGCACATCGAGACGGCCGAAATGAGCGATGGCCGCGGCCATGATCCGGTTGCATTCGGCGTACTGTTCCAGGTCGGCGGTCAAGGCCAGGACCGGGTAGCGGGAGCTCAGTTCGGCGGCCAGTTCGAAGACCAGCTCGGAGCGGTCCACCAGCACCACGTGGGCGCCCTCTTCGGCCAGGCGTTCGGCAACGCGACGGCCGATGCCTTGGGCGGCGCCGGTGACCAGGGCGACTTGGTTGTGGAAGCGGTTCATGGAAACCTCGTGAATGCAAAAGAATTAAGGAGAACGCCACTCGCCGTAGGAGCCGGCTTGCCGGCGAAGGGGCCCTGGAGCCTTGCAGCGCTCTGGTGGACGCCTTCGCTGGCGAGCCAGCTCCTACAAAGCCATGGCTTGCCGTGTGGGGTTCCGTAGGAGCCGGCTTGCCGGCGAAGGGGCCCTGGAGCCTTGCAGCGCCCTGGTGGACGTCTTCGCTGGCGAGCCAGCTCCTACAGCGGGGAAGTGCCCTTCAGGCGGCGCTGGCGGCGAATTTCTCGTAGTAGAAATTCGCCGGGGCGATGCCCTGCTCGCGGATGAACTGGCTTACCGCCTCGACCATCGGCGGCGGCCCGCACAGGTAGACGTCCACATCGCCCTGGTTGAGGTGCGCCGGTTCGATGTGCTGGGTCACGTAGCCCTTGCGCGGATACTGGCTCTCGGGGTTGGCCACGCAGGCGCTGAAGCTGAACTGCGGGATGCGCGCGGCAAAGTCTTCCAGGCGCTCCAGCTCCACCAGGTCGACATCGTGGGTCACGCCGTAAATCAGGTGCAAAGGGTGCTCGCTGCCCTGCTCGGCGATTTTCTCCAGCATGGCGGTGAACGGCGCCAGCCCGGTGCCGCCGGCCAGCAACAGCAAGGGCCGGCGGATCTCCCGCAGGTAGAAGCTGCCCAGGGGCCCGGCCAGGGTCAGGCTGTCGCCGGCTTTGGCAAGACCGGTGAGGAAGCTGCTCATCAGGCCACCGGGCACATTGCGGATCAGGAAGCTGACCTCGCCGTCGCGCTGCAAGGAGCTGAAGGAATAGGCCCGGGTCTGCTCGCTCCCGGGCACCCCGAGGTTGACGTATTGCCCGGGCAGGAACGCCAGCTGGTTCAGGGCCTCGCCCTTGATCGACAGGGCGATGGTGCTGGCGGACAACTGGCGCACGGCGCTGATGCTGGCCTGGAAACTGCCCTGCCCGGCACGGCAGACCTGGGACGAAGCCGGCACCCGCACCACGCAATCGCTCAAGGCGCGCATCTGGCAGGTGAGGACAAAACCCTGCGCGGCCTCATCGGCGCTCAGAGCGTCGTCGATGTAGTCCTCCCCCAGCTCGTAGCGCCCGGCTTCGGCCAGGCACTTGCAGGTGCCGCAGGCGCCGTCGCGGCAGTCCAGGGGGATGTTGATGCCTTGGCGGTAGGCGGCGTCGGCCAGGGTTTCGCCCGGGTTGGCGTTGACGAAACGGGTCACGCCGTCTTCGAAGTTGAGTGCGATTTGATGGCTCATGGCAGTCGCCTCAGAGGTGGTAGATATCGACGACCTGGCGAACGTAGTCGTTCTTCAGGATGACTTTCTTGGCCTTGATCAACGGGTTTTCGCCGCGCAGGTCGAGGGTGTAGAAACTGCAGCCGAAGTAGCTGTCCACGGTCTTGTAGCGAAAGCTCAGGGTGTGCCAGTTGAAACGCAGCTTGCACTGGCCGTCGCCCTGCTCCAGCAGCTCGATATTGCTCAGGTTGTGGGAGGTGCGGGTGTCGGGAATGCTGGCGCTGGAGCGCTCGGTCTTGATGCGGAACACCCGGTCTTCCAGGCCGCTGCGGTTGCCGTACCAGATCAGCGAGATTTCCCGCTGCGGGTCTTCGGTCAGCTGGTCGCTGTCGTCCCAGGACGGCATCCAGAAGGTCGCGTCCGGGGCGTAGAGTTCCAGCCAGCTGTCCCAGTCCTTGTCGTCCAGGTAGCGGGCTTCGCGGTACAGGAAATCCAGCACGGTGTCGTAGGAAACAGTCATTGCACGGCCTCCACATCGATCTTGCGTGCAGCTTCACGCTCCAGGGCCGCCAGCAGGGTCTGCTGCCAGTACTTGTGCTGCATCACGAACAGGCCCTCGTCCTCGGTACGCAGGCCGCTGAGGATCGGCTGCAGGTCGATTTCTTTCGCGGCCTCGTCTGCCCCCTGAACCCAGTGCTCGGCGCCACGGGACATGTCGTTCCAGGCCGTGGTGCTGCCCTGGTAGCCGAGCTGGCAGGAGCGGAACTCCTCCAGGTCGTCCGGGGTGGCCATGCCGCTGACGTTGAAGAAGTCTTCGTACTGGCGGATGCGCCGGGCCCGGGCTTCGTCGCTCTCGCCCTTGGGCGCGATGCAGTAGATGGTGATTTCCGTGCGGTCCACCGAGATCGGCCGGGCGATGCGGATCTGCGAGCTGAACTGGTCCATCAGGTAGACGTTGGGATACAGGCACAGGTTGCGCGAGTTCTCGATCATCCAGTCGGCCCGGGCCTGGCCGAAGTCCCGGGCCAGCTCGTCGCGACGTTCGTACAGCGGGCGATCCTCGGGGTTGGACCAGCGGGTCCAGAGCAGCATGTGGCCCTTGTCGAACGAGTAGAAACCGCCGCCCTGCTTGGCCCAGGTGCCGGCGCTCATAGTGCGGATGTCTTCCCCGGCTTCGCGCTGCTTGCGCTGGTTCTGGGTGGCGGCGTAGTTCCAGTGCACCGAGCTGACGTGGTAGCCGTCGGCGCCGTTTTCGGCGGTGAGCTTCCAGTTGCCTTCGTAGATGTAGCTGGAGGAGCCGCGCAGCACTTCCAGGCCGTCGGCGGACTGGTCGACGATCATGTCGATGATCTTCGCCGACTCGCCCAGGTGCTCCACCAGGGGCAGCACGTCGGGGTTGAGGCTGCCGAACAGGAAGCCACGATAGGACTCAAAACGCGCGACGCGGGTCAGGTCGTGAGAGCCGTCGCAGTTGAAGCTGGCCGGGTAGCCCGCGACGGCCGGGTCCTTGACCTTGAGCAGTTTGCCGGCGTTGTTGAAGGTCCAGCCGTGGAACGGGCAGGTGAAGGACGCCTTGTTGCCGGTCTTGTGCCGGCAGAGCATGGCGCCGCGATGGCTGCAGGCGTTGATGAAGGCATTGAGTTCGCCGTTCTTGTTGCGCGCGATGAACACCGGCTGCCGGCCCATTGTGGTGCTGTAGTAGTCGTTGGGGTTGGGAATCTGGCTGTCGTGGGCCAGGTACAGCCAGTTGCCTTCGAAGATGTGCTGCATCTCCAGGTCGAACAGCCGGGGGTCGGTGAACATCGCCCGCTTGCAGCGGTAGACGCCCTGATCGGGGTCTTCTTCAAGCAGGGAATGCAGGTATTCGGGTCGCAGGGACATGGCCGCCGCCTCCATTGTTTTTATTCAGGCAGGGCCATGCTAGGACGGGGGTTGGCGGGGCAATAGCCGATGCGTGCAGACCTGTATCCGTTTTCTGCAAAGGCGCCGACGTGGCCTGTGTAGGAGCCGGCTTGCCGGCGAAAAGGCCCTTGGAGGGGGCGCTGAGCCTGGCGGCCCCTTCGCTGGCAAGCCAGCTCCTACAAGGGGCCGATGCCTGAGGATCAGTGGCGGCGCTTGAGGGTGTCGGAGGGCCGTTCGCCGTATTGCTGGCGGTAGCTCTGGGCGAAGCGCCCCAGGTGCAAGAAGCCGAAGTCCAGGGCCAGTTCGGTGACGTTGCGCACCGGGCATTGCGGGTCGCTCAAGCAGGCGTGCACCCGTTGCAGTTTCTGCTGGCGGATGTAGTTCTTCGGCGTAGTGCGGACGTTGCGTTCGAACAGCGCATACAGCGAACGCAGGCTCATGCGCGCCTGTTGCGCCAGTTCCTCGCAGCCGATGTCCTGCTTGAGGTTGCGTTCGATGTAGTCGGCAATGCGTTCGAAGGTCGCCGCCGAGGCGCTCAGGGTGCCGCGCTGGACATTGGTCTGCATCAGGCCCAGCAGTTTGCCCACCAGAATGTGCGCGTAGTGCTCCTGGACCTTGGGCATGCTCTCAAGGGCTTCGGACTCCTGGCATAACAGGCTGAGCAGGGGCACGAAGCCTTCCAGTTCCTGCAGTTGGTAACGCTGGCGCACAAAGCGCACGCCCTGCCCCGGGTACTGCCAGCGCTGTTCCTGGCAGGCGGCTTCCAGCAGGTGGGTGGGAATCTTGATGATGAATTTTTCGCAGTCGTCAGAGTAAGTCAGGTCCACCGGGTCGTCGGGGTTGATCAGCAGCAGCTCCCCCGGGGCGAAGCAGTGTTCCTGGCCCGGGCCGCGCCACAGGCAATGGCCGCGCAGCAGCACCTGCAGGTGGTAGATGCTTTCCAACGCTGGCGAGGTGACGCGCACGCTGCCGCCGTAGCTGAGGCTGCACAGGTCGAGGCTGGCCAGGGCCCGGTGGTTGAGGCTGGCCTGGGGCTGCCCGGCCCGGGGCAGACGGATGCAGTGGCTGCCCACGTGCTGATTGACGTAACCGGACACGGCATGGGGATCGGCTTGAACAAACACGCGGCTGCGTTCACTCAACAGATGCATTTGCATGATCGGGTCACTCTGATTGTTCTTATTGGGCCTGCGTTTCAGGCACGCAACGCAGGCTCGTCAGGCCAGGCATAACGGCAAAAGCCACGGGCACCTGGGTCGGTGCTCCGTGGCCGGGTCAAGCCGGGTCGGCGCTTCAGTCCTCCAGGGCGCGCACCCGTTCGTGGCGCTGCTGTTCTTGCGGCTGGGCCGAGGACTGCAGGGTGAAGTCGAACTCGATTTCGGCGAAACGGCCACTCACGCCCAGGGCCTTGGCCCGGGCCTGGTCTTCGCTGAAGGTGATCTTGGCAATCAGCTCGTCGCGGGTAGCGTAGGCGAAGTCGTCGTGCAGGTAGGGATCGCCATCCAGGTTGATCTGGGTGGTCAGGTGGCGATGGTCATCGGCCGAGATGAAGAAGTGGATGTGCGCCGGGCGCTGGCCGTGGCGACCCAGTTGATCCAGCAGTTGCTGGGTCGGGCCTTCCGGCGGGCAGCCGTAGCCGGACGGCACGATGCTGCGAAAACGGTAGCGGCCCTCGGCGTCGGTGACGATGCGCCGACGCAGGTTGAACTCCGACTGGCTGCCGTCGAAGTAGGAATAGGTGCCGCCGGTGTTGGCGTGCCAGACATCGACGATAGCCCCGGCCAGGGGCTGGCCGGCAGTGTTGGTCACCTGCCCTTGCATGAACAGCACCACGCCCGGATCGAGGCCGTCGTCCAGGCGCGCCTCGCCCTGGCTCAGGGGCGCGCCGGCCACGTACAGCGGGCCTTCGATGGTGCGCGGGGTGCCGCCGGTCTTGCCTGCCTGCTCGTCGGCGGCGTCCATCAGCAGGTCCAGGTAGTGCTCCAGGCCCAGGCCTGCGACCAACAGCCCGGCTTCCTGGCGGGCGCCGAGCACGTTGAGGTAGTTGACGGCCTTCCAGAACTCTTCCGGGGTGACGTTGAGGTCTTCGATGATGTTCACGGTGTCCCGCAGGATGCGGTAGACGATGGCCTTGGTCCGGGGGTTGCCGCCTTCGGTGAACTGGCCGCTGGCTTCTTCAAGAAAGCGTTGGGCGCTGGCAGTCTGGGAAATTCTGACGTTCATGATCAATCCTCATCTTGTATTTATTAGAGTGGTGAACGGGCTGGTGCGAACTCAGCGGTCATCCTCATGAATGGACGAAGGATGCCTGCACAGGGCGTTAACTTCGATGGCCATGTACGGGTACAGCGGCAGTTGCATCAGGGTGTCGTGCAGTTCCTGCACGCTGTCGACGTCGAACACGCTGTAGTTGGCGTACAGCCCGGCGATGCGCCACAGGTGGCGCCACTTGCCTTCGGCCTGCAGGCGCTGGGCCAGGGCCTTTTCCTCGGCTTTCAGGTGCGCGGCGCGCTCGGGGTTCATGTCGACCGGCAGGTTCACGGTCATTTTCACGTGGAATAGCATGCAGCCCTCCTCAGGTGTGATGCAGCACGGGGGTGGTTTTGTCGCGACGGAAGAACGCCAGGCGCTCTTCGTCCAGGCTCAGGCCAAGGCCCGGTGCCCGTGAGACATGCAGGTGGAAATCCCGGTACACCGGCGCCTCGGCGAGGATGTCCTCGGTCAGCAGCAGCGGGCCGAACAGCTCGGTGTCCCAGCTCAGTTTGTTCAGGGTCAGAAAGGCGTGGGCCGAGGCCAGGGTGCCGATGCCGCCTTCGAGCATGGTGCCGCCATACAGGCCGATGCCCGCCGCCTCGGCAATCGCCGCGGTACGCAGGACAGCGCGCGGCCCGCCGTTCTTGGCGATCTTCAGGGCGAACACCGAGGCCGCGCCTTCGCGGGCCAGGTTGAAGGCGTCTTCCACGCATTCGATGGATTCGTCGGCCATGATCGGCGCCGGGCTGCTGGCATTCAGGCGCACCATGCCGGCACGGTTGTTGCGCGAGATGGGTTGCTCGATCAGGTCGATGCCGTTGCCGCCGAGAATGCGGCAGGCGCGCAGGGCCACGGCTTCGTCCCAGGCCTGGTTGACGTCGACCCGCACGCTGGCGCGGTCGCCCAGGGCCTTCTTGATGGCGATCACATGGGCCAGGTCGCGGTCCACTTCGCCGGCGCCGATTTTCAGCTTGAAGATGCGGTGGCGGCGCAGGTCGAGCATCTTCTCGGCTTCGGCGATGTCCTTGGCGGTGTCGCCGCTGGCCAGGGTCCAGGCCACGGGCAGCACATCGCGCACCCGGCCGCCCAACAGTTCGCTGACCGGCAGGCCAAGGCGCTTGCCCTGGGCGTCGAGCAAGGCGCTTTCGATGCCGGACTTGGCGAAGGTATTGCCGCGAATGCTCTGCTCCAGGCGCAGCATGGCGGCGTTGATGTTGCTGGCGTCCTGGCCGATCAGCAGCGGGCTGAAGAAGCGGTCGATGTTGGTCTTGATGCTGTCCGGGCTTTCGTTGCCATAGGCCAGGCCGCCGATGGTGGTGGATTCGCCCAGGCCTTCGATGCCGTCGGCGCAGCGCAGGCGGATCAGCACCAGGGTCTGGTTCTGCATGGTGTGCATGGCCAGCTTGTGGGGGCGAATGGTCGGCAGATCGACGATGATCGTTTCGATCGATTCAATGGCAGAAGCGTGCATGTCCATACCCGTGAGGTTCTTGAAGTTCTGCGCTCGATTCTGTCCCGGCTTTTTCCGGGGTTCCAATATAGAATTGGTCTGGTTTGATACCTTTAAGGTATGCACATCTCTACAGGGGAGCTGTCATGGAGCTGCGTCATCTGCGCTACTTCCAGGTACTGGGGGAAACCCTCAACTTCACCCGCGCCGCCGAACGCCTGCACATCGCCCAGCCGCCCTTGAGCCGGCAGATCCAGCAACTGGAAGACGAGTTGGGGGTGCTGTTGCTGGAACGTGGTCGGCCGCTGCGCCTGACCGCCGCCGGGCGGTTTTTCTTTGAGCATTCCAACCGGGTGCTGGAGCAGTTGGGCAAGGTCTGCGACAACACCCGGCGCATTGGCCTGGGGCACAAGACCTGGCTGGGCATCGGCTTTGCCCCTTCGACCCTGTACGGCGTGCTGCCGCAACTGATCCGCCGCCTGCGCAGCAACGAAACCCTGGAGCTGGAACTGGGCCTGTCGGAAATGACCACCCTGCAACAGGTGGAAGCCTTGAAGGCCGGGCGCATCGATATCGGCTTTGGGCGCATTCACATCGACGACCCGGCCATCGTGCAACGGGTGCTGACCGAGGACCGGCTGGTGGTCGCCCTACCCGCCGGCCACCGCCTGCTGGGGCAGGCGCTGACCCTTGAGCAACTGGCCAACGAGCCTTTCGTGCTCTACCCGGCCAACCCGCGCCCAAGCTACGCCGACCACGTGATCGCGCTGTTCAATGCCCGGGGCCTGAACCTGAAGATCGCCCAATGGACCAATGAACTGCAGACCGCCATCGGCCTGGTGGGCGCCGGGATCGGCGTCACCCTGGTGCCGGCCTCGGTGCAGGTGCTACACCGCGACGACATCGGCTTTTGCCCCTTGCTGGAGACTGCGGCCACCTCGCCGATCATCCTCAGCCGCCGGGTCGGCGAACCCTCGCCAGGGCTCACCCACTGCCTGCACCTGATTGCCCAACTGAGGGCCGAGATAGGTCGCGACGACCCCGTCATCAGCTGAAAGCCAAACTGTCGAGGCGTTAGGCCGTACAATACGCCGCTCAATACAGCGCGTAGTCTTTGGGGCACTGCATGGAAGTATCGAGAGCTGGCCTGATCATCCGGCGCATTCTGGCTTATCTGCTGGACGCCGCGCTGGTGACCGCGCTGTGGTTTTTCCTCTGCGCGCTGATCGACAACCTCCAGTATTCGGAGTGGGCGCTGTTGATCACCTGGTGCCTGTATTTTCCCCTCAGCGAATACCTGTTGCGGGGTTACACCGTCGGCAAGGCCCTGTGCGGCCTGCAAGTGATCAATGGTATCGGCCAGCCGCCTTCGCTATTGCAGGTGCTGATCCGCTCGGCGACCCGACCGCTGGAGGCGGCCATCAGCCCGGTCACCCTGCTGATCTGCTGTGAATCGAGCCGCTTCCAGCGCATTGGCGACAGGCTGGCGCGCACCTATGTCATTGCGCGCAAGGACCTGGCGCGGTTGCGTGATTTGACCGCCACGGTGTCTTGAACATCTGCCACCCCCATTCAATCTCGCGCCCTAGCCCGGCGCTCATTGCGGGAGTCTTCATGGCCATCGATCAATACCCCCATGAACAGGCCCTGGGCACGTTCCTCGAACAGCGCCCCGAGCTGCGTGAACAGCTGGACCACCTCAACCCGCTGGAAGCCCGGGCCCGAGGCGAAACCCCGGCGCAGTACCGCGCCGAGCGCCTGCATGAAGCTTTCGAGGCCGAAGCCGAGCGCCTGGGGCTGTTCGCCTGGGAACTGAGCCTGCAACTGACCACCGCCAGTCCGGAGGAATTCCGCGCCCAGCGCCTTGAGGTGCACAAGGAGGTGGCGGAGATGGCCGGCATGCCCTGGGCTGAATATTGCGCCCTGCATCAGCTTGATCCGCAGCCTTGACCCGCACGCGTCCCCCGCAGTCCCTGTTCAGGAGAACCGACGATGTTGCCTTCGACTTCCACACCAGCGGCCAGCGCCACCCTGCAGCACACGCAGAAATGGCGCGGGCGGGTCGGCCTCGGGCTAGTGGCCTGCCTCTCCGTGCTGGCCGGGATGACTGACGCCATCGGCTTCATGGCCACTGGCGATTTCGTTTCCTTCATGAGCGGCAACACCACGCGCATGGCGGTGGCCATCAGTGATGGCGAACCGGGCCTGGTGCTGCGCCTGTTGCTGCTGGTGGCGACCTTTGTCGTCGGCAACGCCCTGGGCGTGGTGGTCAGCCGCCTGGCCGGACACCGCGCCCTGCCCTTGCTGCTGAGCATTGGCGCATTGCTCTGCGCCTCCGCCGCCTGGCCCTTCGAACAGCAATTGCCGGCCCTGCTGGCAGCCATCATCGCCATGGGCATGCTCAATGCGGCGGTGGAGGAAGTGAACGGCCTGCCCATCGGCCTGACCTACGTCACCGGTGCCCTGTCGCGCTTTGGCCGCGGGCTGGGGCGCTGGCTGCTCGGCGAACGGCGCAACGGCTGGCGGGTACAGCTGGTGCCGTGGAGCGGGATGTTCGCCGGAGCGGTGCTGGGGGCCTTGCTGGAACAGCACCTTGGGCTCAAGGCGCTGTATGTCAGCGGGTTGCTTGCCGCCCTGCTGGGCATCGCGTCATTGAAGATTCCGCGCCGCTGGCAACTGGGCTACAAGACCCGCTGACCTGCGCCGCCGTCAGTCGAACAGACCGCCGCTGTCGGTATCGATGACGATCGACGACAGGCTGATGTGCCGTGGTCGGGTCAGGGCGAAGACCACCGCTTCCACCACGTCGCGGTTGGTGCCCTGCTGGCCTTTGTGCCGTGCCGGAACCTGCTGCCAGGCCGGGTCCAGCGGCGAGATGTCTTCCAGATACGGCGGATGCACGCACAGCGAACGCACCGGCGTGCCCTTGAGCACCTGGCGCAGGCCGTCGGCCAGGGCCAGTTGCCCGTGCTTGGCCGCGTAGAACGGCAGCGACACGCTGTGCAGCGGTGCATTGGGCAGACCGCTGATGGAACCGATGGTGACGATGTCCGGGCGCTTGGAGGCCTTGAGCGCCGGCATCAGGCCCTGGGTCAGGAGGAAGGTGCCGGTCAGGGCCGCATCGATCACACCCGTGACCTCGGCGGCGCTGTGGGGCTGCTCGCTGGCCTCCAGCCACATGGCGCCGTTGTTGATCAGAATGTCCACCCGCGGCTGACGCACGTGAATCTCCGCCAGGGCCGCCTTGACGCTGTCGCTGCTGGCCAGGTCCACCACCACGCAATCGGCGGCCTGGCCGGTGCGCGTCTGGATGGCCGCGCTCACTTGCGCCAGGGCCTCGGCGTTGCGCCCACAGAGAATCAACTTGCAGCCCAGGTCCGCCAGACTGATGGCCAGCGCCGCGCCCAGACCACGACCGGCACCGGTGACCACCACCACCGCCGAATTCAAATCCATCATCCCTTGCTCCTTGTCCCAGGTTGATTGAAGGCGCGAGTCTAGCCCCCGCCCCGGGGTTTGGGGCCGGGCAAAGCTTTACCCGATATGTACCGGGCTTGCCGAGCCAGAGCCTTCGGGGCGAAAGGGATTTAGCCGATCCACAGAGAAAGCTTTATCATGGCCGCAGTTTTATCCATCGAGTCCGTCATGAAGTTCGCCATCGCCCTGTTCTCCGCCGCCCACGCGCCTTCCTCGCGCCGCGCCCTGCTGTTCGCCCAGGCGGCGCTGGCGGGCGGGCACGAGATTGTCCGGCTGTTTTTCTATCAGGACGGCGTGTACAACGCTGCCAACAGCGTGGTCACGCCCCAGGACGAACAGGACCTGCCCCGGGAATGGCGGGAGTTCGTCCAGCAGCACCAGCTCGATGGCGTGGTGTGCATCGCCGCGGCCCTGCGCCGGGGTGTGCTGAATGCCGACGAAGCCCAGCGCTATCAGCGCACGGCGGTGAACGTCGAGGCGCCCTGGGAACTGTCGGGGCTCGGCCAGTTGCATGACGCGGTGCAGGCCGCCGATCGCCTGATCTGTTTTGGAGGGGCGTGAGATGGCCAAATCCCTGTTGTTGATCAGCCGTCAGGCGCCGTGGTCCGGCCCTGGTGCCCGGGAGGCCCTGGACATCGTCCTGGCCGGCGGCGCCTTCGACCTGCCCATCGGCCTGCTGTTTCTCGACGATGGCGTGCTGCAACTGGCGCCCGGGCAACAGGCGTCGCTGCTGCGCCAGAAAGACCTGAGCGCCAACCTGCAGGCGCTGTCGCTGTTCGGCGTTGACGAGCTGTTCGCCTGCAACGCCAGCCTCAAGGCTCGCGGCCTCGACCCGGCGGCCCTGGGCCTTGACGCGGTACAAGTGCTGGACGCCCCGGAACTGGCCGGGATCATCGACCGTTTTGCCCAGGTGATTACCCTCTGATGTCGACCTTGCATGTGTTGTCCCACTCGCCCTTCACCGACACCCGCCTGAGCAGTTGCCTGCGCGTGCTGGGCAGCGCCGATGGCCTGCTGCTGTGCGGCGACGCCGCCTACGCCCTGCAGCCGAACACAGCTGTCTACGCCGAACTGGGCGCCCGCAGCGGCCTGAATCTGTACGTGCTGGAAGAAGACCTGAACGCTCGCGGCCTGACCCTGCCGGCCTGGGCCCGGGCAGTGGATTACCCGGGTTTCGTCGAGTTGTCGATTGAGCATGACAAGGTCAACACCTGGCTATGAGTACCCTGACCGTGGGCGCCCGCGCCATCGAGCTGGACAAGGACGGTTACCTGGTCAACCTCGACGACTGGTCGGCCGATGTGGCCCAGGCCCTGGCCGCCAATGAAGCGCTTGAGCTCAGTGCGGAGCACTGGGAAATCCTCGAACTGCTGCAGGGCTTCTACAAGGAGTTCCAGCTGTCTCCGGCCACCCGCCCGCTGATCAAGTACACCGCCCTCAAGCTGGGCCCGGACAAGGGCAACAGCCTGCACCTGAACCGACTGTTCAAGGGTACTCCCGCCAAACTCGCCGCCAAGCTGGCGGGCCTGCCGAAGCCGACCAATTGCCTATGAACGATTTCACCCCCCTGTTGACCGAAACCCCGGCCGAGCATCCCTTCGCCCCGTTCGTGCGCATCCTTGGCAAGGGCAAGCGCGGCGCGCGCAACCTGACCCGTGAGGAAGCCCGGGAAGCCATGGGCATGCTGCTCGACGACAAGGTCGAGGACACCCAGCTCGGCGCCTTCCTGATGCTGCTGCGGCACAAGGAAGAAAGCCCGGAAGAACTGGCGGGCTTCACCGAGGCCTTGCGCGAACGCCTGAACGCCCCGCCTATCGCGCTGGACCTCGACTGGCCGACCTACGCCGGCAAGAAGCGCCACCTGCCCTGGTACCTGTTGGCAGCCAAGTGCCTGGCGCAGAACGGCGTGCGTATCCTGCTCCACGGCGGCGGCGCCCATACCGCCGGGCGCCTGTACACCGAACAATTGCTGGAGCCCCTGAGCATTCCCCTGTGCCGGGACTGGCCATCGGTCGGCAAGGCATTGGACCAGGGCAACCTGGCCTTCATGCCCCTGGGCGACTGGGCGCCGCAATTGCAGCGCATGATCGATCTGCGCAACATCCTCGGCCTGCGCTCGCCAATCCACTCCCTGGCGCGCCTGCTCAACCCCCTGGGCGCCCGTTGTGGCCTGCAGAGCATCTTCCACCCCGGCTACCAGGCGGTGCACCGCGATGCCAGCGGCCTGCTGGGGGACAACGTGATCGTGATCAAGGGCGACGGCGGCGAGATCGAGATCAACCCGGACACCACCAGCCATCTGTACGGCAGCACCGGCGGCGTCAGCTGGGACGAGGAATGGCCGGCGCTGTCGGCCCAGCGCCATGTGAAACCGGCGAGCCTCGACCCCGAGCACCTCAAGGCGCTATGGCGTGGCGAGGTGCAGGACAGCTACCCGCAACTGGCCCTGCTGGCGACCATGGCCCTGGCCCTGCGCGGCTTGGGCACGCCGCGGGAGCAGGCCTTCGCGCTAGCCCAGCAGTACTGGGATGCCCGGGACAGATCGATTTAATCGATCAAAACCGCCCAAGCTTTGCGCTTTTTGTTCGAACCCCGCGGCATAGACTGCACTCCAACGCAAAATAGCTAAGGAGCACTCCATGGGACTGCTGATCGATGGGCGCTGGCATGACCAGTGGTATGAAAGCGGCAAGGACGGCGCCTTCCAACGGGAACAGGCGCAACGCCGACACTGGGTCACCGCCGATGGTCGCCCAGGCCCCAGTGGCGAAGGCGGTTTTGCCGCCGAGGCCGGGCGCTACCACCTCTATGTGTCCCTGGCCTGCCCGTGGGCCCACCGAACCCTGATCCTGCGCAAGCTCAAGGGCCTGGAACCGCTGATCGACGTCTCGGTGGTCAGCTGGCTGATGCGCGAGAACGGCTGGACCTTCGACAGCGCCTACGGCTCCAGCGGCGACGCGCTGGATCACTTCGACTTCATGCACCAGCGCTATACCGCCGACACGGCCGACTACACCGGCCGCGTAACGGTGCCGGTGCTGTGGGACAAGCAGCAACAGCGCATCGTCAGCAACGAATCGGCGGAAATCATCCGCATGTTCAACAGCGCCTTCGACGGCCTGACCGGCAACGACCTGGATTTTTATCCGCAGGCATTGCGCGCGCGCATCGATGAGCTCAATGCTCGCATCTACCCCGCGCTGAACAATGGCGTGTACCGCGCCGGATTTGCCACTTCACAACAAGCCTATGAAACGGCGTTCGATGATGTGTTTGCCGAGCTGGACGTACTGGAGGCGTTGCTGGACAAGCAGCGCTACCTGGCCGGCGAGTACCTGACCGAAGCCGATGTTCGGCTGTTTACCACACTGATCCGTTTCGATGCGGTGTACCACGGCCACTTCAAGTGCAACCTGCGGCGGATTGCCGATTACCCGAACCTGTCGAACTGGCTGCGTGAGCTGTATCAATGGCCGGGGATTGCCGAGACGGTGGATTTTGCCCATATCAAGGGGCACTACTACGCCAGCCACAGCACCATCAATCCGACCGGGATCGTGCCCAAAGGGCCGTTGCAGGATTTCAGCCGCGGCCATGATCGGCAGCGGTTGAGTGGGCAAGGGGTTTGGTGCAGGGATTGAGGAGGCTTTCGCTGGCGAGCCAGCTCCTACGCAGATCGTGTAGGAGCCGGCTTGCCTGCGAAGCTTTTCAGACCTCGGACTGGGCGCCTTCGAACCAAGCCAGCTTCTCGCGCAGCTGGACCACTTCGCCAACGATCACCAGGGTCGGCGCGTGCACTTCGTGCTCGGCCACCAGCGTCGGCAGGTTGGCCAGGGTACCGGTAAACACTCGCTGGTTGCTGGTGGTGCCCTGCTGCACCAGCGCCGCCGGCGTGTCGGCGCCACGACCGTGCTTGATCAGTTGCTCGCAGATGGTCGGCAAGCCCACCAGGCCCATGTAGAACACCAGGGTCTGGGCCGGTGCCACCAGGTCGCTCCAGGGCAGGTTGCTGGTGCCGTCCTTGAGGTGACCGGTGACGAAGCGCACCGACTGCGCGTAATCGCGGTGAGTCAGGGGAATGCCGGCATAGGCCGAGCAACCACTGGCCGCAGTAATGCCCGGCACCACCTGGAATGGAATGCCATGGGCCGCCAGCTCTTCGATCTCTTCGCCGCCCCGGCCAAAGATGAACGGGTCGCCTCCCTTGAGCCGCACCACGCGCTTGCCTTGCTGGGCCAGGGTCACCAGTTGCTGGTTGATCTGCTCCTGGGGCACGGCGTGATCGGCGCGACGTTTGCCGACGTAAATGCGTTCGGCGTCGCGGCGGCACAGTTCGAGAATCGCCGGCGCCACCAGACGGTCGTAGAGCACCACGTCGGCCTGTTGCATCAGGCGCAGGGCGCGGAAGGTAAGCAGGTCCGGATCACCCGGGCCTGCCCCCACCAGATACACCTCGCCCGGCGCGTGGGGCGCCTTGCCGGCAATCTTGGCCTGCAACAGACGCTCGGCCTCCGCGCCCTGCCCCGCCAGCTGGCGATCGGCGATGGGCCCCTGAAACACGTCTTCCCAGAACGCCCGGCGCTGCTGCACATCCGGAAACAGGCCTTTGACCTGGGCCCGAAAACGCGCCGCCAACCCGGCCAATTGGCCATAGGTGGAAGGAATCCAGGTTTCCAGCTTGGCCCGGATCAAGCGCGCCAGCACCGGCGCATCGCCGCCACTGGACACCGCGATGACCAGCGGCGAACGGTCGACGATGGCGGGGAAGATCACGCTGCACAGGGCCGGCGCATCCACCACGTTGACCGGGACGCAACGCCGATGGGCATCGGCGGAAACCTGGGCATTCAGGGATTCATCGTCGGTGGCGGCGATGATCAGGGTGCAGCCGTCGAGGTCTGCCTCGACATACCCGCGCAACAGGGACTCACCGCCGCTGGCGACGATCAGTTCCTGCAATTGCGCTTCTATTTCAGGTGCGACCACTCGCAGCTGCGCACCGGCGTCGGCCAGCAGACGGGATTTGCGCAAGGCAATCTCCCCTCCGCCGACCACCAACACACGACTGCCGCGAAGGTTGTGAAACAGCGGCAGATATTCCATTTAGCCGATGACCTCAAGACCACCCATGTACGGCTTCAGCACCTCCGGCACGCGGATCGAACCGTCGGCTTGCTGGTAGTTCTCCAGCACCGCCACCAGGGTACGGCCCACGGCCAGGCCGGAGCCGTTGAGGGTGTGCACCAGCTCAGGCTTGCCGGTTTCCGGGTTACGGAAACGCGCCTGCATGCGCCGGGCCTGGAAGTCGCCGCAGTTGGAGCACGAGGAGATCTCGCGGTATTTGTCCTGGCTCGGCACCCAGACTTCCAGGTCGTAGGTCTTGATCGCGCCAAAGCCCATGTCACCGGTGCACAGGGCCAGTACGCGGTACGGCAGTTGCAGCAGTTGCAGGACCTTTTCGGCGTTGGCGGTCAGGCTTTCCAGGGCTTCCATGGAAGTCGACGGCTCGACCACCTGGACCATCTCGACCTTGTCGAACTGGTGCTGGCGGATCATGCCGCGGGTGTCGCGGCCCGAAGCACCGGCTTCACTGCGGAAGCACGGGGTGTGAGCGACGAACTTCAGCGGCAGCTGCTTCGGATCGAGGATCTCGCCAGCCACGATGTTGGTCAGCGACACTTCAGCGGTCGGAATCAGGTACAGATCGGCCTCGCCTTCGCGAGTGATCTTGAACAGGTCTTCCTCGAACTTCGGCAACTGGCCGGTGCCCATCAGCGCCGGAGCCTGCACCAGGTATGGGGTGTAGGCTTCTTCGTAACCGTGCTCGCTGGTGTGCAGGTTGATCATGAACTGCGCCAGGGCGCGGTGCAGGCGAGCGATCGGGCCGCGCAGCAGGGCAAAGCGCGCGCCGGAGAGCTTGGCGGCGGTTTCAAAGTCCAGCCAGCCGTGGGTTTCGCCCAGGGCCACATGATCCTTGATCGGGAAGTCGAAGGTGGTCGGAGTGCCCCAGCGGCGCACTTCAACGTTGCCGTCTTCGTCTTCACCCACCGGCACCGACTCGTGAGGCAGGTTGGGAATGCCGAACAGGATCGAGTCCAGTTCGCTCTGGATGCTTTCCAGCTCGGCCTTGCCGGAGCTCAGCTCGTTCCCCATGCGCTCAACGTCGGCCATCAGCGGGGCGATGTCTTCGCCGCGTTGCTTGGCCTGGCCGATGGACTTGGAGCGCGCGTTACGTTCAGCCTGCAGTTGCTCGGTGCGGGTCTGCACGGTCTTGCGCTGTTCTTCCAGCGCTTCGATGCGTGCCACATCCAGGGCAAAGCCGCGGGATGCCAGACGATCCGCTACGTCCTGGAGGTTGCTACGTAACAGTTTGGAATCGAGCATGTCGTTCTCTCGTTTATCAAAGTTTGGTCAAGGACAGGCCGGCCCAGGTAGCAAGCAGCCCGCCGAATACGCTCAGTGCCGCATAGCCCAGGGCCAGCGCCACTTGTCCGCTTTCCAGCAGACGCACGGTATCCAGTGAAAAGGATGAAAAAGTCGTCAGGCCACCGAGGAAGCCCACTATCAATCCGGCACGCACTTCGATCGGCACTTCCGGACGGACCAGGAACAGTCCGTACAACACGCCGATCAGCAGGCAGCCCACGATATTAACGGCCAGCGTCGCGGTATAGAAGTGCCGCGGCCAATTGGCGTTGATCCAGTTGCCTGTGGTGAAACGCAACAGGGTGCCGGCCACGCCACCGGCGGAGACTGCGAGAATCAGGGGGATCAAGGTTTTCTCCGCTGCAAGGGGCTGGCCCGGTCCAGGGCGGCCAGGTGCTTGAGCTTCTCGCCGATCTTCAGCTCCAGGCCACGGGGTACCGGCTGGTAGAGCGGCAAGGGCTCCAGCTCTTCGGGAAAATAGTCTTCACCGGCGGCGTAGGCATCCGGCTCGTCATGGGCGTAGCGGTATTCATCGCCGTAACCCAACTGCTTCATCAGCTTGGTCGGGGCGTTGCGCAGGTGGATCGGCACTTCCAGCGAACCGTGCTCGGCAGCGGCGCGCATGGCGGCCTTGAAGCCCATGTACACGGCGTTGCTTTTTGGCGCACAGGCCAGGTAGGTGATGGCCTGGGCCACCGCCAGCTCGCCTTCGGGGCTACCCAGGCGCTCCTGCACATCCCAGGCCGCCAGGCACAGGCTCAGCGCTCGCGGGTCGGCGTTGCCGATGTCCTCGCTGGCCATGCGCACCACGCGCCGGGCCAGGTACAGCGGGTCGCAGCCGCCGTCGAGCATGCGCGCAAACCAGTACAGGGCGCCGTCGGGGTTGGAGCCGCGCACCGATTTGTGCAACGCGGAAATCTGGTCGTAGAAGGCTTCGCCGCCCTTGTCGAAACGCCGCCGGGTATCCCCCAGCAGGCTTTGCAGCAGCTCAACGCCGATCTCGCCGCCGTCTTCGGCCAGGTCCGAGGCGTTTTCCAGCAGGTTGAGCATGCGCCGGCCATCGCCATCGGCCGCCGACAGCAGCATCTGGAAGCCTTCGTCGCTGAGGCGCAATTGGCGCTTGCCCAACCCCCGCTCCTCAGTCAGGGCGCGCTGTACCAGGGTGCCCAGGGCCGTTTCATCCAGGCTCTTGAGCACATACACCCGCGCTCGGGAGAGCAAGGCGTTGTTGAGTTCGAAGGACGGGTTTTCCGTGGTGGCACCGATAAAGATCAGGGTGCCGTCTTCCACATAGGGCAGGAAGGCATCCTGCTGCGACTTGTTGAAGCGATGCACTTCGTCGACGAACAGAATGGTCCGCCGGCCGTATTGCCCGGCCTGCTGCTTGGCGATTTCCACCGCCTGACGGATCTCCTTGACCCCGGCCAGCACCGCCGAGACGGTTTCGAAGTGAGCATCCGAGACTTCCGCCAGCAGCCGCGCCAGGGTGGTCTTGCCGACCCCGGGCGGGCCCCAGAAGATCATCGAATGCAGGGCGCCCTGCTCCAGGGCCTCGCGCAGCGGCTTGCCCCGGGCCAGCAGGTGCTGCTGACCGACGTACTCGTCCAGGTTGGTGGCACGCAAGCGTGCGGCCAGTGGCTGGGCGATCGGAGCACTACGAAACAGGTCCATGGACTACCTTCGAAACCTTGCGGCTGCGGCTGCTTACTCTTGGATCACATCGGCACCCTTGGGGATGTCGAACTTGAACTTGGAGGCCGGGATCGCTTCGTTGGCCTTGACCCCGGTAAACAGGATATTGGTGCGCTGGCCGACGCTGTCGATCAACTGCATGTCGTTGATCATGCCGTTGCGGAACGACAGGCGCAGGCTGTCGAACAGGGTGTCGCGGGTTTTCGGCTTGAGGGTGAAGTCCATCACGCCACCGGCCTCCTTGGAGGTGATGTCGAAGCTTTCGCTGATCTTCGACACGTCACCGGACAGCAGCAGGGCTGGGGTCTGGGTCAGGCGCTGGTCGAGCTTCTTGATGGTCACCTGCTCCAGGTCCGGGTCCCACAGCGAGACTTTCTGACCATCGGAAACCATCAGTTGCTCTTGCGGCGCATCGGTGTGCCAGTAGAACAGGCCAGGACGCTGCAGCGACATCTCGCCGGCGGTTTCCTGCAATTGGGTGCCGCTGCCGTCCAGGGTCAGCTGTGAGAAACGCGCGGTCAGGGTCTGGGACTTTTCCAGCAACTGGGTCAGGCGCGCCACGTCTTTGGGGTCGGCGTGGGCCGACAAGGTGGTCACAGCCAGTACCGGCAGCAGCAACATGCGAATCAGGCGCATGGAATTCCTCATAAATTGGATGGGTACACGAGCGGCGTGGCATCACGCCGCTGAAAACGAAACGGGATCAGTCGCGCATCGGGCCAGGCGCCAGCACTTCGCGGGAGCCGTTGGTGTTCATCGCCGTCACCACCCCGGCCATTTCCATGGCCTCGATCATCCGGGCGGCGCGGTTGTAACCAATCTTCAGCTTGCGCTGTACCGCCGAGATCGAGGCCCGGCGGCTTTCCAGGACGAACTGCACGGCTTCGTCGTACAGCGCATCGGCTTCCGGATCATCGCCGTCGCCACCGCCGCTGCTGCCTTCGAAACCACTGCCCGCCTCTTCGACACCGTTGAGGATATCGTCGTTGTATTCCGGCGCGCCGCGCAGCTTCCAGGCCTCCACGACGCGGTGCACTTCATCGTCGGAGACGAAGGCGCCGTGGACGCGAATCGGCAGGCTGGTGCCCGGCGGCATGTAGAGCATGTCACCGTGGCCCAGCAGCTGTTCGGCGCCGCCCTGGTCGATGATGGTCCGCGAGTCGATCTTGCTCGATACCTGGAACGCCATGCGGGTCGGAATGTTGGCCTTGATCAGGCCGGTGATCACGTCCACCGACGGCCGCTGGGTCGCGAGGATCAGGTGGATACCGGCGGCCCGGGCCTTCTGGGCGATACGGGCGATCAGCTCTTCGACCTTCTTGCCGACGATCATCATCATGTCGGCGAATTCGTCCACCACCACGACGATGGTCGGCAACTTGGTCAGCAGCGGCGCTTCGTCGTGAATGCTTTCGCGGTTGTACAGCGGATCGGCCAGCGGCGTGCCGGCGTCGATGGCTTCCTTGACCTTGGCGTTGAAGCCCGAAAGGTTGCGCACGCCCATCTTGGCCATGAGTTTGTAGCGCCGCTCCATCTCTGCCACGCTCCAGCGCAGGGCGTTGGCCGCGTCCTTCATGTCGGTGACCACCGGGCACAGCAGGTGCGGAATGCCTTCGTAGATCGACAGTTCGAGCATTTTCGGGTCGATCATGATCAGCTTGGCGTCTTCCGGGCCGGACTTGAACAGGATCGACAGGATCATGGCGTTGACCCCCACCGACTTACCGGAACCGGTAGTACCGGCCACTAGCAAGTGAGGCATTTTCGCCAGGTCGGTGATGATCGGCTTGCCACCGATATCGTGGCCCAGGGCCAGGGTGACCGGGGATTTGAAGTTGTCGTATTCCGGGGTCGAGAGCACTTCGGAGAAGCGCACGATCTGCCGGTCTTCGTTGGGGATCTCGATGCCGACGGTGGTCTTGCCGGGAATCACTTCCACCACCCGCACACTGGTCACCGCCAGGGAACGGGCCAGGTCCTTGGCCAGGTTGGCGATACGGCTGACTTTCACCCCCGCCGCCGGCTGGATTTCGTAACGGGTGATCACCGGACCTGGATGGATCGAGTCCACCGCGACCTCGACGCCGAATTCCTTGAGCTTGATTTCCAGCAGGTGACCGACGGCGGCCAGGGACTCGGGTGAATAATTGAGCTGCTTCTTTTCCGCCGGATCAAGAATCGAGATCGGCGGCAAGGTGCCTTCCACCGCGCTGTCGACGAACAGCGGCGCCTGCTTCTCTTTCTGCACGCGCTTGCTGGGCTCGGGCGGCTTGACCGCCACCGGCGTGATCACGGGCGGCACCTGCTTCTCGCGCTCGGACATGTGCTTGCTCAACGCCTGCTCGCGCTCGATCAGGCGCTCCTTGACCTTGGCCTGCTCGCGCTTGTCGGCGATGTTGGGGGTCACGACTTCATCGACCCGAGCATCCACCTCGCGCAGTTGCGCCACCAGTTGCTTGCGCTCCACGCGGGCATCCCACCAGCGATTGGCCGCGCCCTGGAACAGCTCGAACAGGTCAAGCGTGATCTTGCCAGTGACATCCATCACCTTGAACCAGGACAGGTCGGTAAATACCGTCAGGCCGAACAGGAACAGGGCAATGAACATCAGGGTACTGCCCTGCACGTTCAGGGCATTCTTGGCCAGGTCGCCCAGGCTTTCACCCAGGGCGCCACCGGCACCGGCAGGCAGGCCGGTGGGTGCATGGAAATGGATATGGGCCAGCGCGGCGCCGGACAGCACCAGGAACACCAGGCCGATCAGCCGCCAGGAAAACAGCCAGCCGCTCCACTGCCAGGGTTCATGGCGCTGGCGGAAGATCTGGTAAGTCTTGATCGCCAACAGCAGCGGGAAGATATAAGCGAAGTAACCCAACACCATGAACAGGATATCGGCGCTGTAAGAACCGGCGGGACCACCGAAGTTCTGCACATCTTCGATCTTGCTGTTATGACTCCAACCCGGATCATCTTTACCGTAGGTCAGAAGTGCCATCATCAAGAACAGACACAGGGCTCCAATGGCGATCAACGCACCTTCCTTGAGCCGGTAGTGCAATTGCTGACGCCAAAGCGGAACAACAGGTTTAGGTGCTGCGGTGGATTTCTTCAAAACGCGTCTTTTCCTGCGCCATAAGCGCGTCCAACGGGTGATTGACTACAAGATACTGCTCAATCCGAGCAGGTAAATAAAATTGACCGGCGTAACTGGGGCTACTTTTAACACTCTGCCCCTTGCTTCTGAAACGGTGCGTTTCTGAATAAGCCTGGTACATCGTCGTATTGTACGGGTTTGTTCACACCATGCCACGTCAGAACAGTCTGTTAAGCATAGCCACTTGCGTAAAACGCACTGTTCAATTGGAGCATGCATTCTCTTTTGTGACAAAGGCTTATGAGGTGTTTTTATGAACCCAGCACAGCATTCCCGCCTGATCATTCTGGGCTCCGGCCCTGCCGGTTACAGCGCCGCCGTTTATGCCGCGCGTGCCAACCTCAAACCGACAGTGATCACCGGCTTGCAAGCCGGCGGCCAACTGACCACCACCACTGAAGTCGACAACTGGCCCGGTGACGTCGAAGGCCTGACCGGTCCGGTGCTGATGGAGCGCATGCAGAAACACGCCGAGCGCTTCGACACCCAGATTGTCTATGACCACATCCACACCGCTCAGTTGCAGCAACGGCCGTTTATCCTCATCGGCGACAGCGGCACCTACAGTTGCGACGCGCTGATCATCGCCACTGGCGCGTCGGCGCAGTACCTGGGCCTGCCATCGGAAGAAACGTTTGCCGGCAAAGGGGTTTCCGCCTGCGCCACCTGCGACGGCTTTTTCTATCGCAATCAGGTGGTGGCGGTGGTGGGTGGTGGCAATACCGCCGTGGAAGAGGCCCTGTACCTGTCCAACATCGCCAAGGAAGTGCACCTGGTGCACCGCCGCGACAAGCTTCGCGCGGAGAAAATCCTTCAGGACAAGCTGTTCGACAAGGCCGCCAACGGCAATATTCGCCTGCACTGGAACCAGCACCTGCAAGAAGTGCTGGGGGATGCCAGCGGCGTGACCGGCGCCCGCCTCAAGGACAGCCATAGCGGAGAAACCAGGGACCTGGCGTTGGCCGGGGTGTTTATCGCCATCGGCCACAAGCCCAATACCGATCTGTTCCAGGGGCAACTAGAGATGCGTGACGGCTATTTGCTGATCAAGGGAGGCAGCGAAGGCAACGCCACCGCCACCGGCATCCCGGGAGTATTCGCCGCCGGCGATGTGGCCGACCACGTCTACCGCCAAGCCATTACATCCGCCGGTGCCGGCTGCATGGCAGCCCTGGATGCAGAAAAATTCCTCGACGACCACTAAGCCCTCGCCCTACGCTTGTGGCGGGCCATCATCGGCCCGCCACCGCCCTCCCCTGCCGTAAGTCTGGATGCCATGCTGACCTGGTTACAACGCAACAAGCTTGATTTCCCCCCATTGGAAAAAGCCATGCGCGAGCCCAACGGGCTGCTGGCTGCGGGCGGTGACCTGTCCGCCGATCGCCTGATTCAGGCCTATCGTCACGGCTGCTTTCCCTGGTTTTCTGAAGGCCAGCCCATTCTCTGGTGGTCTCCGGACCCGCGCACCGTGCTCTTCCCCGATGAGCTGCACGTGTCACGCAGCTTGGGCAAGCTGCTGCGCAAACAGCGTTATGAAGTGACCTTCGACCAGGATTTCGCTGCGGTGATCAGCGCCTGCGCAGCCCCCCGCGCCTACGCCGACGGCACCTGGATCAGCGAAGCCATGCAGCAGGCGTATCAGCAACTGCACCAGCGCGGCCACGCTCACTCGGTGGAAGTCTGGGATCAGGGCGAACTGGTGGGAGGCCTTTATGGCCTGGCCATGGGACAGTTGTTCTTTGGCGAGTCGATGTTCAGCCGCGCCGATAACGCTTCGAAATTCGGCTTCGCCACCCTGGTACGCCATCTGAAGGCATGGGGTTTTGTGCTGATCGACTGCCAGATGCCTACCGAACATCTGCAAAGCCTGGGGGCGAGATCCATTACTCGAACGGAGTTCGCCGATTACCTCAAGCAACACCTGGATCAGCCGAGCCGCGCCATATGGGTTTGCTAGGCGGGTTTGACAGCAGTGGCTTACACTTAATTTCAAAGCTTATTCCGAGGGTTGACTCATGACCGAGTTGGCGCGCCTGAAGTTTTATGCGACTCAACCCCACTCTTGCAGCTACCTGCCCGACGAACAGGCCACTACCTTGTTCCTCGATCCCAGCCAGCCCATGGACGTGCATGTTTATGCGGATCTGTCGGAAATGGGTTTTCGCCGCAGTGGAGATCACCTGTACCGACCCCATTGCCAAAATTGCAACGCTTGTGTGCCGGCGCGCATCCCCGTGGCGCAGTTCCTGCCCAACCGCCAACAAAAACGCATCCTCAAACGCAACAGCGACCTGAAGGTACAAGCAGCCAAACCAGCGTTCAGTGAAGAATATTTCGAGCTGTATCAACGTTATATCGAGCAACGCCACGCCGATGGCGACATGTTCCCCCCCAGCCGCGACCAGTTCTCGACCTTTCTGGTACGCGACCTGCCATTCTCGCGCTTCTATGAATTTCGCCTGGACGGTCGCCTGCTGGCCGTAGCAGTCACCGATCTGCTACCCAATGGCCTTTCCGCGGTCTACACCTTCTATGAACCTGACGAAGAACGCCGCAGCCTGGGGCGCTATGCGATTCTCTGGCAAATCGGCGAAACCCTGCGCCAGGGCCTGGATGCGGTCTACCTCGGCTACTGGATCAAAAACTGCAAAAAGATGAGCTACAAGACCCAATATCGCCCCATAGAGCTACTGGTTAACCAGAGATGGGTGATCCTCAACTAGAAGGTCTTGGCTTAAACCCCTCTTTTCGGGCACAATGCACGCCGCTTTTGCCTGGCGCAGTTGCACCGGGCCATTCATTGGATACCGAGGGCTTTACTGCATGTCGAAAGAAGACAGCTTCGAAATGGAAGGCACTGTCGTCGACACCCTGCCCAACACCATGTTTCGCGTGGAGTTGGAAAATGGGCACGTCGTAACCGCGCATATTTCCGGCAAGATGCGCAAGAACTACATTCGTATTCTTACCGGTGACAAAGTGCGCGTCGAGCTGACGCCCTATGACTTGAGCAAAGGGCGCATCACTTACCGCGCTCGCTAAGCAAGTCAATACAAGACGCCCGGTTATGCCGGGCGTTTTTGTTCGTCTGCAAAAAACTGTTCAAACCCCAGATAGCACAAAGGCACCCTCCGGTGCCTTTGGCGGTACTGCTGCGTTATGCGGCCATCAAGCCATTTCCGCCGTGGTTTCGAAATCGAAGGTCAACTCGCCATCCTTGATGTCGATGTGCACCACACCGCCATGGTCGGACAATTCGCCAAACAGGATCTCCTCGGCCAGGGGACGCTTGATCTTGTCCTGGATCAAACGCGCCATCGGACGCGCACCCATCGTCACGTCGTAACCACCGGCTGCCAGCCAGCTGCGAGCGGCATCGGTCACTTCCAGCTGCACGCGCTTGTCTTCCAGCTGTGCTTGAAGCTCGGTAAGGAACTTGTCCACCACGCTCTTGATCACTTCATGGCTCAGGCGACCGAACTGGATAATGGTGTCCAGACGGTTACGGAACTCCGGCGTAAAGCTCTTCTTGATCACTTCCATGGCATCGGAAGAATGATCTTGATGAGTGAAACCTATGGAGGCTCGCGCCGCGGTTTCAGCACCGGCGTTGGTGGTCATGATGAGGATGACATTGCGGAAATCCGCCTTGCGCCCGTTGTTGTCGGTCAGGGTGCCGTGATCCATCACCTGCAACAGCAGGTTGAAGACTTCCGGATGAGCCTTCTCGATCTCATCAAGCAACAACACGCAATGTGGCTGCTTGGTGATCGCTTCGGTCAGCAATCCGCCCTGATCGAAACCGACATAGCCGGGAGGCGCACCAATCAGACGCGAGACAGTATGCCGCTCCATGTACTCGGACATGTCGAAGCGCACCAGCTCGATGCCCATGGCCTTGGCCAACTGCCGGGCCGCCTCGGTCTTGCCGACACCGGTAGGACCGGCGAACAGGAAGGAACCGACGGGTTTGTCCGGGGATTTCAGGCCGGCACGGGACAGCTTGATCGCCGTGGACAGCGAATCGATCGCCGCATCCTGACCGAATACCGTCAACTTGAGATCGCGCTCAAGGTTGCGCAGCAGCTCCTTGTCAGAGCTGGTGACATGTTTTGGCGGAATACGGGCAATTTTCGCCACGATGTCTTCAACCTGAGCCACTTCAATGCGCTTCACGCGCTTGTCGACTGGTTGCAGACGCTGATAGGCACCCGCCTCGTCAATCACATCGATGGCCTTGTCAGGCATATGCCGGTCATTGATGTAGCGCGAGGCCAGCTCCGCAGCCGCACGCAGCGCCTCATCACTGTATTCGATACTGTGATGCTGTTCGAAACGCCCCTTGAGACCGCGCAGGATACCGATGGTGTCTTCAACCGAAGGCTCGGACACATCGACTTTCTGGAAGCGCCGCGCCAGCGCGCGATCCTTCTCGAAAATGCCACGGAACTCCTGGAACGTAGTCGAACCGATGCAGCGGATGTCGCCCGACGACAGCAACGGCTTGAGCAGGTTCGAGGCATCCATCACGCCACCGGACGCCGCACCGGCACCGATGATGGTATGGATCTCATCGATGAACAGGATCGCCTGAGGACGCTTTTTCAACTCGCCCAGCAACGCCTTGAAGCGTTTCTCGAAGTCGCCACGGTATTTGGTACCCGCCAGCAATGCCCCGAGATCCAGGGAGTAGACCACGCTGTTGGTCAGCAGGTCCGGCACTTGATTGTCGACGATACGTTTGGCCAGGCCTTCGGCAATCGCCGTCTTGCCCACACCCGCCTCACCCACCAGCAACGGGTTGTTCTTGCGCCGACGCGCCAGGATCTGGGCTACACGCTCCACTTCCTGCTCACGCCCTACCAGCGGATCAATGCGCCCCTGACGGGCCAGCTCATTGAGATTGCTGGCATAGGCATCCAGGGGATTGCTCGAAGAAGACGACTCACCACCCTCTTCATCCTGCATATCCTGTTCACCTTCAGAATGATCGCCATGCCCTGGCACCTTGGAGATGCCGTGGGCGATGTAATTGACCACATCGATACGAGCGACGCTCTGCTGCTTGAGCAGGAACACCGCCTG
The DNA here is from genome assembly GCF_900105185.1 of Pseudomonas saponiphila. Lineage (NCBI taxonomy): Bacteria > Pseudomonadati > Pseudomonadota > Gammaproteobacteria > Pseudomonadales > Pseudomonadaceae > Pseudomonas > Pseudomonas saponiphila. The sequence continues at coordinate 2,261,455 of NZ_FNTJ01000001.1, read as the reverse complement.
ACTCTCTTGCTCACTGAAGATAGCTACCAACACATTGGCGCCAGTGACTTCACGCTTGCCCGAGCTCTGGACGTGAAAGACAGCACGCTGCAGCACACGCTGGAAACCCAGGGTAGGCTGAGTCTCGCGATCCTCGTCATGTACCGGGATCAGCGGCGTGGTGGAGTCGATGAACTCCTGCAGGTCGTGCTTGAGTTTGTCGAGGTTTGCTCCGCAGGCACGCAAAACGGTGGCGGCGGCCTCATTATCCAAAAGAGCCAACAGAAGGTGCTCGACGGTCATGAACTCATGACGCTTCGAACGGGCCTCCTTGAAGGCGAGATTGAGGGTGACTTCGAGCTCGCGGTTTAACATAGCTTCACCTCATACCCAAGTGGTCGGCGTTAACCGTCCTTCTCGATTTCACAGAGTAGCGGATGCTGGCTTTCCCGGGCGTACTGGTTGACCTGCATGGCCTTTGTCTCGGCGATGTCGCGGGTAAACAATCCACACACTGCCCGCCCTTCTGTATGGACGGCCAGCATGACCTTGGTCGCCAGCTCGCGATTCAGGTTAAAAAACATCTCGAGCACTTCGACGACGAAATCCATCGGGGTGTAGTCATCGTTGAACAAAACCACCTTGTACATCGGCGGCGCCTGTAACGCAGGCTTAGCTTCCTGTACAGCCAAGCCAGCGGAATCGTCGTCGTGCAAGTCCGGGCGATCCTGATTGAATGTTAGTCGAATCTGGCTGATTGCATGCATGGAAAGAAAGGTTCGTCAGTTGTGCAAATACAGTGGTTGGGGCGCTCTGGATGGAATTCAACTCCGACCGCCGGGTCACCTTGACTATCGGCAAAACGGTGTTACAACCAATAGGGCCCACATTGGGTAATAAACGTCCGCGGCGTCAACCTTTTTACCAAGCTTGGCGGCGGATGAACTGGATGATACTCCAGTGATGGAGTCTGTTGCAGAGGGATATGAGTATGGCTAGCGGTAAGGTCAAGTGGTTCAACAATGCCAAGGGTTATGGCTTTATTAATGAGGAGGGCAAGACGGATGATCTGTTTGCCCATTACTCGGCCATCGAGATGGATGGCTACAAGACCTTGAAAGCCGGACAGGCTGTGAGCTTCGAGATCATCCAGGGCCCCAAGGGCCTGCATGCGGTCAAAATCAACGCCTTGAAGGTGCCCGGTGAAATCATCCCCGCAGAGGCACAACCTGAAAGCGCCTTGAGCTGATATACCCAACATCCAGTCATAAAAAAACCGGCCGACTCAAGGGATTGAGTCGGCCGGTTTGCTTTGTGCGCGATTGCGCTTACATGTGCGAGATCAACGCATCGCCGAATGCCGAGGAAGACAGCAGGGTCGCACCTTCCATCAGACGCTCGAAGTCATAGGTCACGGTCTTGGCCGAAATCGCGCCGTTGGTGCCCTTGATAATGAGATCAGCAGCCTCGGTCCAGCCCATGTGACGCAACATCATCTCCGCAGAGAGAATCAGCGAGCCCGGGTTGACCTGATCCTTGCCGGCATACTTGGGCGCAGTACCGTGGGTTGCCTCGAACATGGCCACGGTATCGGACAGGTTGGCACCTGGAGCGATACCGATACCGCCCACTTCCGCCGCCAGGGCGTCGGACAGATAGTCACCGTTGAGGTTAAGAGTGGCGATCACATCGTATTCCGCCGGACGCAGCAGGATCTGCTGGAGCATGGCATCGGCGATGGCATCCTTGACGATGACGTTCTTGCCGGTTTTCGGGTTCTTGAACTGCATCCAAGGCCCGCCGTCCAGCAGGGTGGCGCCAAATTCTTCGGCCGCCACTTCATAGGCCCATTCCTTGAAGGCACCTTCGGTGAACTTCATGATGTTGCCTTTGTGCACGATGGTCAGCGAGTCGCGGTCGTTATCCACTACATATTGCAGCGCCTTGCGCGCCAGACGCTTGGTGCCCTGCAGGGAAACCGGCTTGACACCGATACCGCAGTTTTCGTCGAAACGGATCTTGGTGACGCCCATTTCTTCTTTAAGAAACTTGATGACCTTGGTGGCTTCTGCCGAACCGGCCTTCCACTCAATACCGGCGTAAATGTCTTCGGAGTTTTCACGGAAGATGGTCATGTCCACATCTCCCGGCTTTTTCACCGGGCTGGGCACGCCTTCGAACCAGCGCACCGGACGCAGGCACACATACAGGTCCAGCTGTTGACGCAAGGCCACGTTCAGGGAACGGATACCGCCACCGACCGGAGTGGTCAGCGGGCCTTTGATGGAAACCACGTAATCCTTCACAGCATCCAGGGTTTCCTGAGGAAGCCAGGTGTCCTGGTCGTACACTTGAGTCGCTTTTTCCCCGGCATAAACTTCCATCCAGGAAATCTTGCGTTCGCCGCCGTAAGCCTTCTTAACCGCAGCATCGACAACCTTGATCATGACCGGGCTGATATCAACACCAATACCGTCGCCTTCGATGAAAGGAATAATCGGGTTGTTAGGAACATTGAGAGAATGGTCTGCGTTGACGGTGATTTTGTCGCCGACTGCTGGAACCTGAATCTTCTTGTATCCCATGCTGAACTCCGTTGTGTGGATTGAACATCTGGCTGCGTTCGAGCGTAACCCAGTTGAATCTGGACGGGAACCTCATGTTCCACCCATATGCCGTGAAAGCTTTACAGTTCGCGGCCTACAAGCCTGAATGCAAAGGGAAAAGTGCCAAATTCGAGCACAGCCGACGACTCTACGCCTGCACCCCGCCTGCGACCTTTAGACCAATGGACGAGCACCGGTACCTATGAAGCACCGGCGCTTTGCTAGCTACCTATGTATAATGCCGCCGCTGACCACAGAGTCACGACGGCCGAACGCTCTGCTACCGAAGAAAACAAGCCGAGACTGGCCGCCCAAAGCCGGGTTGTTACCGCAGCCCACCCGCTTGACGCTCGACTGATGCACCCAACATCACCGCGAAGAAACCTCGACATTCGGCTCATGGATGACCTTTGAACGAAAGCGCTTACCCGGCGCACCTCGAGTTTCTGCGCACGCTTTAGCAAAGAAGAGAGTTAATCCGAATATGCCCACCCGCTCGAAGATCATCTATACCTTCACCGACGAAGCCCCGGCCCTCGCCACCTATTCCCTGCTGCCTATCGTAGAAGCCTTCACCGCTTCGGCTGATATCGCCGTGGAAACCCGCGACATCTCCCTGGCCGGCCGCATCCTCGCCAGCTTCCCTGAGCAGTTGGGTGCCAAAGCGGTACCGGACCACCTCGCCGAACTGGGCGAGCTGGCCGTCACCCCAGAAGCCAACATCATCAAACTGCCGAACATCAGCGCCTCGGTCCCGCAACTGCAAGCCGCGATCAAGGAACTGCAGGCCCAGGGCTACGCCCTGCCGGACTACCCGGAAACCGTGACCAGCGATGCCGACAAAGACGCCAAGGCGCGTTACGACAAGGTCAAGGGCAGCGCCGTGAACCCGGTTCTGCGTGAAGGCAACTCCGACCGTCGCGCCCCGCTGTCGGTGAAGAACTACGCACGCAAGCACCCACACAAGATGGGCGCCTGGGCCAAGGACTCCAAGTCCCACGTTGCCCACATGAGCAACGGCGACTTCTACGGCAGCGAAAAAGCCGCCCTGATCGAAGCCGCTGACAGCGTCAAGATCGAGCTGATCGCTCAAGACGGCACTGCTACCGTCCTGAAAGAAAAGACCAGCGTGCAAGCCGGCGAGATCCTCGACTGCGCCGTGATGAGCAAAAAGGCCCTGCGCGCCTTCATCGCCGCTGAAATCGAAGACGCCAAGAAACAAGGCGTGCTGCTGTCGGTGCACCTCAAGGCCACCATGATGAAGGTTTCCGACCCGATCATGTTCGGTCAGATCGTTGCCGAGTTCTATCAGGACGCCCTGAGCAAGCACGCTACCGTGCTGCAGGAAATCGGCTTCAACCTGAACAACGGTATCGGCGACCTGTACGCCCGCATCAAAGCCCTGCCGGCCGAGCAGCAAGCCGCGATCGAAGCCGATATCCAGGCGGTCTACGCAGCCCGCCCGGCCCTGGCCATGGTCAACTCCGACAAAGGCATCACCAACCTGCACGTGCCGAGCGACGTGATCGTCGACGCCTCGATGCCTGCGATGATCCGTGACTCCGGCAAGATGTGGGGCACCGATGGCCAGCTGCACGACACCAAGGCCGTGATTCCGGACCGCTGCTACGCCACCATCTACCAGGCCGTGATCGAAGACTGCAAAGCCAATGGCGCGTTCGATCCGACCACCATGGGCAGCGTGCCGAACGTCGGCCTGATGGCGAAAAAGGCCGAAGAGTACGGCTCCCACGACAAGACCTTCGAAATCAAGGCTGACGGCGTGGTTCGCGTCACCGACAGCAAAGGCAGCCTGCTGCTGGAGCAGAAAGTCGAAGCCGGCGACATCTTCCGCATGTGCCAGACCAAAGACGCGCCGATCCAGGACTGGGTCAAGCTTGCCGTCAACCGTGCTCGCGCTAGCAGCACCCCGGCGATTTTCTGGCTGGATCCGATGCGCGCCCACGACGGCGTGATGATCGAGAAAGTTCAGGCCTACCTGAAGGATCACGACACCAGCGATCTGGACATCCGCATCATGTCCCCGGTCGAAGCCATGAAGTTCACCCTGGCCCGCACCCGCGACGGCAAGGACACCATCTCGGTGACCGGCAACGTGCTGCGCGACTACCTGACCGACCTGTTCCCGATCATGGAACTGGGCACCAGCGCCAAGATGCTATCGATCGTGCCGCTGATGAACGGTGGCGGCCTGTTCGAAACCGGTGCCGGCGGTTCGGCTCCGAAGCATGTGCAACAGCTGCTGGAAGAGAACTTCCTGCGCTGGGACTCCCTGGGTGAGTTCCTGGCCCTGGCCGCCTCCCTGGAGCACCTGGGCAACACCTACAACAACCCGAAAGCCCTGGTACTGGCCAAGACCCTGGACCAGGCTACCGGCCAGTTCCTCGACAACAACAAGTCGCCATCGCGCAAAGTCGGCAACATCGACAACCGCGGCAGCCACTTCTACCTGGCGCTGTACTGGGCACAAGCCTTGGCCGCCCAGACCGAGGACGCCGCCCTGCAAGCGCAGTTCAGCCCTCTGGCCAAGACCCTGACCGAGAACGAAGCGACCATCGTCGCCGAGCTCAACGCCGTACAGGGCAAGCCCGTGGACATCGGCGGCTACTACAGCGCCAACCCTGAGCTGGTGAGCAAGGCCATGCGCCCGAGCGCTACCCTCAACGCGGCCATTGCTGCGCTGGTGTAAGCACGAGCGAATACACAAACCCCGGCCCCGCGCCGGGGTTTGTGCTTCTGGAGTCTGTAGGAGCCGGCTTGCCGGCGAATGCCCCCTCCACGCCGAACATGCGGCGCTCGCTTCGCCGGCAAGCCGGCTCCTACAATGCCCGCCTTTTTATAAAGGAGCGTTCTTATGGAATGGCAACCTCATATCACCGTCGCCACCATCGTCGAAGACCAGGGCCGCTTTCTGTTCGTCGAGGAGTACTCGGGTGAACAGGCCGTGCTCAACCAGCCCGCCGGGCACCTGGATGCCAATGAAAGCCTGCTCCAGGCGGCCATTCGCGAAACCCTGGAGGAAACCGGCTGGGACGTGGAATTGACCGGCGTGGTCGGCATCTACCTGTACACCGCCCCGAGCAATGGCGTGACCTACCAGCGCGTGTGCTTTGCCGCCAAACCGCTGCGCCATCATCCGGACTATCAGCTGGATGACGGCATCATCGGCCCACGCTGGCTGACCCGCGAGCAACTGCTGGAACAGCGTGCCCACTGGCGCAGCGAGTTGATCCTGCAATGCCTGGACGATTACCTGGACGGCCAACTGCACAGCCTGGCACTGATCCGACCAATGCTTTAACCGCAGTTTTAGCCTTGCAGGCCTCAGCCTGTTAGAATCGCGTCCTTTTTCAAGACACCCGTTGAATTCCTATGCGTGATCCAGCCCCTTCTGACACCCAAAAGAAGCGCGTCATTGTCGGCATGTCCGGCGGCGTGGATTCTTCCGTTTCCGCCCTCCTGCTGATGGAGCAGGGATACCAGGTGGAAGGCCTGTTCATGAAGAACTGGGAGGAAGACGACGGCACCGAATACTGCACCGCCATGGATGACCTGGCCGACGCCCAGGCCGTGTGCGACAAGCTTGGCATCAAGCTGCACACTGCCAACTTCGCCGCCGAGTACTGGGACAACGTGTTCGAGCACTTCCTGGCCGAATACAAGGCCGGCCGCACGCCGAACCCGGACATCCTGTGCAACCGCGAAATCAAGTTCAAGGCGTTCCTCGACTACGCCCTGATGCTCGGAGCCGACCTGATCGCCACCGGCCACTATGTGCGCCGCCGCGATATCGACGGCCGCACCGAACTGCTCAAGGGCCTGGACCCGAACAAGGACCAGAGCTACTTCCTGCACGCCGTTGGCGGTGAACAGATCGCCAAGACCCTGTTCCCGGTAGGCGAGCTGGAAAAGCCCGAAGTACGCGCCATCGCCGAGAAACACGACCTGGCCACCGCCAAGAAGAAAGACTCCACCGGCATCTGCTTCATCGGTGAGCGGCGCTTCAGCGACTTCCTCAAGCAGTACCTGCCCGCCCAGCCCGGCGAGATCAAGACCACCGAAGGCGAAGTCATCGGCCGTCACCACGGCCTGATGTACCACACCATCGGCCAGCGCCAGGGTCTGGGCATCGGCGGCCTGAAAGACGCCGGTGAAGAGCCGTGGTACGTGCTGATCAAGGACCTGGAGCACAACGAACTGATCGTTGGCCAGGGCAACGACCACCCATGGCTGTTCTCCCGCGCCCTGCTGGCTTCCGACATCTATTGGGTCAACCCTATCGACCTGAGCCAACCACGGCGCCTGACCGCCAAGGTGCGCTACCGCCAGAGCGACCAGCCCTGCACCCTGGAGCAGACCGCCAACGGCTACCGCGCCACCTTCGATGACCCGCAACGCGCCGTGACTCCCGGCCAGTCCGTGGTGTTCTACGACGGTGAAATCTGCCTCGGTGGCGGCGTCATCGAAGTGGCCGAGCCCTGGAGCAGCAAGGACGTCCGTCCATGAGCCCGATTCAGGAACAACTGACGGCACTGGGCGGAGTATTCCTCGCCGCGGTGCTGGTGGACCGCATCGCCAAGACCGGTCAGGTCAGCGAAGCGGCCCTGAGCTGCATGCTCGGGAGCCTGCTGATCCGCGATCCGAAGGACACCCTGGAAGTCTACGGCGGTGACGACATCAACCTGCGCGAAGGCTATCGCGCCCTGATCGGCGCCCTGGAACGCGACCCCAGCACCCTGCAACGCGAGCCCCTGCGCTACGCCTTGTCGATGCTCGGCCTGGAGCGTCAACTGGCCAAGCGCGATGACCTGCTGGAAACCATCGGCAAACGCCTGCCGCAAATCCAGTCCCAGGTGGAACACTTCGGCCCGGCCCACGAAAACGTCATCGCCGCGTGCGGCGGGCTGTACCAGGACACCCTGAGCACCCTGCGCCAGCGCATCCAGGTGCATGGCGACATGCGCAACCTGCAGCAACCGAGCAACGCCTCGAAGATCCGCGCCCTGCTACTGGCCGGCATTCGTTCGGCGCGCCTGTGGCGTCAGCTGGGCGGCCATCGCTGGCAACTGGTGATCAGCCGGCGCAAATTGCTTAAAGAACTTTATCCGTTGATGCGCAGCAGCTGAGCTGCGCCTGACTTTCAAGAGCTGCGCGTAAGACGCCGGTCAGTTGGCAACGGACCGGCGGATATTTTCATGTATGATACGCGCCCCATTTCGTTGCCCGACTGTCCGAGAACACCCCATGCAGCTCTCTTCGCTCACTGCGGTTTCCCCTGTTGACGGCCGCTACGCCGGCAAAACCCAGGCCCTGCGCCCCATTTTCAGCGAATACGGCCTGATCCGTGCTCGCGTCCTCGTTGAAGTGCGTTGGCTCCAGCGCCTGGCCGCCCATAGCGCCATCAGCGAAGTGCCGGCGTTCTCCGCCGAGGCCAACGCCGTCCTCAATGCCCTGGCGGAGAACTTCTCCCTGGAGCACGCCGAGCGCGTCAAAGAGATCGAGCGCACCACCAACCACGACGTCAAGGCCATCGAATACCTGCTCAAGGAACAAGCCGCCAAGCTGCCTGAGCTGGCCAACGTCAGTGAGTTCATCCACTTCGCCTGCACCAGCGAGGACATCAATAACCTGTCCCACGCCCTGATGCTGCGCGAAGGTCGTAATGAAGTGATGCTGCCGCTGATGCGCCAGACCGCCAACGCCATCCGCGAACTGGCAATCCGCTTCGCCGAAGTGCCGATGCTATCGCGCACCCACGGCCAGCCGGCTTCGCCGACCACCCTGGGCAAGGAATTGGCCAACGTCGTGTACCGCCTGGAGCGCCAGATCGCCCAGGTCGCCGCCGTGCCACTGCTGGGCAAGATCAACGGCGCCGTGGGCAACTACAACGCTCACCTGTCGGCCTATCCGGACATCGACTGGGAAGCCAACGCCCGCGCCTTCATCGAAGACGAGCTGGGCCTGGCCTTCAACCCCTACACCACGCAGATCGAGCCGCACGACTACATCGCCGAGCTGTTCGACGCCATCGCCCGCTTCAACACCATCCTGATCGACTTCGATCGCGATATCTGGGGCTACATCTCCCTGGGCTATTTCAAGCAGCGCACCATCGCCGGGGAAATCGGTTCCTCGACCATGCCGCACAAGGTCAACCCGATCGACTTCGAAAACTCCGAAGGCAACCTGGGTATAGCCAACGCCCTGTTCCAGCACCTGGCAAGCAAACTGCCGATTTCCCGCTGGCAGCGCGACCTGACCGACTCCACCGTCCTGCGCAACCTCGGCGTGGGCTTCGCTCACAGCGTGATCGCCTACGAAGCCAGCCTCAAGGGCATCAGCAAGCTGGAGCTCAATGCCCAGAAGATTGCTGAAGACCTGGACGCTTGCTGGGAAGTGCTGGCCGAGCCGATCCAGACCGTGATGCGTCGCTACAACATCGAAAATCCTTACGAAAAGCTCAAGGAACTGACCCGCGGCAAGGGCATCAGCCCTGAAGCGCTGCAGACTTTCATCGACGGGCTAGACATGCCTGCCGCGGCCAAGGCGGAGCTGAAGAAGCTCACCCCAGCCAGCTACATCGGCAATGCCGTGGCCCAGGCCAAGCGCATCTGACCGACTGCTAGACCCTTTGACGCCCGGCCGCGCCGGGCGTTTTTATTCCTGCTAGAAAAGTACATTTTTTCAATAGGTTACACATGAATCCTGACATTCCTCTTCAACTTCTGGGCGGCATCACTGCACGGGAATTTCTGCGTAACTACTGGCAGAAGAAGCCCCTGCTGATCCGTCAGGCCCTGCCTGACTTCGAAAGCCCGATCGAACCCGATGAACTGGCCGGCCTGGCCCTGGAAGAAGAAGTCGAATCGCGCCTGGTGATCGAGAACGGCGAACGCCCATGGGAACTGCGTCGCGGCCCGTTCGCCGAAGACGAGTTCAGCAAGCTGCCGGAGCGCGACTGGACCCTGCTGGTCCAGGCCGTCGATCAATTCGTCCCGGAAGTCGCCGAGCTGCTGGAGCACTTCCGCTTCCTGCCGAGCTGGCGCATCGACGACGTGATGATCAGCTTCGCCGCACCGGGCGGCAATGTCGGCCCACACTTCGACAACTACGACGTGTTCCTGCTGCAAGGCCACGGCAAGCGCAACTGGAAGATCGGCCAGATGTGCGACTCCGAAAGCCCGTTGCTGCAGCACGCGGACCTGCGCATCCTCGCCGAATTCGAAGAGACCGAAAGCTGGGTCCTGGAGCCGGGCGACATGCTCTACCTGCCACCGCGCCTGGCCCACTACGGCGTTGCGCTGAATGACTGCATGACCTATTCGGTGGGCTTCCGCGCCCCGAGCGCCGCCGAGGTCCTGACTCACTTCACCGACTTCCTCGGCCAGTTCCTGCCGGACGAAGAGCGCTACACCGACGCCGACGTCCAGCCGGCCAGCGACCCGCACCAGATCCAGCAGGATGCCCTCGACCGTCTCAAGAGCCTGCTGGCCGAGCACATGAGCGACGAGCGCCTGCTGCTGACCTGGTTCGGCCAGTTCATGACCGAACCACGCTATCCGGAACTGGTGGTCGGCCCGGAACTGGAAGAAGACGACCTGCTGGGCAGCCTGGAACAGGGCGCGATCCTGATCCGCAACCCGAGCGCGCGCCTGGCCTGGTCGGAAGTGGATGAAGACCTGCTGCTGTTCGCCAGCGGCCAAAGCCGCTTGCTTCCCGGTAAACTGCGCGAGCTGCTGAAAATGATTTGCGCCGCCGACGCCCTGCATATCGACAACCTCGGCCCTTGGCTGGCGGATGAAGATGGGCGCGGCCTGCTGTGTGAACTGGTCAAGCAAGGGAGCCTGGGGTTTGCCGATGAATAAGATTCACGTACGTGTCGCAGACTGGCAAAAGGATAACGCCGAGATCCGGCGCATTCGTGAAGCGGTGTTCATTGCCGAGCAATCGGTTCCGCCCGAGCTGGAGTGGGATGCCGACGACGACAGCGCCGTGCACTTCCTGGCCTTCGAGGGCGATTTTCCGATTGGCACCGCGCGCCTGCTGCCCGACGGCCATGTGGGCCGGGTTTCGGTACTCAAGGACTGGCGCGGCCTGAAGGTCGGCGATGCGCTGATGCATGCGGTGATCGACGAAGCCGAGAAACGCGGCCTCAAGCAGCAGATGCTCAGCGCCCAGGTCCAGGCCACGCCGTTCTACGAGCGCCTGGGCTTCTCGATTGTCAGCGAGGAGTTTCTCGAAGCAGGGATTCCTCACGTCGACATGGTTCGCGGCGCCTGACCGACATGCCCTGACGGCAATAGCCAGAGCGAACGCCCCGCCATCCCCTTGCACCTAAAAGGCGCAAGAGCAGGATGCCGGGGCGTTTTGCCGTCTAGGATTCAACTTGCCCCACCCAAAGCCGACAAAGTGTCAAACTCAAGGCTTTACGCCAGCTACTCCGGAGATAACGGATATGTCCCTACGCACCTTGCTCACGACGCTGCTGCTGACCTTCAGCTGCTCGGTCATGGCCGCCACCGAGATCGTGCCTCTGAACAACCGCACCAGCGCCGACCTGCTGCCAGTGGCACAGAACTTTCTTGGCAAGGACGGCAAGGTCAGCGCCTATGGCAACCAGCTGATCGTCAACGCCGAGCCGGGCAAGATCGCCGAACTGCGGGCCTTCATTGCCCAACTGGATACGGCGGCCAAGCGCCTGCTGATCACCGTCGACACCAATGAAAACAACTTCCAGGACAACCAGGGGTATTCGGTCAACGGTGCGCCGCAAACCCGGATCATCAACCGCAGCACCGAGAGCCGCGACGGTGGCATCCAGCAGATCCAGGCCAGCGAAGGCGTGCCGGCCCTGATTCAGGTCGGCCAGAGTGTGCCCCTGACCACCACCCAGACCGATCCCTACGGTCGCCCGCAAAACCAGACCCAGTACCGCAACGTCACCCAGGGCTTCTATGTCACGGCCAGCGTGACCGGCGAAACCGTACACCTGAGCATCAGCACCAATCGTGACCGCATGAGCCAGGAACGTCCCGATGTAGTGAACGTGCAAAGTACCGACACAACCGTCAGCGGTCGCCTTGGCGAGTGGATCACCCTGGCGGGTGTCAATCGCCAGACCCAGGCCGACAAGCAGGCTCTGGGCCGCAGCTATTCGACCCAAGGCCGGGATGACATGACCTTGCGGGTCAAGGTCGACGCATTGGACTAAAGCACCAAAAACTGACTGATTAGTCGTATTAGACCAAAGATGTAGTGGCGCAAAAAAAGCACTACAAAACATTTGACGGGTCAAAAAACCGCGGGCATGATGGCCTCGCTCCCGCTAATCAGGGGCCCTGGCAAGGGCCTTCGGATCGCTGCTCTAACCTACCCACCTGAGCCGATTCGTGTCTGTACTGCCCACAAGGTGTGTTTGACGAGATTGCGACTGGAACGAAGTTGTCCCGAGGGACGGAAGCGTAATTAGGTCGATCGGCAACACACTGTTGGAACGCACCCAGGCCCACGACGCCCGAATGCGCACCGCAGACCGCCTTCACCTGCTCACTTTTCCCCTCGAGCCATCGTTCACCCGTCGCCATCCCCGCCATACCCCCTCGACCGCCTAAGCTTCCTGGTCAGCGAGCAGCCTTCCACGCAACGTTATGACGCGTGGTCGGCGGAGCCGGAATTTTCCAACCAAGAACGACTTTTTACACAAGACGCGACGAGGTTTATCTCCATGGCACTGACACGCGAACAGCAAATTGCAGCCCTTGAAAAAGACTGGGCTGAAAACCCGCGCTGGAAAGGCGTGACTCGCACCTACTCCGCTGCCGACGTGGTCCGTCTGCGTGGTTCGGTTCAACCCGAGCACACCCTGGCACGCATGGGCGCCGAGAAGCTCTGGAACCTGGTCACCCAAGGTGCCAAGCCGTCCTTCCGTCCTGATAAAGATTTCGTCAACTGCATGGGCGCCCTGACCGGCGGCCAGGCTGTTCAACAGGTCAAAGCCGGTATCCAGGCCATCTACCTGTCGGGCTGGCAAGTGGCTGCGGACAACAACTCCGCAGAATCCATGTACCCCGACCAGTCGCTGTACCCGGTGGATTCGGTTCCAACCGTGGTCAAGCGCATCAACAACTCGTTCCGTCGTGCCGACCAGATCCAATGGAAAGCCGGCAAGAACCCGGGCGACGAAGGCTACATCGACTACTTCGCGCCAATCGTGGCCGACGCTGAAGCCGGTTTCGGCGGCGTGCTGAACGCCTACGAGCTGATGAAAAGCATGATCGAAGCAGGCGCCGCCGGCGTTCACTTCGAAGACCAGCTGGCTTCCGTGAAGAAGTGCGGCCACATGGGCGGCAAGGTACTGGTTCCGACCCAGGAAGCCGTGCAGAAACTGACCGCTGCCCGCCTGGCGGCCGACGTTGCCGGCGTACCGACCATCATCCTGGCCCGTACCGACGCCAACGCCGCCGACTTGCTAACTTCCGACTGCGACCCATACGACCAGCCGTTCGTGACTGGCACTCGTACCCAGGAAGGCTTCTACAAGGTGAAGGCTGGCCTGGACCAGGCGATTGCCCGCGGCCTGGCTTACGCGCCTTACGCTGACCTGATCTGGTGCGAAACCGCCAAGCCGGACCTGGACGAAGCCCGTCGTTTCGCCGAGGCGATCAAGAAGGAATACCCGGACCAGATCCTGTCGTACAACTGCTCGCCTTCCTTCAACTGGAAGAAGAACCTGGACGACGCGACCATCGCCAAGTTCCAGCGCGAACTGTCCGCCATGGGTTACAAGCACCAGTTCATCACCCTGGCTGGTATCCACAACATGTGGCACAGCATGTTCAACCTGGCGCATGACTATGCCCGCAACGACATGACCGCCTACGTGAAACTGCAAGAGCAGGAGTTCGCTGACGCCGCCAAGGGCTACACCTTCGTGGCTCACCAGCAGGAAGTGGGCACCGGCTACTTCGACGACATGACCACCGTGATCCAGGGCGGCTCATCCTCGGTAACCGCCCTGACCGGCTCCACCGAAGAAGAGCAGTTCCATTGATTCCAGGCCTCGCGCCTTGATCGAGCGGCCAATGCAGATCCGGTAAAAACAACTGCATTGCTGTAAAGCTGACGCCCCGACTGGTTCGGGGCGTTTTTTTGCCCGCTGGCGAAGCACAGGTCGCGCCCGCCTCCCTTCGCCGCAAAAACTCACCAACCGCCCCACTCCCGCCGAAAAGCTGGCAAAACATTGATCCAGGGCGGTGTTACACAGGGCAAATCGGGTTAAAAGGTGCGCCCCTGCTACTTGCAGTAACAGGGATATAACAAGCAACTTTCCCACGCCCCGAACGAAAGTAGATTAAAGCCGCCCACAAATAATATTGATTATCATTTAGCCACTGTAACTTTCGTTGCAACGGTGACAAAACATAATTAACAAAACCTCCCCTAATGCCCGCAGGCTGCGGCTTACGGGGCTACTGGGGTGAGCTATGTCCTTATTACGATAAACAATTTCGCTTTAGAAATTTTACTTGCCCGGTGTTTAGCCATAAAATCAGCGCGATTGATTGCGCTGCGACATATCGTCACTGCTTTATTTCTTTATCAAGCTCAGAGACTCTTGCTCTCTGTTAAGGATTACCAGCATGCCCGAAGCGACAGGACTCATGGCCCACAACTGGGGCTTTGCCATTTTCCTTCTGGGTGTTGTCGGCCTTTGCGCCTTCATGCTCGGCGTCTCCAGCCTCCTCGGGTCAAAAGCCTGGGGCCGCAGCAAAAATGAACCGTTCGAGTCCGGCATGCTACCTACCGGTGGCGCCCGCTTGCGGCTCTCAGCCAAATTCTATCTGGTCGCGATGCTCTTCGTGATCTTCGATATCGAAGCCCTCTTTCTCTTTGCCTGGTCTGTGTCCGTCCGCGAAAGCGGCTGGACCGGATTCGTCGAAGCTCTTGTTTTCATAGCAATTCTGTTGGCAGGTCTTGTCTACCTTTGGCGAGTGGGGGCTCTTGACTGGGCTCCGGAAGGTCGTCGTAAGCGGCAGGCGAAGCTAAAACAATGAGGCTTTGGCGATGCAATACAATCTCACCAGGATCGACCCCGATGCTCCTAACGATCAGTACCCGATCGGCGAACGTGAAACCGTTTCCGATCCGTTAGAGGATCAGGTCCACAAAAACATCTTCATGGGCAAGCTGGAAGACGTGCTGAGCGGCGCGGTCAACTGGGGGCGCAAGAACTCCCTGTGGCCGTACAACTTCGGTCTGTCCTGCTGCTACGTGGAAATGACCACCGCCTTCACGGCGCCCCATGACATCGCGCGCTTTGGCGCCGAGGTTATCCGGGCATCGCCGCGTCAGGCGGACTTCATGGTTATCGCCGGTACCTGCTTCATCAAGATGGCGCCGATCATCCAGCGTCTCTACGAGCAAATGCTCGAGCCCAAATGGGTCATCTCCATGGGTTCGTGCGCCAACTCCGGCGGCATGTACGACATCTACTCCGTGGTTCAGGGGGTGGACAAGTTCCTGCCCGTGGACGTCTACGTACCTGGCTGCCCGCCCCGCCCCGAAGCGTTCCTGCAAGGCCTGATGCTCTTGCAAGAATCCATTGGCCAGGAGCGTCGCCCACTGTCCTGGGTCGTCGGTGATCAAGGCGTGTATCGCGCCGAGATGCCGTCGCAAAAGGAGCAGCGCCGCGAACAGCGTATTCAGGTCACCAACCTGCGCAGCCCTGACGAAGTCTGATCCAGATCTGTTCTGACAAAGAAACGACACTGGCTTCACTCTTTACGTTGACCGAAAGCGATAAAAAACCATGACTACAGGCAGTGCTCTGTACATCCCGCCTTATAAGGCTGACGACCAGGATGTGGTCGTCGAACTCAATAACCGTTTTGGCCCTGAGGCGTTCACCGCCCAGGCCACCCGCACCGGCATGCCGGTGCTGTGGGTTACCCGCTCCAAACTCATCGAAGTCCTGACCTTTCTGCGCAACCTGCCCAAGCCGTACGTCATGCTCTATGACCTGCACGGCGTGGACGAGCGCCTGCGCACCAAGCGCCAGGGCCTGCCGGGTGCCGACTTCAGCGTGTTCTACCACTTGCTGTCGATCGAGCGTAACAGCGACGTGATGATCAAGGTTGCCCTGTCCGAAGGTGACCTCAGCTTGCCATCCGTCACTGGCATCTGGCCCAACGCCAACTGGTACGAGCGTGAAGTCTGGGACATGTTCGGCATCGACTTTGCCGGCCACCCGCACCTGTCGCGGATCATGATGCCGCCGACCTGGGAAGGTCACCCGCTGCGCAAGGACTTCCCGGCCCGCGCCACCGAGTTCGACCCGTTCAGCCTCAACCTGGCCAAGCAGCAGCTGGAAGAGGAAGCCGCACGCTTCCGTCCAGAAGACTGGGGCATGAAACGCTCCGGCGCCAACGAGGACTACATGTTCCTCAATCTGGGGCCGAACCACCCTTCGGCTCACGGTGCCTTCCGTATCATCCTGCAGCTGGACGGCGAAGAGATCGTCGACTGCGTACCAGACATCGGCTACCACCACCGTGGTGCCGAGAAGATGGCCGAGCGTCAGTCCTGGCACAGCTTCATCCCCTACACCGACCGTATCGACTATCTGGGCGGGGTGATGAATAACCTGCCATACGTGCTGTCGGTCGAGAAGCTGGCCGGCATCAAGGTGCCGGAGAAGGTCGACGTCATCCGCATCATGATGGCCGAGTTCTTCCGCATCACCAGCCACCTGCTGTTCCTGGGTACCTACATCCAGGACGTCGGCGCCATGACCCCGGTGTTCTTCACCTTCACCGACCGTCAACGTGCCTACACCGTGATCGAAGCCATCACCGGCTTCCGCCTGCACCCGGCCTGGTACCGCATCGGCGGCGTCGCCCACGATCTGCCCCGCGGCTGGGAAAAGCTGGTCAAGGACTTCGTCGAATGGCTGCCCAAGCGCCTCGACGAATACACCAAGGCCGCCCTGCAGAACAGCATCCTCAAGGGCCGGACCATCGGTGTCGCCGCCTACAACACCAAGGAAGCCCTGGAATGGGGCGTCACCGGTGCCGGCCTGCGTTCCACCGGTTGCGATTTCGACCTGCGTAAAGCGCGCCCCTACTCCGGCTACGAGAACTTCGAGTTCGAAGTCCCGCTGGGTGCCAACGGTGACGCCTACGACCGCTGCATGGTTCGCGTGGAAGAAATGCGCCAGAGCATCAAGATCATCGATCAGTGCCTGCGCAACATGCCGGAAGGCCCGTACAAGGCGGACCATCCGCTGACCACGCCGCCGCCGAAAGAACGCACCCTGCAGCACATCGAAACCTTGATCACCCACTTCCTGCAAGTTTCGTGGGGCCCGGTCATGCCGGCCAACGAATCCTTCCAGATGATCGAAGCGACCAAGGGCATCAACAGTTATTACCTGACGAGCGATGGCGGCACCATGAGCTACCGCACCCGGATCCGTACCCCAAGCTTCGCCCACCTGCAGCAGATCCCTTCGGTGATCCGCGGCAGCATGGTCGCGGACTTGATCGCGTACCTGGGTAGTATCGACTTCGTTATGGCCGACGTGGACCGCTAAGCATGAACAGCACGCTTATCCAGACAGACCGTTTCGCCCTGAGCGAAACCGAGCGCTCGGCCATCGAGCACGAGATGCATCACTACGAAGACCCGCGCGCGGCGTCCATCGAAGCCCTGAAAATCGTTCAGAAGGAACGTGGCTGGGTGCCAGACGGCGCGGTCTATGCCATCGGCGAGATCCTTGGCATTCCTGCCAGCGACGTTGAAGGCGTAGCGACGTTCTACAGCCAGATCTTCCGTCAGCCTGTGGGCCGCCACATCATTCGCGTCTGCGACAGCATGGTCTGCTACATCGGCGGCCATGAGTCCGTGGTCAGCCAGATCCAGAGCGAGCTGGGCATCGGCCTCGGCCAGACCACCGCCGACGGCCGTTTCACCCTGCTGCCAGTGTGCTGCCTGGGCAACTGCGACAAGGCCCCGGCGCTGATGATCGACGACGATACTTTCGGCGATGTGCAGCCTGCTGGCGTGGCCAAACTGTTGGAGGGCTACGTATGACCCTGACCTCTTTCGGCCCTGCGAATCGCATTGCGCGCTCCGCAGAAACCCACCCCCTGACCTGGCGTCTGCGTGACGACGGCGAGCCGGTATGGTTCGACGAGTACCAGGCCAAGAACGGCTACGCGGCAGCCCGCAAGGCCTTCGCCGACCTGTCCCAGGACGACATCGTCCAGACCGTCAAGGACGCCGGCCTCAAGGGTCGCGGCGGTGCGGGCTTCCCCACCGGCGTGAAGTGGGGCCTGATGCCCAAAGACGAATCCATGAACATCCGCTACCTGCTGTGCAACGCGGACGAAATGGAACCCAACACCTGGAAAGACCGCATGCTGATGGAGCAACTGCCCCATCTGCTGATCGAAGGCATGCTGATCAGTGCCCGTGCACTGAAGACCTACCGCGGCTACATCTTCCTGCGTGGTGAATACACCACCGCCGCCAAGCACCTGCGTCGTGCCGTGGAAGAAGCCAAGGCCGCAGGCCTGCTGGGCAAGAACATCCTGGGCAGCGGTTTCGATTTCGAACTGTTCGTGCACACCGGCGCCGGGCGCTACATCTGCGGTGAAGAAACCGCCCTGATCAACTCCCTGGAAGGCCGTCGCGCCAACCCACGCTCCAAGCCGCCCTTCCCCGCCGCCGTCGGCGTGTGGGGCAAGCCGACTTGCGTGAACAACGTCGAGACCCTGTGCAACGTGCCGGCGATCATCGGCGACGGCGTGGAGTGGTACAAATCCCTGGCCCGCGAAGGCAGTGAAGACCATGGCACCAAGCTGATGGGCTTCTCCGGCAAGGTGAAGAACCCTGGCCTGTGGGAGCTGCCTTTCGGCGTGACCGCGCGCGAGTTGTTCGAGGACTACGCCGGCGGTATGCGCGACGGCTTCAAGCTCAAGTGCTGGCAGCCAGGCGGCGCCGGTACCGGCTTCCTGCTGCCAGAACACCTGGATGCGCAAATGTAT